>NZ_AP018712.1:1135801-1477452 GCF_014701195.1 Tepiditoga spiralis
GTTTATATTAAATAAATTCAAATCAATTCCAATTTCATTATTATTTATACCAATATTTATCTCGGAATTTTCAAAATTTTGTGTATTTATCCAATAAGAAGTGTGAAATAAGCCTTTTTGGAAGTTTATTCCAGCATAAAGGTCATTCAAAGATAAAAGTATATAATTATCCATAACGATTGTATAGCCAAAAAAATTTTTTTTAAAAAAATCTGGAGAGGTTATACTGTTTAATTTTCTATAAGTTATTTCAAATCCTGGTTGTGAAAATTCCACATATTTAATTATATCATTAATTTTTGATGTTTCAACAGTATTATTTATAAATTTGAATTCATAATTTATAGAAGCTGAATAAATATCTTCTAATTTAAATTTAAAATCAAAAGAATATTTGAAAGTTTTTCCGTAGTCTTGAACTAAAAAAATTTTATTAGAATTATTATTAGAAAAGGATAGTGTAATTATTATAGTAAAAAGAATAAAAATAATTTTTTTAATCATTTTATCCCCCAATAGTAAAAAAACGGGGAATGTCCCCGCCTTTTGTTTTTATTAATTACATATTTTCTGCAATTCTTTCCATTTCTTCATCATCTATATCTTCATTACCATAAACATTTTGTACATCGTCATTTTCTTCTAATGCATTTAAAAGTTTAAATAATTTTTCAGCAGGGCTTCCTGTTAATTTTACAGTTGTTTTTGGATTATAAGTTAAATCTGCTTTTACTGTATATTTATCTTTTAAAGCATCTCTTACTGTACCAAGAGCATCTGGAGCTGCTGTTATTTCTACTGGATCTGTTGAATCATCAACGTCTTCTGCTCCTGCTTCAATAGCTTCCATCATGAATTCATCCATATCAGCAATTTCTTCTTTTGGTATAGTTATTAAAGCTTTTTTTTCAAAGTTCCAAGCAACAGCACCACTTTCAGCTAATGAACCACCATGTTTAGAAAGAATATGTCTTACTTCTTGAGCTGATCTATTTTTATTGTTTGTAACAACAGAAATTATTAATGCAACTCCTTCTGGCCCATATCCTTCATACATGAGTTCGAAAAGTTCTTCTCCACCTAATTCACCAGTACCTTTTTTTATAGCAGTTTCAATCTTATCTTTTGGCATATTAGCGTCTCTTGCTTTTTCTATTGCTGATCTCAATCTTGCATTTGATTCTGGGTCGCCACCTTCTCTTGCAGCAACTGTCAATTCTCTAATGAGCTTTGTGAAAATTTTTGATTTCTTAGCGTCTTGTGCGCCTTTTCTGTGTTGAATGTTGGACCATTTATTATGTCCTGACATGTGAATCCCTCCTATATTTAATAACTTTTTATTGCTAACAAAGTAGTATCATCGTGTTGTGGTGCTTCTTTTACAAAATCATCTACTGCTTCTATTATACTTTTAACTATTACATCCATATTTTCTTGTGTTTTCTGTTTTATTAATTTTTCAAGTCTTTCATATTCAAATTCATCACCAGCACCATTTCTTGCCTCTGTTATTCCATCTGTATAAGTTACAAACAAAAACGAATCCTTATAGTTGTAATTTTCAACTATTAAAGGATTTTCTTCGATGATGCCTAATGGTAATCCAGATGCTTTTGAAATTTTATATTCTCCATCTATAAATATTGGAGTATTATTATGACCTGCGTTTATTATTTTAACACTTTTTTCTTTAGAGTTCAATAGGATAAATATTGCTGTTACAAAAGTGTCATCGGGAATATTTTGAGAAAGATAATGATTTAAATATATTGCTAATTCTTCTATTGATTCGCTTTTTTCTATACGACTTTTTAAAACAGCTTTAACGGAACTCATTATTAATGCAGCAGGAACACCTTTTCCAGATACATCGGCAAGTATTCCAAAAAGTCTATCTTCATCCAATTTTATAAGATCATAATAGTCTCCTCCAACATCAAATGCAGAACGATAAAATGCTGACGATTCTATTTTTTTTAATTTAGGAATTTCATGAGGTAAAAGAGATTCTTGTATTTGTTTTGCAAATTTTAATTGATTTGAAATTTTTTCTTGTTTTATTCGATCATTTAGATAATCCATTGTATCAAATCCAAAAGATAATTGTTCGGTAACTGATTCCATTATTTTTTTATCTGAAGCCAAGAAAAAAGAATTATCTTTTTTTCCATATAATAAAACAAAGCCCCAAATTTTTACATCTGATTTTATAGGAATTAATAATATAGATTTTTCGCTTTTATTTAAAGGATCGGTTTCAGATAAAATTGTTTTGAAATTTTTTTCTTTATAAAAATAATTTATTAAATTAGGGATAGTTTCAAAACCAGTTGTTGTTAATTCTAAAAATAAAGGTTTAAATGAAAGATCTAATGTAGAATTGTTAAACTCTCCTATTACTACATTTTCAAAATCAACTATATCTTTTAATCTATTAACAATTTTATCAATAGTTAATCTTGGATCTTTAACAGAAAAAATGAGTTTACTTATATCTAATATGGTTGTGAGTTCTTCATATGTTCTTGATATTTCTTCGAATTGAGCTTGTAAGATCATAGTTGTTTCTTCAATTTGAGATTTATAATTATTCATTTCCACAATGTAATTATCTATTAAAGTATTTATTCTATTTGAAATTTCTTCATTAGAAATATTTTTTATATCATCTTTGAAAATGTTTAGAATATTATTTAATTTTAAATATATATCAATAATATTTATCACATCATTCACCTGCGATTTCTTTTATTGTATCTAATAAAAGTTTTGGACTAAAAGGTTTTGTCATTACTTTTTTTGCACCCAAAGAAATAGCATAAACCTCATCTGATTCTCCGCCTTTAGCTGTTAAAACAATTATAGGAATGTTTATATTTTCTTCTTTTAATTTTTTTAAAACAGTGAAGCCATCCATTATAGGCATCATTATATCTAAACATACGACATCTGGTTTTATTTCTTTTATTTTATTATAGCCCTCTTCTCCATTTGTTGCTTCGTAAATTTCATAACCTGCGGTTTTTAAATTAAAGGTTATTATTTTTCTAAGAACATCAGAATCATCAACAACAAGAACTTTTTTCATATAGATCCCTCCAAATAATTGTTTTAATTATTTTTTAATAATGTTTTTTTACAGATTAAATAAACAAATTCTCTTTGATATTCTTCATATTTTAAGTCTTTTAAAATATTATGAAAATTTTTTATATCTCTATAATATTCTATCACAAAAATATTTTTTTTGTTTTTGAAAGCTTTTAAATTTGAAAATTCAGGATTGATTTTTAATAATTTTTCATACATATTTTTAGATAAATAAGCGGTTATGTAATAACCTTTGATTTCATTTACTGGAGTATATTTATCATCAACTATTTTTGCGTCCATCAAAGTTAAACCTTTTGGAGATTTTTTATTAAAATTAGAAAAATCAAAATTTTTTATTGTATCAACAGCAATGTATAATTCTTTAACCATATATCCAAGAGGTATTGGAGGAGAGAATGAAAAAGAAGGTATTGGATGGTACCCTTTTGAAAATTTCATAGGACAATTTAATCTTCTTAAGGTATACTCTATTGCTCTATTAGTATCATGATGTGATGTATAAATAAACTTTCCGTGCTTTTTAATTTTTAATAAATATCTCATTTTAGGCTCCTTTATGGTATAATATTTTTAGACTTTTAGTGAATGGAGGAATTATTTTGAAAAGTTTTATAAGTGGCTTTATTTTAACTTTTATATCTTTTTTAATAATATTTTTTTATACAAATTCTTTTTATAAAAATACAAAATCTATATTTTTTGTCAATTCAAATTATAACACCTATTTATTTGATGATAATGAGATGATTTTACCAACAAAATACAAATATGTTAAATTAGAGAACGTGCCTGAAGAATTAATATACTATTTGATATGGTCCGAAGACAGAAATTTTTTTGAACATTTTGGAGTTAATCCAAAAGCTATATTAAGAGCTTTTTACATAAATATCAAAGAAAAAAACTTTTCTCAAGGTGGAAGTACACTAACTCAACAATTGGCTAAAACTGTTTATCTTTCACACGAAAAAACTTTTAAAAGAAAAATTTTAGATATGATGTTAGCTTTTTTTATAGAAAGATCTTATTCAAAAGATGAGATATTAGAAGGATATATAAATAGTGTTTATCAAGGAAATGATATATCTGGTTTTGGTGCTTCATCAATGAGATATTTTAGAAAAGATATTTTTGAATTAAATACAGAAGAAATGTTACTTCTTGTAGGAATAATAAATGGTCCAGAACTTTATAATCCTTATAGATATCCAGATAGAGCAAAAAAACAAGCCATAAAACTTTTATATTCTATAGAAAATAACCCATTTATAAAAGATAAGGCTAAGATAGAAAAAAGAATAAATGAAATGACAATATATCCGTTGGATTATAAGAAAGAGTATTTAAATTTTATATATCAAGCTAAATCAGAAGAAAGTAAGATAGGATTAAAAGGTGGTGGATATACAATAAAAACTACCTTTAATAAAGATGTTTATGAATCAGTTACTTTAAATGCAAGTACATCTTCTATAGTTATAAATAATAAAAATGGAAAAATATTAAGTTTTTGGGGAAGTCAATACTCTAATTTTATGTCTTTAAAACAAATTGGGTCTAATATAAAACCATTTTATTACTTACTTGCTATTGAAAAAGGATATACTCCAGATACAATATTACCAGACAAACCAATTAATTTTGGTAGTTGGTCTCCACAAAATTTTGATAATAAGTTTAGAGGCGAAGTTAAATTAAAAGATGCATTAATACATTCTTTAAATGTTCCTTCTATATATTTAGCTACTCATATAGGTAATTCTCCAACAGAATCAATTGATCAAATAAAAAATTTTTTAATAAATAATATAAATCTAAAAGGAAAGTATACATCAGATTTAACTTTAGCTTTAGGAACACTTGAAAGTAATCCATACAATATGGTTAGAGCTTTTTGTATTTTCCCAAATTATGGATTGATACCTAAAATTTATTCTATTTCAGAAATATATGATAGAAAAGGAAATTTAATTTATAAAAAATATCCAGAAATAGAAAAAAAAGTAAACATTTCAAATGAAACTTATTCCACTATGAATCAACTTTTAAGAGGCGTTATTGAAAATGGAAGTGGAAAAAAAGCCAATGTTGATGGAATTGATATACATGGAAAAACGGGTACTGCAGAATATGCAACTTGGTTTACTGGATTTACTGGTTCAAAAGGAGTTTCGGTTAGAGTTGATGGTAAAGGGCTTTTATCTACAACTTCATCAGTACCAGTTGCTTCAAGAATAATAAAAAATTTTATATATATTGGTAATAATTTTGAAGTTCCATTATATATAAATGTAAAAAACGTTTTTCAAAAAACAGATTTTTTTGATGATCCAATAACCTTTATTTCAAAAGGGTTTGATGTTATTCAATATTTGAAATATGCTAAACTTAAATTCAATATTAATGAACTTAAACTAAAAATAAACAAAGTTATATCTCAAATAGAAGATCTTTATCCAGACATTGCAAAAAATCTGAACGAGTGGAAAGATAAAAATTTAGTTGATTTTTTAAATAATCCTTTTGTTTTTATACAAAATGGATATGATATAGATGATTATTTAAATAAAATGGTTTGGACTGAAAAATTAAAAGATAAATTGATAAAGGTCAAGTCACAATTAGAAGATCTTTATCCAGATATTGCAAAAAAGATAGATTTATTTTTAAAATTAAAGGAGAAAAAATAATGAATAAATTAAAAAAAGGAAAAACTTTATTGAAAAAAAATGAAGTTCCAAAAAAATTTATTTATATAAAATCTGGGATTGTTTCAGATTCAAAAACAAAATATTCTTCTAATAATTTTATAGGGTTTATTCCATTTTTATTACAAATACCAATAATTTCATCGTATAAAGTAGTTGAAGATATTGAATATGAAGAATATGAAAAAATTTCTGATATATCAGAAGAAAATATGAATTTTCTTTTAAAAGATATATCCAAAAATTATATATCATTAGCATATTATGGATTAACTAAAAAATTCCCAAATCCCGAAGAAGTATTTTTATGTAAATCTGGAAAAACTGAAAAAGAATATGCAGTTGAAGATGATGAGGATGTTATAGATTTTATTGATAATTTTGATTTTTTAATGAATGTAGAAGAAGTTGAAGTTCCAAAAAAATTTGATGAATTTGAAAGTCTTTTAAAACAATATTTACAAGAGTTTTCAATAATGAAATTTGTTAATTTATTAAAATCAGCACTGAATGAGTTTGAAGAAGAACAGTGGGAACCAATGTTATTAGAGTTGTTTGATAGAATAATAACTATGGAAGATAGAGCTTTAATGCTTTATGTTGTTTATATAGCTGCTATGAAATTTAATGATGTAAAAATAATAAACAAGTTTTTAAAGAAAAATTGGGAGGTTTTAAGATTTCATGGTAAAAATAATTGGTTGGATTATGCTATGAGCTATATGAATAATAAGATTTTCTTATCGGA
This sequence comes from Tepiditoga spiralis, assembly GCF_014701195.1. NCBI lineage: Bacteria > Thermotogati > Thermotogota > Thermotogae > Petrotogales > Petrotogaceae > Tepiditoga > Tepiditoga spiralis. The sequence goes on from NZ_AP018712.1 coordinate 1,142,372, forward strand.
GGCTAACAAATGAATTATTCGTTAATTGAAAATTTTGGAATTAAAATAGATGGAGTTTATAAAATAAAATCTGGTATAGCGATAGGAGTAATATTTTCAGAAGATTCTTCAAGTATTATAATGGTTTATACTAAAGGGGATATAATTGGTATAGATAAATTTTATTATAATATAGGAATAATAGATTATTATGGACTAGATGATTTTGAGTATGAAATTATTCAAGATACTGATTTTTTTAGTCAATTAAAGAATGAAAATGAATCTGATAAGTTTGAAAAGATGCTTAAAAATCAAATGCTAGAATTACTCGCTTTTTCAAATGAAAAGAAAGAAAAAGTATTTTATTTTTGTTTAAAAAAGATAAAAATGAATTCTGGAAAAATAAAAGGTATACCAAAGCAATTTATAGATGAATTAAAAATAGATATGGGAATAGAGAATTTAATAAATGAAGAAAAAATTGAATTAGTGGATGATGTGTACAAGATAAAACAATGAAAAATTTACATATTTTTCATAAAAATTGTTTTTCTAATATGATAGAATTAGCGAGTGGACTGTGGTTTTAAATCCAATTTTTTTTGGTACCTTTAGTCCCAACTTATTATTCCATAAAACAGGAGGTGACACTATGTACGCTATTATTGACTTTGGTGGTAAGCAGTACAAGGTAGAAGAAGGTCAAGTTCTTTATACCGAAACAGTAAAAGGTATAGAGGCAGGATCAGAATATGTTTTTGACAAAGTAGTATTCCTAAAGAGCGAAGATGGAGCAAAAATGGGAAAACCATTTGTTGAAGGTGCAAGTGTAAAGGCAGAAGTTGTTGAACACGGAAGAGACAACAAAATTTTAGTTGTTAAATTTAGAGGAAGAAAAATGTATAGAAGAAGAATGGGCCATAGACAAAATTATACAGCTTTAAAAATAACAAAAATTGTTGGATGATAAAAGCTATTTTTAAAGGAAATGAAATTTTAGTAAAAGGTCATGCAATGTACGCAAACGTAGGACAAGATATAGTTTGCAGTGCTGTTAGTTCAATAACTCAATTTGTAGCTCAAATTTTGTTAGAAGAAAAAACAGCTAATTGTGAAATCAAAGAAGGTTATTTAAAGATAAAAATAATATCTAATGATGAAATGACTATAAAACTTGTAAAGTACATGAAAGAAGCCTTAATGGGAATCGAAGAAGATTATCCGAAACATTTGAAAGTGGAGGTGAAATAATAAATGAAAATGAATTTGCAACTTTTTGCTAAAAGTGTTGACCACAATAGACATGATAGTAATCCTAAATATTTAGGTATAAAGAGTCCAGAAGGAAAATTCATTAAAGCTGGAAGTATAATTGTGAGACAAAGAGGAACAAAAATCCATCCAGGTAAAAATGTTGGACTTGGAAAAGACTTTACAATATTTGCTACAGCAGATGGAAAAGTAAAGTTTTTTGATAAAAATAACAGAAAGTATGTAAGTATAATAACAGAATAATGAATAGCTCTAAAAAATTAGCGATTTCAGGTATAGTTGCAGGATTATCTTTTTTATTGACTTTTATAGAATTCCCTATATTTCCTGCAGTAGGTTTTTTAAAATTTGATCCAAGTGATTCTCTTATTGCATTAGTTGTTTTACTTTATGGATGGATACCGGCTTTTTTTACTTTGAGTGTAAAAAGTATTTTATTTTTATTAAAGGCTGGTAGTGGAGGACCAATAGGTATTTTAATGGGATTTTCTGCTGGACTTGCTTATATTTCAGGCTTGTATTTTGTAAAGAAATCAATTAATGAAGAGAAAAAAATAAAAAGTTATTTTTTATATCTTATTACATCTTTGACTGTTGGTCTTGTTATGTGTTTTTTCAATTATTTTGTAGCATTACCATTTTGGTTAAATGATGTTAAAAGTATAGGAGATATTGCTGTTCAATTTAAAAAACAATATTATATGGATATACTTACTTTTTTTGAATTTTTAATGGCATTTAATTTTATAAAGTTTACGATAGACTCGATTATCGCACATTTTATTTATAGAAAAACTAAAAATATACTTGAGAAATGAAAGGAGGAAGGAATAATGGCTTCCAAAATGACACAAAAGACTTATGTGGCAAAGCCAACGGAAATAGAAAGAAAATGGTATCTAGTAGATGCAGAAGGTAAAACATTAGGAAGATTAGCATCTCAAATAGCTATGATACTTCAAGGTAAAACAAAGCCAACATATACTTCATTTATAGATACAGGAGACTTTGTTGTAGTTATAAATGCTGAAAAAATACATTTAACAGGTAAGAAATTAGAACAGAAAATTTATTATAGACATTCTAACTATCCAGGAGGGTTAAAAGAAACAAAAGCAAGACACATGTTAGAAAAACACCCTACAAGAGTTATTATGCATGCTGTTAAAGGTATGCTTCCAAAAAGTATTCTTGGAAAGCAAATGTTGAAAAAATTAAAGGTTTATGCAGGTCCAGAACATCCACATACTGCACAAAAACCAGAAAAAATAGAATTATAAGGAGGGAAGAGTTAAATGGCTGAATTCATAGATTACTATGGAACAGGAAGAAGAAAGACTTCAGTTGCAAGAGTTCATCTCAGACCAGGTGAAGGTAAAATAAAAATTAATGGAAAAGAATATAAAGATTCAGTTGAATATTTTAATAACAATTCAGTTTGGAAAAAGCATGCAATGGATCCACTAGTTGTTACACAAAATGAAAATAAATTTGACTTAGTCATAAGAATAAATGGTGGAGGCTTAAGTGGACAATCAGGTGCAGTTAGACTTGGAATTGCAAGAGCATTACTTCAATTTGACGAAACATTAAGACCTATCTTAAAAAAAGAAGGTATGTTAACAAGAGATCAAAGAAAAGTAGAAAGAAAGAAAGTTGGTTTCAGAAAAGCAAGAAAAAAGATGCAATTTTCAAAAAGATAATATTCATTTTTTTCAAATCAATCAAGAACGGTTCTCAGGAGCCGTTCTTTTTTTAAGCGGGGAATGATAAAAATGAAAAAATACAATGATTTAAAAGAACTTACTTTTGAACTAAAAGAAAAATTGGATATTGTTGATGTAATAAGTAATTATATAAGTGTAAAAAAAGCTGGAAAAAACTATACAGCCTTATGTCCTTTTCATGCAGAAGATACACCTTCTTTTTATATTTTTCCAGAAAGTAAAACATATCATTGCTTTGGTTGTAAAGCACATGGAGATGTAATTAACTTTATAGAAAAATATGAAAAAATAGGATTTATTGAAGCTGTAAAAAAAGCATCAAAATTAGCTGGTATAGAATTTGATTTTAAAGAAAAAAAAGTGTCAGAAGAAATAAAATTAAATGAAGAAATATCAAAAATATATACGGAAAAACTTTTAAATTTAAGCTATAAAAATAAAGTGTGGGAATATTTAAAAAAAAGAAATATTAATAAAGATCTAGTTGAAGAATTTGAAATAGGATACTCTACTGGAAAAGAAGTAGAAAATTTTTTGAAATCAAATTTAATAGATAAAGATGTAGCAATAAATGCAGGACTTTTAAATGAAAGTAGAGAAGTATTTAAGAATAGACTTATAATTCCAATAAGAGATAATAATGGATTAATGGCAGGTTTTTCTGGAAGATTAATAGAAAATATCGATGGACCTAAGTATATAAATACTTCTGAAAATGAATATTTTAAAAAATCAAAAATATTATATCTTTATTATAAAAATAAAGAATTTATAAAACAAAATGATTTTGCAATAATTGTTGAAGGTTATTTTGATGCAATTTCAATGTATAAATATGGATTTAAAAATGTTGTTGCCGTGTTGGGATCAACACTTACTAAAAATCATGCATTTGATATTATGAAATTGACTAAAAAAATTGTTACAATGTTTGACAATGATGATGCGGGGCAAAGAGCAACAATATCTGCAATAGATACATTACAAAGTAAAGATTTTCAAATTGCTGTTGCAAAGTATAAAGAAAAAGATCCTGATGAACTTGTAAAAAAGTATGACAAAAAATATATTGCTGAACTTTTAAAAGATTCATATAAATTTCATGAATACATTGCAGAAACTTTTTTAAAAAAGTATGATATAAAAAATGATTTTGGCGTGGAAGCATACTTAAAAGAAATGGGAATTTGGTATAAAAAATTTAATAATGCTAAAAGATTTGAAATTGCAAACTCTTTTGTAAAAAAAATATCTAAAGAAATAAATAAACCAGAAGAACTAATTGAGAAAATCTTAAACGAGATTTCAAAAACAAATAACCAAATGATAAGTGAAATTAAACAAAACTCTAAACTAATTGAAAAGGAAATCGGTTATGATTTGGGGAAAGCTTTTGTATATTTATGGATAAAATATCCTGAATATAAAAAAATTTTGAAATCTTTCGATGCAACAATACTTTCAGAACAACCATTAAAAGAATTTTTGATGTATATAAAGAATGATTTAGATCTTTCTGAAATATTAGAACAATCTTCTGATAAATTATCTAAAATCATTTCAGAAATGTGGGAAAAAGATCTTTATATAGAGCCATCAGAAATTTTATTTAGAATAGAAAAAAGTTTTGAAAATTTATCTTTAAAAAACAAAATTTTAAATTTAAAAGAAAAATTAAAGACAACAAAATTACCAAAAGAAAGAGCAGAGATAACATCTGAGATAATTGCAATATATGCAAAGCTAAAAAAATGAATCGTGGAGGTAATTAAATGGCTCAAGTAGTAAAAAAGGGAAAAGAAAATGTTGCAGAAATAATAAAAGATCTTGCAGAAATTGAAATTGTAGACGATGACAAAATAAAGTTAAAAAGAAGAAATGTAAAAAAACACAGAGATGTGCAAAGTATAATAAAAAAATTAAAGACTCAAGCTAAAAAAAATGGTAATAAGTTAACTTATGATGAAGTGGATAAATGTATTCCAGCTGATACGGATGAGTTTAACAGTGAATTTATAGAAAGTATATACGTAGAACTTGAAAAATCAAATATAAAAATAATAGAAAATCAAATTTCAATTGATGATGAGCCAATTCAATCAGAAGAAGATGTTTTAAAGATGTTTGATTCTGCTTCAATGCAAATGTTCGATAATATGGCATTGAATGACCCAATTAAAATTTATTTAAAAGAAATAGGAAGGATAAATCTTTTAACAACAAGAAGAGAAAAACAACTTGCAATGAGAGCACAAAAAGGCGATAAACACGCAAGAGATGAATTAATAAAAGCTAATTTAAGATTAGTTATAAGTATTGCCAAAAGATATATAGGAAGAGGGCTATCTTTTCTCGACCTAATTCAAGAAGGAAATATAGGATTAATAAAAGCAGTAAATAAATTTGATTGGAGAAAAGGTTTTAAGTTTTCTACTTATGCAACTTGGTGGATAAGGCAAGCAATAACAAGAGCTATTGCTGATCAAGCAAGAACTATAAGAATACCTGTTCATATGGTTGAAACTATAAATAGACTCAATAAAATTATAAGAGAGTTTTTACAGGATAATGGTAAATACCCTACGAATGAAGAATTAGCAAAGTTAATGGATAAATCAGAAGATAAGATAAATGAAATATTAATGGCAGCAAGAGAAACAATTTCTGCAGATTCCCCTATAACAGGATCTGATGACGATGATTCTTCAATAGGAGATTTTTTAGCAGATGATAATATAGATCATCCAGAAGAAGCAGCTGTTAAAATGATATTAAGAGAAGAGATTGAAAAAATATTAGATACACTTCAACCAAAAGAAGCAACAGTTTTAAAAATGAGATATGGACTTTTAGATGGTAAAATAAAAACACTTGAAGAAGTTGGTCAATTTTTTAATGTAACAAGAGAAAGAATAAGACAAATAGAAGTAAAAGCACTTAGAAAACTAAGACATCCAAGTAGAAGTGCACAATTAAAAGAATTGAGATCTATGCTTGGTAAAAAAATATTTTAGGGGGAGTTTATGGACGAAGATATCTTCGAACTTGAAACTAATATACCGGAATTTATAAAAAATGAATTAGATTCAGAACAATTAGAAGCTGTTGTTAATTCAAGAGGTAGATCTTTGATAATAGCTGGACCTGGTTCAGGTAAAACAAGAGTAATAACTTACAAAATAGCATATTTAATGTATAATGGTATAAATCCTAAAAACATACTATTGGTAACTTTCACAAGAGCAGCAGCAAAAGAAATGATAGAAAGAGTAAAAAATGTTACTAATTCTGATATAGAAGAAATGACGGCAGGTACCTTTCATCATGTTTGTAATGCTATTTTGAGAAGATATGCAGGAAAATTAGGATACAAAAATAACTTTACTATATTAGATAGTGAAGATGCAAAAGATGTTTTGAAAATAGCACGTAATGAATATAAAGAAAATATAGGAGATAGAGCTCAAAAACTTCCAAAAGAAAATGTAATTATGAAAATAATAAGTTATTCTAAAAACACATTAAAATCTTTAAGAGAAAGTATATTAGAAGTATCTTCAAATTTAATTGAATATGAAAATGACATTGAATATATATGGCAAAAATATGCAGAAATAAAGAAAGATATAAATGCTATGGACTACGATGATATTTTAGTAAATACTGCCGTTTTGTTTAGAATGAATAAAGAAATATTACAATTCATTTCATCTAAGTATAGATATGTTCTTGTAGACGAATTTCAAGATACAAATAAAATACAGTTAGAGATAGTTGAAGCTTTATCCTCTGTTCATGGAAATTTAATAGCAGTTGGTGATGATTCGCAAAGCATCTATTCTTTTAGAGGAGCAAGATTTGAAAATGTAAAAGAATTTATGGAAAATTCAACTTTATTTAAAATTCAAACAAATTATAGAAGTACACCAGAAATAGTAAATTTAGTTAATGAAATGATTCCTTTGAATTCAGTTCATAAAACATTAAAATCAGTTAGAAATTCAATAGATAAACCAATAATTATAGAAACTTTTGATGATCTTGAACAGTCTGAAGCCGTTGTTAAAATAATAAAAGAAAAACTTGATGAAGGATTAGAACCAAATGAAATAGCGGTATTGTATAGATCTCACTTTTTATCAATGACATTACAACAAAAATTAGATTCTAAAAAAATTCCTTACAGGCTTTTATCTGGTAAAAGATTTATAGAAACAGCACATATAAAAGATATTTTATCATTTTTAAAAATAGTTCAAAATCCATATGATAAAATATCGTGGACAAGGGCTTTAAAACTTTTTCCCAAAATAGGAAGTAAAACAGCTGTGAGAGTTTATGAAAACATATTTGATAGTTTAAATGATAATAAAAATTTAGAAATTGGATTAGAAACCTCATTATTGAAGAAAAATAAAAATGTATTGAATTTTTTTGTAGAATTATTTAAAAATAATACTGCTTCTGATATAATTGAATATGTATTTAAAAATCATTATAAAGAGTATTCTAAACTCACCTTTAAAGACTCGCGTTCAAGAAATATGGATATAGAAAGATTTATTGAAATTGCAGATAAATATGAAACCCTTGAAAAATTCCTTGAAGAAATGACTTTGAGTGAAAATATTAAAGTTTCATCAAGTAGAAAAGAAAAAGAAGAAAAAGAAGTTACATTAACAACAATACATGGATCTAAAGGATTAGAATGGAAAGTTGTTATATTAATTTCTGTAAATCCAGGAGATTTTCCAAATGGAATGGCAATAAGAGAAAAAAGGATTGATGAAGAAGAGAGATTATTTTATGTAGCAATAACAAGAGCAAAAAATGAATTGTATATATTAAAACAAGTAACTGGAACTGTTAACCCTTATATGAGAAATTCATTTGTTTTTATGAAAAAAGAAAATGATTTTATAAAAAGGATTCCAAATCAATATATAAAAAAATTAAAAACAGGTTACAAAAGATATTTTTAAAAAATAAGTATTTTTATTAAAGAACATTTGTTTAGAATGCACTCAATAATATAGGAATTTTAATATATTATTTTGAGTGAAACAACAGATTCTAAACAAATGTTCTAAGAAGTTTTATTTTGTGGTGAAAATTTAACCTAATTTAATTGAAAATTAAAGTTTAATAATGTACAATAGGAAATGGTATTTTTAAAAATAAATCATGGAAGGAGGGCAAATATACATATGCCAACTATTAATCAGTTGATACGTTTCGGAAGAAAAAAGATGACTTCAAAATCTAAGTCACCTGCATTACAAGGAAATCCACAAAAAAAGGGTGTTTGTGTAAGGGTTTCTACAACTACACCTAAAAAACCAAACTCTGCTTTAAGAAAGATTGCAAGGGTAAGATTGTCAAATGGAATAGAAGTTACTACCTATATTCCAGGTGAAGGTCATAACCTTCAAGAACATTCTAATGTTTTAATTAGAGGTGGAAGGGTAAAGGATTTACCTGGTGTTAGATACAGAATTTTAAGAGGTACTCTTGATACAGCAGGTGTTGATGGAAGAATGCAATCAAGATCAAAGTATGGTACAAAGAGACCTAAAGCAAAGAAATAATAGGAGGGTAGGAAATGAGAAGAAAAAGAGCCGAAAAAAGACCAATAGAAGCAGATCCAGTTTATGGTAATGTTTTGGTTACTAAATTAGTAAATAAAGTAATGCAAGATGGTAAAAAATCAAAAGCTCAAGAAATTGTTTATAAATCATTAGAAATATTAAAAGAAAAAACAGGTGAAGAAGCAATGGATGCTTTGAATAAAGCAGTTAATAATGTAAGACCTTTAATAGAAGTAAGATCAAGAAGAATTGGAGGATCTACCTATCAAGTTCCTTTTGAAGTTGCAGAAGAAAGAGCAATTTCTTTAGCATTAAGATGGATAGTTGCTTCAGCAAGAAGTAAAAGTGGTAAACCAATGGTTGAAAGACTTTCAAACGAATTATTGGATGCTCATAAAGGTACTGGAGCTTCTGTAAAAAGAAAAGACGACCTTCATAAAATGGCTGATGCAAACAAGGCATTTGCTCATTATAGATGGTAATTTAGGAGGAAGTTGCTGTGAAAGAGAGAAAATATACTCTAAATAGAACAAGAAATATAGGAATAATTGCTCATATTGATGCTGGAAAAACTACTACAACTGAAAGAATTCTTTATTATACAGGTAAAAAACATAAAATTGGTTCTGTTGATGATGGAACTGCAACAATGGACTGGATGGATCAAGAAAAAGAAAGAGGTATTACAATAACTTCTGCTGCAACCACTGCATTTTGGAAGGATCATAGAATTAATATAATCGATACACCAGGTCACGTGGACTTTACGGTTGAAGTTGAAAGATCTCTTAGAGTACTTGATGGTGCAGTTGCAACATTTGATGCACAAGTTGGTGTTGAACCACAATCAGAAACAGTTTGGAGACAAGCAGATAAATACAATGTTCCAAGAATAGCATATATGAATAAAATGGATAAAATAGGAGCAGATTTTTTAAATGCTGTTCAAACAATGGTTGATAAGTTAGGTGCCAATCCAGTTGCTATGCAAATAGCTATTGGTGCAGAAGCTGATTTTGCAGGTGTTGTTGACTTAATAAAAATGAAAGCTTTATATTGGGTAAATGAAGATGGTTCACAAATGGAATATAGAGATATTCCAGAAGAACTACAATCACTTGCAGAAGAAAAAAGAGAAGATTTAATAACAGCAGCTGCTGAATTTGATGAAGAGTTAATGGATCTTTATCTTGAAGGTGAAGAAATTCCAGAAGATAAATTAAAAGCAGCTATAAGAAAAGGTACAATAGAAGTTAAAATAACTCCTGTTTTCTGTGGAACATCATTTAAAAATAAAGGAGTTCAACCAGTACTTGATGCAATAATAGATTATTTACCTTCTCCATTAGATTTACCACCTGTAAAGGCTTATGATGATAGAACTAAAGAATTTGTAAGAGATGTTCATCCAGATGAAAATGAACCATTAATGGCTCTTGCATTTAAAATAATGTCAGATCCTTTTGTAGGAAAATTAACCTTTGCTAGAGTTTACTCAGGTAAAATGGAAAAAGGTAGCTATGTTTTAAATACAACTAAAGGTAAGAAAGAAAGAGTTTCAAGATTAATGTTTATGCATTCTGATCAAAGAGAAGAAGTTGACTATGCAAGAGCTGGAGATATAGTTGGTATAGTTGGTTTAAAAGATACAACTACTGGAGATACATTATCTCTTGAAGGCTCAGAAGAAATTCTTGAAAATCTTGAATTTCCAGATCCAGTTATCTCTGTTTCAATTGAACCTGAAACAAAAAATGATGAACAAAAATTATCTAAAGCATTAAATGCTTTAACTTCAGAAGATCCAAGTTTAAAAGCAGAAGTTAACCCTGAAACAGCTGAAACAATTCTTTCTGGAATGGGAGAACTTCATCTTGAAATCATTGTAGATAGAATTAAAAGAGAATTTGGAGTTAATGTTAAAGTGGGTAAACCACAAGTTGCTTATAGAGAAACAATTAAAGCAAAAACAGATGTTGAAGAAAAATTTGTAAGACAAACTGGTGGTAAAGGACAATATGGTCATGTTAAAATGATAGTAGAACCATTACCATCTGATAGTGAAGAAACATTTGTTTTTGAAAATAAAGTTGTTGGTGGAAATATTCCAAGAGAATATATACCAGCTGTTGAAAATGGAATTAAAGAATCATTACAAAATGGTGTTTTGGCTGGTTATCCAATGGTAAATGTTAAGGTTACTCTTTATGATGGTTCGTATCATGAAGTTGACTCTTCTGAAATGGCATTTAAAATTGCTGGTTCTTTAGCATTCAAGAAAGCAGCAAAACAATGTAAACCAGTACTTCTTGAACCTATAATGAAAACAGATGTAACTACACCTGAAGAATATATGGGAGATATAATTGCTGATTTGAATTCAAGAAGAGGAAGAATAGAAGGTTTTGAAAATGTTGGAAATACTAATACAAGAATAATTCATGCATTAGTACCTCTTTCAGAATTATTTGGATATACAACAGCAATGAGATCATTGTCTCAAGGTAGAGCAACTAATTCATTACATTTTGATCATTATGAAGAAGTTCCTGCATCAGTTGCAGAAAAAATTATTAACAAAGAAGACTAAAAAAAAGTTGAACTAAAACAAAAAATAATGTATAATATCAATTGTATACTACATATCTATAAAAAAAAAGGGAGGAAATCCGAATGGCCAAAGAAAAGTTTGTCAGAAATAAGACACATATGAACATTGGAACCATAGGTCATATTGACCATGGTAAAACAACTTTAACAGCAGCTATAACAAAATCTTTAGCAAAAAAAGGTGGAGCAGACTTTACTCCATTTGATATGATCGATAAGGCTCCAGAAGAAAGAGCAAGAGGTATCACTATAAACGTATCACACGTTGAATACGAAACAGAAAAAAGACATTATGCACATATAGACTGTCCAGGTCATGCTGACTATATTAAAAACATGATTACTGGTGCAGCTCAAATGGATGGAGCAATACTTGTTGTTGCTGCAACAGATGGAGTTATGCCACAAACAAGAGAACACGTTCTTCTTGCAAGACAAGTTAATGTTCCTGCATTAGTTGTTTTCTTAAACAAAACAGATATGGTTGATGATGAAGAATTAATCGACTTAGTTGAAATGGAAGTAAGAGAACTTCTTTCTTCTTACGATTTCCCTGGAGACGATGTTCCTGTTATCAGAGGATCTGCTCTTAAAGCATTAGAATCAGATTCAACAGATGATGAATGGGTTAACAAGATTTATGAATTAATGGATGCTGTAGATAGCTACTTCCCAGATCCAGAAAGACCAATTGATAAACCATTCCTTCTTCCAATAGAAGATATCTTCACAATTACAGGAAGAGGAACAGTTGTTACTGGAAGAATTGAAAGAGGTACAATTCATCCATCTGACGAAGTTGAAATGGTTGGAATTGGAGAAGAAACAAAGAAAACAGTATGTACTGGTGTAGAAATGTTCAGAAAACTTCTCGATGAAGGAGTTGCTGGAGATAATGTTGGTTGTCTTCTTAGAGGTGTTGATAAAGATGAAGTAAAAAGAGGACAAGTTCTTGCAAAACCAGGATCAGTTACACCACATAAGAAATTTAAAGCACAAGTTTATGTTCTTAAAAAAGATGAAGGTGGAAGACATACTCCATTTACAAAAGGATATAGACCACAATTTTTCATTAGAACAGCTGATGTTACTGGAACATTAGAAGAATTTGATTCAGGTGCAGAAATGGTTATGCCTGGTGACAACATAGTAATGACAATAGAATTAATCTATCCAGTTGCTATGGAAGCTAACATGAGATTCGCTGTTAGAGAAGGCGGAAGAACTGTTGCTTCAGGTGTTGTTACAGAAATAATAGAATAATAAAATGTAATTGAAATAAAATAAAGTTAAAATAATCAAGGAAAAAGCCGGGGAGTGGTATGCTCCCCTTCCTATTCGATTGCAAGGAGGGACTTGATAAAGTGGCTAAGAAGTTTATAAAGATAAAACTAAAGGCATATGATCACAGACTTCTTGATGATTCTGCAAAGAAGATAATAGAAGCAGTTAAAGAAGTAGATGCAAGGGTATCTGGACCTATCCCATTGCCTGTAGAAAGAACGGTTTATTCGGTTGTTAAATCACCGCATAAATACGCTTATTCTATGGAACAATTTGAAAAAAAGGTTCACAAAAGAGTTATTTTTATCTATGATGCATCATCAGAAACAGTTACTAAATTGTTGAAGGTGAATATTCCTGCAGGAGTTGCAGTAGATATAAAAGCTTAAATTAAAAGATCGGGCTCTGGAGGTGTAATATGAAAGGTTTAATTGGAAGAAAAGTTGCAATGACAAGAATCTACAAGGATGGAAAAGCTATCCCGGTCACAGTAGTAAAAGCTGGACCTTGTTTTGTAACTCAAAAGAAAACGAAAGAAACAGATGGTTATGATGCAATTCAAGTTGGATATGAAGAAATAGCTGAAAGAAAGTTAACTAAACCTCTTTTAGGTCACTTGAAAAAAGCAGAAGTAAAACCATTGAGAATTTTAAAAGAATTTAGGGTTGAAAATGTTGATGAATACCAATTAGGTCAAGAAATTAATGTTTCTATTTTTGAAGAAAATGAAAAAATAGATATTATTGGTACCTCAAAAGGTAGAGGTTATGCAGGTGCTATGAAAAGATGGAACTTTGGTGGAGGAGAAGTATCACATGGTTCTAAATTTCATAGAGCGTTAGCTTCAACAGGACAACATACTTACCCAGCAAGGGTTTTAAAGGGTAAAAAAATGCATGGTCATTATGGAAATAAAAGAACAACAGTATTAAACTCTCAAGTCGTACACATAGATGCAGAAAATAACCTTATAGCAGTTAAAGGTGGAGTTCCAGGAGCGAGGGGCGGATTAATAATCATAAGAGAAGCAGTTAAAAAATAATAAACGCCCGAAAACGTGATAAGGAGGAAAGAAAAAGATGGCTCAGTTAGATATGTTGAATATCAACGGTGAAAAAGTAGGAACAGTTGAGCTAAGAGAAGATATCTTTGGTATTGAACCTAATGCAGATCTTTTATTCAGATATGTTGATATGCAACTTGCAAATAAAAGATCAGGTACAGCTTCAACAAAAACCAGAGCAGAAGTAAGAGGTGGAGGAAGAAAACCTTGGGCTCAAAAACATTTAGGTAGAGCAAGAGCAGGTTCAACAAGATCACCTATTTTTAGACATGGTGGAGTTACTTTTGGACCAAAACCTAGAAGTTATGAAAAGAAATTAAACAAAAAGATGAAGAGATTAGCATTAAAATCAGCTTTGAGTGTTAGAGTTAGTGAAAACAACTTGATGGTTCTTGAAGATATAAAATTTGATGCGCCAAAAACAAAAACAATGAAAGACATTATTAAAAAAATTGGTGTTGAAAATAAAAAGACTTTATTTGTTCTTCCAAAAAAATCAGAAGAATATAAAAATGTTAAATTATCTGCAAGAAACTTACCTAAAGTAAAGGTTTTAATTGCTGATAATCCTAGTCAAGAAAAAACTAACATAGATGGTTTGAATGTTTTTGATTTAATAAACAATGAAAAGGTTGTAATTACAAAAGCTGTAGTTGCAAAGATTGAGGAGGTGCTCGGATAATGGAAAAAGTAAGAGCATATGATATAATTGTAAAACCAATCCTCACAGAAAAGACATATACATTAATGGGCGAAGGAAAATATACATTTGAAGTTAGCAGAGATGCTAATAAATTAGAAATAAGAGAAGCTGCAGAATTACTTTTTAATGTAAAAGTAATTGATGTAAAAACAATGAATGTAAAAGCAAAACCAAAGAGACTTGGTAGACATGAAGGATACACAAGACAATGGAAAAAGGCAATAATTAAGTTGGCTGACGGCTATGTAATCAAAGAATTACAAGGCAATATGTAAGAGAGGTGAAATGATAATGGCTCTTAAAAGATACAAACCAACAACACCGTCAAGAAGATACATGCTTACAACAGATTTTTCAGAAATAACAACTAATAAACCAGAAAAATCTTTGTTAGCTCCTCTTAAAAAGACAGGTGGAAGAAACAATTATGGTAGAGTCACCCTAAGGTTTAGAGGTGGAGGACACAAAAGAAGATATAGAATAATTGATTTTAAAAGAAATAAATTTGATATACCAGCTAAAGTAGTTAGTATAGAATACGATCCTAACAGAACAGCAAATATTGCACTTTTGGTATATGCTGATGGAGAAAAAAGATATATATTAGCTCCTAAAGGATTAAAAGTTGGAGATAAATTATTAAATGGTGCAAATGCAGAAATAAAAGTTGGTAATGCATTACCACTTGAAAATATTCCTCTTGGTACACTTGTTCATAACATAGAATTTGAACCAGGTAGAGGTGGAAAAATAGCTAAATCTGCTGGAACATATGCACAATTAATGGCAAAAGAAGGAAGATACGCACTTTTGAAAATGCCATCAGGTGAATTAAGAAGAGTAAGAATGACTTGTATAGCAACAATAGGAACAGTAGGAAATGAAGATCATAAAAATGAAGTTCATGGTAAAGCTGGAAGAAGAAGATGGATGGGATGGAAACCACACGTTAGAGGTATGGTTATGAACCCAGTAGATCATCCAATGGGTGGTGGAGAAGGAGCAGCTAAATGTCACTTACCACAATCACCTTGGGGATTACCAGCAAAAGGATATAAAACAAGAAGAGGTAAAAAGAGTTCCGATAAATTTATAGTAAGAAGAAGAAAAGGTAGATAATTTAGGAGGTGCCTTTTAAATGAGCAGATCTTTAAAAAAAGGACCATATGTCCACCCTTCACTTCTAAAAAAGATAAGGGAAATGAACGAAAAGGGAGAAAACAAAGTATTAAAAACATGGTCAAGAGCATCAATGATACTCCCGGAATTTGTTGGTCACACAATAGCAGTTCACAATGGAATGAAACATATACCTGTATATATTTCAGAACAAATGATAGGTCACAGACTTGGTGAATTTGCTCCAACAAGAAGATTTGGCGGACATGTTGATAAAAAAGCTGCCAAAGGGAAAGTAAGATAAGGAGGCGAAAAAAGTCATGGCTTCAAATATTTCAAGAGTTCAAGACGGAAGAAGAGTAAAAAAATCTGTTTTTCATAAAATAAGAAAAGAAGCAGAAGCAGCAAAACCAAGAACAAGTGCTACAGCTAAAGCAAAGAATTTGAGAATTTCTCCAACAAAATGTAGAGCTGTTGCAAATGGTATTAGAGGAAAAAATGTAAGTGAAGCGCTTCAAATATTAATGTTTAGTCCAAAAAAATCTGCAACATTAATTAATAAAGTATTAATGTCAGCAATTGCAAATGCAGAAAATAATTTTGGATTAAAACCAGAAAATTTATTTGTAAAAGAAATTCAAATTAATGAAGGTCCAAGAATGAAAAGAATGTGGCCAAGATCAAGAGGAAAAGCAGATATCCTTCAAAAGAGATTTAGCCACATAACAATAACCGTTCAAGATAAAAACATTTAAGTGAGGTGAAAATTCCGTGGGTTCAAAAGTACATCCAACAGGCTTTAGGGTTGGAATTTCACAGCCTTGGAAATCAACATGGTTCAATGAAAATAAATATAGAGAATATCTTCATGAAGATAGAAAAATAAGAGAATATGTTGAAGATAAATATCAAAGAGCAGGAGTTTCAGAAGTTATTATTTCAAGACCAAGCGATTCAATGGTTAAATTAGAAATTTTTGCTTCAAGAGTTGGAATAATAATTGGTAAAAAAGGCTCTGAAATTCAAAAATTAAGAGAAGAATTATCAAAAATAGTAAATGAAAGAGCGGTAAAAGTTTTTGTACAAGAAGTTAGAAATCCTTATTCAAGTGCAAAACTAATTGCTGAAGATGTATCAAATCAATTGTTAAGAAGAATTTCTCATAAAGTTGCAATGAAAAGAGCAATAAATAATGCAATGAAAAGAGGAGTAAAAGGTATAAAGATAATGGTATCAGGAAGACTTGGTGGAGCGGATATTGCTAGATCTGAAACATATATGGAAGGTAGATTACCGCTACAAACTTTAAAAGCAAACCTTGATTACTCAACAACGGAAGCTCAGACTAAATATGGTACAACAGGTATAAAAGTCTGGATTTACAAAGGCGACGTACAGTTATAAGAACGAGGAGGTAATTAACAATGTTAATGCCAAAGAAGGTTAAATATAGAAAATCACAACGTGGATCCATGAATGGTATGGCAAAAGGTGGAACAAACGTACACTTTGGAGATTTAGGTTTAAAATCTCTTGAAGGTGCTTGGATAACTGCAAGACAAATTGAAGCATGTAGACTTGCAATGGTTAGAACATTAAAAAGAAATGGTAAAGTATATATAAAAATATTCCCTGATAAATCATTTACATCAAAAGGAATCGGTACAAGACTCGGTAAAGGTAAAGGTGACGTTGATGGTTGGGTAGCGGTTGTAAAACCTGGAAAAGTTCTCTTTGAAATAGGTGGAGTGGATCCAGAACTTGCAAAAAAAGCTCTCAATTATGCTGCAACTAAATTACCAGTAAGAACAAAGATAGTTCCCAGGTACCAAATAGGGGGTGAGTATTAATGAAAGCAGCAGAATTAAAAGTTTTAACAGATCAAGAATTAACTCAAAAATTAGAAGATACAAAGAAAAAATTATTCGAACTTAGATTCCAGCTCGAACTTGGTCAATTAAAAAATACTGCACAATTAAAGTATGTGAGAAGAGATATTGGTAGAATTAAGACCATTTTAAGAGAAAGAGAACTGGGTATAAGGAGGTAATTTGGATGCCAAGAAAAGTAATTGTGGGAACAGTTATAAGCGATAAAATGGATAAAACTGTAACTGTTGAAGTAAAAGATTTTGTAAAACACCCAGTTTATAAAAAGACAATTAAAAGAACAAAAAAATATCATGCACATGATGAAAATAATGCATGTAAAATGGGTGACATTGTAGAAATAGAAGAATCAAGAAAATATTCAAAAACAACAAATTTTGTTGTTACAAAGATTTTAAACGAAACACCCGAAGCTGTGGAAGAAAACGGAGGTGAAAACTAATGGTTCAATTAGAATCTTACCTCAGAGCAGCCGATAATTCAGGTGCTAAAGTATTAAAAGTAATAAAAGTTTTAGGTGGTTTTCATAGAGCAACTGGTAGTGTAGGAGATGTAGTTGTTTGTTCTGTTAGAGAAGCTGTACCTAACACAGATATAAAAAAAGGACAAGTAGTAAAAGCAGTTATTGTTAGAACACATAAAGAAATTGGAAGAAGCAATGGAACTTATGTTAGATTTGATGATAACGCAGCAGTTTTAATAGATAAAAATAAGATGCCGTTAGGAACTAGGGTATTTGGTCCTGTTGCAAGAGAAATAAGAGATGCAGGATATACAAAAATTGCATCACTTGCAAAAGAAGTCTGGTAAACAGAGGTGGTGAAATAATGAAAATAAAAAATGGAGATACTGTAAAGGTAATTTCTGGAAAAGATAAAGGAAAAACCGGTAAAGTATTGAGAGTAATACCAAAATACAACAAAGTGGTTGTTGAAAATATAAATGTAGTTAAGAAGCATCAAAGACCTAATCAACAAATGAGGGAAGGCGGAATAATCGAACAACCATCCCCAATTTACTCATCAAAAGTAATGGTAGTTTGTTCTAGCTGTGGAAACGCAACAAGAGTTGGCTACAAGAAACTTGAAGATGGTAAAAAAGTTCGTTACTGTAAAAAATGTGGCGAAATAATTGATAAGGCGTAATGAGGAGGAATAAAAATGAGTGAATATATACCACTTAGAGACAAATACGACAATGAAGTCGTTGAAGCACTCATGAAAGAGTTTGGTTACAAAAACAAACATCAAGTGCCTAAAATAGACAAAATTGTTATAAACATGGGTATGGGAGAAGCAACTAGAAATAAAGATATAGTTGTTAAACATGCTGATGAGTTGACAAAAATAACAGGACAAAAAGCTGTTATAGTAAAGGCTAAGAAAAGTGTTGCTAACTTTAAACTCAGAGAAGGAATGCCAATAGGAGCTAAAGTTACCTTAAGAGGAAAAAATATGTACAATTTCTTATACAAAGTTGTAAACATAGTTCTTCCTAAATTAAGAGACTTTAGAGGATTACCTTCTGATTCATTCGACGGAAGAGGAAATTATAACTTTGGATTAACAGAACAAGTGGTATTTCCTGAATTAAAACCTGACGAAGTAAAAAGAGTACAAGGTATGGATATAGCCATTGTTACTACAGCAAATACCGATGATGAAGCAAAAAAATTGCTTGAATTCGTTGGATTCCCATTCAAAAGATAATGACTGGAGGGATAGATTAAATGGCAAAAAAAGCTATGGTAGAAAAATGGAAAAGAGGATCAAAATATAAGACAAGAGAATATAATAGATGTGAAGTTTGTGGAAGACCTCGTGCAATTTACAGAGAATTTGGATTGTGTAGAGTGTGTTTTAGGAAAATGGCCTTGGAAGGAAAACTTCCCGGTGTAAAAAAGGCAAGTTGGTAAGGAGGGAAGCATAATGTGGAGTGATCCTATAGCAGATATGCTCACAAGAATTAGAAATGCTAATTCAGTATTTAAGGATACAGTTGAAATACCTGCTTCAAACTTAAAAAAATCAGTTCTTGATATCTTAAAAAGAGAAGGATATGTTTCTGATTATAAATTTATTGAAGATGGAAAACAAGGTGTTTTAAAAGTAAACATGAAATACAAAGGTGATAGAAGAAATAGAGAAAAAGTAATAGATGGAATAATAAGAGTATCAAAATCAGGTAGAAGAGTATATGTTGGAACAGATAAAATTCCATCAGTTAAAGGTGGTTTGGGAATTGCAATTATTTCCACATCTAAAGGCATTCTCACCGACAAGGAAGCTAGAGAAATAGGTGTTGGTGGGGAAGTTATTTGTTATGTATGGTAAGGAGGTGCCTTGTTAATGTCAAGAATTGCAGATAGACCGACAGCAATACCCGAAGGTGTTGAAATAAAAGTTGAAAACAATACTGTTACGGTTAAAGGCAAAAATGGTGAACTAAAACTTGATTTTTTACCTTCTGTAAAAGTAGAAATTGCAGAAAATGAATTAAGAGTTTTGGAAAATGAAAATGTAAGAAAAAGAGCAGCTGATGAAAAGAAAATAACAGCACTCAGAGGTACATACACATCATTAATTAGAAACATGATAATAGGAGTTACAGAAGGATTTAAAAAAGAATTAGAAATAGTGGGTATAGGTTATAGAGCATCTATGCAAGGCAACAAGCTCGTTATGAACTTAGGATACTCACATCCTATTGAATATGTTGCTCCTGAAGGTATAAACATAGAAGTTCCAGCTCCAAATAAAATTGTTGTTAAGGGATCAGATAAATATCTCGTTGGTGAAGTAACAGCAAAATTAAGAAGATATAGAAAACCAAATGCTTACTCAGGAAAAGGTGTAAGATATGCTGGTGAAGTAATCGTTAAAAAAGAAGGTAAAAAAGTTTAATAGGTAATTGAGGAGGGCTGATATGATAAAGAAGGTCGATAGAGATGCAAAAAGAAGAAAGAGACATCTCAGAATTAGAAGAAAATTATCAGGAACTTCAGA
Organism: Tepiditoga spiralis; assembly: GCF_014701195.1. NCBI lineage: Bacteria > Thermotogati > Thermotogota > Thermotogae > Petrotogales > Petrotogaceae > Tepiditoga > Tepiditoga spiralis. The sequence continues at coordinate 1,162,614 of NZ_AP018712.1, forward strand.
AAGACCAAGACTTGTCGTTTTCAGAAGCGAAAAACACATGTATGCTCAATTAGTTGATGATGAAGCTGGAAAAGTAATAACTTCTGCATCAACAATTGATAAAGATGTTAAAATTGAAAAGACTTGGAATGTTGAAGCTGCGAAAGAAATAGGAAAGTTAATAGCCGAAAAAGCTAAGGCAAAAGGCGTAACTAAAGTAAAGTTTGATAGAGGTGGCTATCAATATCACGGTAGAGTAAAAGCTGTTGCAGAAGCTGCTCGTGAAGCCGGCCTAGAGTTATAAGGAGGTGCCTGAAAAAAATGGCTAGAAACACTAAAAATTCTAGAACTGAAGTTCCTCAAGAATTTGAAGAAAAATTAATTGATATAAAAAGAGTTACTAAGGTTACAACTGGAGGTAAAACAATTTCTTTCAGAGTAACTGCAGTTGTTGGTAATAAAAAAGGAAAAGTTGGTGTTGGAATTGGAAATGCAAGAGAAGTTCCTCAAGCAATAAGAAAATCAATTCAAAATGCCAAGAAAAATTTAATAGAAGTTCCTATAAAAAATGGAACTATTCCTCATGAAATTATTGGGGTACAAGATGCTTCAAGAGTAATGCTTAAACCAGCAGGAGCAGGTACAGGTATAATTGCCTCAAGTTCTGTTCGTGCAGTTGTTGAACTTGCAGGAGTACATAATATTCTTACAAAAGCACTTGGATCAACAAATGTATTAAATCTTACAAAAGCAACTTTAGATGGATTAAAACACTTAAAATCACCTAAAAAAATTGCTGAATTAAGAGATTTAACAGTTAAACAAGTAATTAATGGTGCTCACAAGGAGGGATAATGATGGCAAAATTAAAGATAAAACTTGTGAGAGGTAGAGCAGGTAAAAATAAAACTCAACTTTCAACATTGGATGCATTGGGATTAAATAAACCAAATGTAGAAGTTATAAAAGAAGATAATCCTCAGATACGTGGTATGATTAGAGTAGTTAATCACCTCGTAAAAGTTGAAGAATTAGCATAATGAGGAGGTAAGGAAATGTTAAATATTGGAGACTTAAAACCAACACCAGGTTCAAGACACTCTAAAAAGAGACTTGGAAGAGGACCTGGAACAGGATTAGGTAAAACATCTGGTAGAGGACACAAAGGACAAGGTTCAAGAGGAAAAGGAAAGGTAAGACCAGCATTTGAAGGTGGTCAAACACCATTATATAGAAGAACTCCAAAATTTGGATTCTCAAATGTACCATTCAAGAAAATTTTCTCTGAAGTAAACTTAAGTGTTTTAGAAGAAAAATTTGAAGCAAATGAAGAAGTAACTATAGAAAAACTTCTTGAAAGAAGAATAATCAAAAAAGTTAATGATGGAGTAAAAATCCTCGGAAATGGCGAACTAACAAAATCCCTCGTTGTTAAAGCCAATGCATTTTCAGCATCTGCTAAGAGTAAAATAGAAGCAGCTGGCGGAAAAGCAGAGGTAATTAATGACTAAAGCATTAGGCAATATATTCAAGATCCCGGAACTCCGGGATCGTGTGCTATTCACTTTACTTGCATTGATTGCTTTCAGAATAGGTATATTTATACCTATTCCTGGAATTAATCAAGCTGCTTGGACAAGTGCTTTAGGTGGGATGCAAAATAGTGCAGCTGGGGGATTTATTAACTTTTTTGACGTGTTTGCAGGGGGAGCTTTAAAACGTTTTTCAATATTTGTTTTTAGTGTAACACCATATATTAATGCTTCGATAATATTACAACTTTTATCTTCTGTTTTGCCTAGTTTGAAAGAAATGCTAAAAGAAGGTGAAAGTGGAAGAAAGAAATTTGCATCAATGACAAGAAAATTAACTATAATAATCGCATTATTACAAGGATTCGGATTATCTATATCTGCATTAAATTATAGAATGCAATCAATTCCTTCTTACATATTTATTATATTAGCAACAGTTTCTACAATCGCTGGAACTATGTTTTTATTGTGGATTGGTGAAATGATTACTGAAAAAGGAATTGGAAATGGTATATCTGTACTTATTTTTGCTGGTATTGTTTCAAGATATCCAGGATATGCTGCACAAGCATTAATTGGATTAACTCCACTTGAATGGATAATATTACTTACAATAGTAGTAATAATTGTAGTTGCAACAGTTGCAGTACAAACTTCTGAAAGAAGAATAAACGTACAATATGCAAAGAGAGTTGTTGGTAATAAAATTTATGGTGGAGCTTCAACATACATACCAATAAAGGTAAATGGTGGAGGAGTTATACCAATTATCTTTGCTTCAGCTATAATGACATTACCTTCAATGATATCAAGAGCAACAGCAAATAAAATTGATGATAAAATTTTTGGTATAGGATCAGCATTATATCTTGTAATTTATGGATTACTTGTATTTTTCTTTACATATTTTTATAGTTCAGTTGTTTTAGATCCAAATGAAGTTTCTGATAATATAAAGAATTATGGTGGATTTATTCCTGGAATAAGACCTGGTAAACCAACAACAAAGTATATAACAACTGTTATGACAAGAGTTACTTTTATAGGTGCTTTGTTCTTAGTTGTTTTGGCTTTATTACCTTATGTTATAAGAGGAACAGCTGGAGTACAAATATGGATTGGTGGTACAAGTACTTTAATTGCAGTCGGGGTTGCATTAGATATACTACAACAAATGGAATCTCATATGATCGCAAGACAGTACGAAGGTTTTATGAAGAAAGGAAAACTCCGCGGAAGGAGATGATTTAATGAAAGTTTTGCTTTTTGGTCCGCCTGGTGCAGGAAAAGGAACACAAGCAAAAATTGTGGCAAAAAAACTTGAAATACCACACATCTCCACCGGAGATTTACTCAGAAAAACTATAAGAACTGGATCAAAATTGGGGCTTCAAATAAAAGAATTGTTAGACAAAGGAGAATTTGTTACTGATGAAATGATTAATAGTTTAGTAAAAGAAACTCTTTTGGAATATGAATCTTTTATACTCGATGGATATCCAAGGACTTTACAACAAGCTGAGTTTTTGAAGAAAATTTTCGATGAAAAAAATAAAAAAATAGATGCAGCAATCTTCATAGATGCACCACTTGATATGCTTTTGAAAAGAATAACAAATAGAAGAGTATGTCCTGTGTGTGGAAGAGTGTACAATCTTATATCTCATCCACCTAAAAAAGAGTGTATTTGTGATGATGATGGAACACAATTAGTACATAGAGACGATGACAAAGAAGACGTAGTGAAAGAAAGATATAACATATATCTTGAAAGAACTGCTCCCGTAATAGAATTTTATAAAAAAAATTACAAAATTTTTACAGTTGATGGCTCTCAAGACATAGAAGATGTTACAAAAGAATTGTTTAATATACTGAAGGGAGTGTCTTCAAATGATAATAATTAAGACTGAAAAAGAAATAGAAATGATGAGGCGGGCTGGGGCAAAACTAGCTCGTCTCCTTGATGATTTGATTCTTGGAGTAATAAAAGATGGTGCTTCAGCATATGATGTTGAAATGTTTGTTTTAGATTACATGAAAAAAATAAATGTAATACCTACATTTAAAGGATATGCCGATTTTCCATATGCAACTTGTATATCTGTTAATGAAGAAGTAATACATGGTTTTGCATTAAAAGAAAAAGTTTTTAAAAATGGAGACTTAGTTTCTATTGACTGTGGACTAACTTATGAAGGTTACATTGCAGATAGTGCTAGAACTTTTATCATAGGAGATGTTTCTGAAAAAGAAAAAAAATTAGTTGAAGTTACGAAAAAATCTTTATACCTCGGTATAGAACAAGCAGTTCCTGGAAACAGAATTGGAGATATAGGAAATGCTGTTCAGAAATATGTTGAACAACATGGATTTTCAGTTATAAGAGATTTTGTTGGTCATGGAGTTGGAAGAAAATTACATGAAGATCCACAAGTGCCAAACTTTGGAAGACCTAATTCAGGAGCTCTTTTAAGAAAAAATATGACTATTGCAATTGAACCAATGGTTGCTATGGGAAATTATGAAGTTGAAGTCCTTGATGATGGTTGGACTACAGTTACCAAAGATAGAAGTAAAGCGGCACATTTTGAACATTCTATTGTAATTACTGAAAACGGACCAGAGATTTTAACATCTCTTAACCCGTAAGGGGGGAGTAAGTGTGGCAAAAAAAGATGATGTAATTGTAATGCAAGGAAAAATTCTTGAATCTTTGCCTAATGCAAATTTTAAAGTAGAGCTTGAAAATGGTCATGTTGTTCTAGCTCACATTTCTGGAAAAATGAGAAAAAATTTTATAAGGCTCCTTCCAGGAGATAAAGTTACTGTTGAAGTTTCAATATATGACTTGAACAGAGGAAGAATAGTCAGGAGAGAAAAAATTAGAAGAATAAATCCGGACGAAGAAAACTAAGGAGGAATTTAAGATGAAAGTTAGAGCCTCAGTAAAAAAAAGATGTGAACATTGTAAGGTTATAAGAAGAAAAGGTAGAGTTTGGGTTGTATGTTCTAAAAATCCAAAACACAACCAAAGACAAGGTTAATTTTAAGGAGGGAATGAATAGATGGCACGTATTCTCGGTGTTGAAATACCAAACAACAAGAAGTTATTCGTGGCTCTCACATATATCTATGGTATAGGAACACATAGAGCTTACGAAATATTAAATGATCTTGGAATAGATCCAGATAGAAAAACAATGGATTTATCAGATGATGAAATCTCTAAAATTACTCATCACATCAATGAAACATATAGAGTTGAAGGAGATTTAAGACAAGAAATAAATAGAAACATAAAAAGATTGATAGAAATTCATTCTTACAGAGGACTTAGACACAAAGCGGGACTCCCAACAAGAGGTCAAAAGACACATGCAAATGGAAGAACCAGAAAGGGCCCAAGACTCACAAAAATTAGAAAGAAATAATTGAGGAGGGTAAGTAAATGGCAAAAAGAACCGCAACAAAGAATAAAAAGAAAAAGATTTCAATTGATAAAGGTGTTATAAGAATACACTCTAATTTCAACAATACTATAGTTACACTTACAGATGTAAGAGGAAATGTAGTAACTTGGTCAAGTGGTGGAAATGTTGGTTATAAAGGTACAAAAAAAGGAACACCATATGCATCACAACTTGCAGCTGATAAAGTAGCTAAAGAAGCAGTTAAATTAGGAATAAACAAAGTTGATGTTACAGTAAAAGGTCCTGGATCAGGAAGAGAATCAGCAATAAGAACTATACAAGCTGCAGGATTAACAATTGATCAAATTAAAGATGTAACTCCAATTCCACACAATGGATGTAGACCTAAGAAAAAGAGATTCTAAGACCCGATTGAGAAGAAGGAGGGAATAAAAAGATGGCAAGATACACAGAAGCGCTCTGTAAGCTCTGTAGACGTGAAGGCTTTAAGATGTATTTAAAAGGTGAAAGATGTTATACTGAAAAATGTGCTATAGCAAAAAGAAATTTTGCTCCAGGACAACATGGTCATAACACAAAGAAAATGGGACAATATGCAATTCAGCTTAGATCAAAACAAGCTTTAAAAAGAATATATGGTATGCTTGAAAAACAATTTAGAACATATTTTAAAGAAGCTGCAAGAAGAGAAGGACAAACAGGTGAAGTTCTCATGCAACTTTTAGAATCAAGATTAGATAATACTGTATATCAAATGGGATTTGCAGTTAATAGAAGAACAGCAAGGCAAATAATTAGACATGGTCATGTTTTAGTGAATGGTAAAAAGGTTAATATTCCTTCTTACAGACTAAGATCAGGAGACGTTGTTGAAATTAAAGAAGGAAGTAGAAGTATTCTCCAAGTTAAAAATGGTTTAGAACTTTCAAATAATAGAAATTTAGCAAGAACTTGGTTAGATGTTAATACAGATCAATTCAAAGGAACTTTTGTAAGATTACCTAAATTAGAAGAAATGGAAGTACCGGTAGACCTTCAGGCTATCATCGAACTTTACTCGAAGTAATGTTTTTTTGCTTCACCTTATTTACCCATTGGGAAAGGAGGTGTACTCCGGTTTAATTGGAAAATCGGAGGTAGAAGATGGAATTATATATAAAACCAGAAACATTTGAAGTGGTTGAAGAAAGAAAAGATAATGAATATAATTATGCAAAATTTGAAATGTATCCCCTTGAAAAAGGATATGCTATTACTATGGGGAATGCATTAAGAAGAGTTATGCTTTCAACAATACCTGCCTTTGCTATTGTTGGATTAAGAGTTCCAGGGAAACTTCATGAATTTGATACAATTGAAGGAATTACAGAAGATATACTTGAAATTTCTTTAAATTTAAAAAAAGTTCAAATAAAAGCTACAGATTCTAAGCTTCTTGAAAAGAATGAAGAATTTGAGTTAGTAATAAATAAAACTGGAATAAAAGGTGAACCGGTTGATATTTTAGCAGGGGATATACAAACACCAACGGGACTTGAAATAGCAAATCCTGAATATAAAATAGCTACATTAAATTCTGATAACAATGTTGAAATGTATTTGTATGCAAGACCTGGTAAAGGTTTTGTATCTGCAAGAGATATTGAAAGAACTGAAGAACAAAAAGATGTAGAATATATATACATTGATGGTGCATTTAGTCCAGTATTAAAAGTTAACTTTTTAACTGAAAACTATCGTGTTGGAAAAGTTACAGATTATGATAAGTTAATACTTGAAGTTTGGACAAAAAATAATATAGAACCTCTAGAAGCATTAAAAAGATCAACAACAATACTAATGGATCATTTTATGTTTATGTCTAAGTATTGGAAAGATTCTACCGGTGAAGAAAGCCAAGAACCCATCCAAGATATGGGTACTGGTTTAGAAGCATCAGAAGCTTTAGCAGATGAAAGTGCTGAAATTCCAGGTGTTTCAAGAGAAATTTTAGAAACATCAATAGATAATCTTGACCTTACAAAAAGAGCAAAGAATTGTTTAAAAAGAGAAAGAATAAATGTAATAGGTGAACTTTTCAAAAAGACTCCAGAAGAATTAATGAAAATTAAAAATTTTGGAAAGAAGTCTTTAGATGAAATAAGAAAAGAACTTATTGATAAATTCGGACTCGACTATGATAAAGTATTCAATGAAAGGAGGAGCAAATAATGAGACATAGAGTTAAAACTAATAAATTAAATAGATATGCAACTCATAGAAAAGCTCTGCTCAACAATATTGCCAGAAGCATTTTTGAAGAAGGAAGTATAATTACTACAACAGCAAAAGCAAAAACTGCAAAACCTTTAGTTGAAAAATTAATAACAAAAGCTATAAAAGCTAATAAAGGCGATGCAACTAAAAAAATGGCATTGAGTAGAGAAATCAATAGACATTTTAATGATAGAAAACTCGTTGCAAAACTTGTAAATGAAATCGCTCCAAAATATATGGATAGAAATGGTGGATACACTAGAATTTTAAAAATAGGATTTAGAAGAGGCGATGCTTCTGAAATGTCACTTTTTCAATTACTTCCTGTTAATGAAGAAGAAAAATAATGAATGGGGGATTTATTCCCCCGTTTTCTTTATAAATTAATTTTATGATAAAATTAATTTATAAAGAAAAAACTTTCCTTTTTCTTCTTTTTCTTTCCCAAACTTTGGAGGTGTAATATGGATACAAAAAAAGATGAAATAAAAGCTGTAAAGATTAATGTTTCACAATTGAATGAAATGACTAGAAGACAACTTTATGTTTTAGCAAGAAAATTTTCAATTACTGAATATTCAAAGATGACAAATAGTGAATTAAAATTTGCCATACTTAGAAAGCAAACAGAATCTATTGGATATTTTTTATATGAAGGCATATTAGAAGTTTTACCTGATGGATATGGTTTTTTAAGAAACGTTGATAACTCTCTTTTACAAGGACCAGATGATGTATATGTTTCAAAATCTCAAATAACAAGATTTAATTTATTTACTGGGGATGTTGTTACTGGACAAGTTAGACCACCTAAACAAGGCGAAAAATACTTTGCACTATTAAGAGTTGAAGCGGTTAATTATGAATCGCCTGAGAAATCTAAAGATAGAGTTTCTTTTAAAAATCTTACTCCAGAATATCCAGATAAAAAAATGAAACTTGAACATAAAAACTCTCCTGTTAGTTCCACAATTATTGAATTGTTTTCACCTATAGGATTTGGGCAAAGAGGTCTTATAGTAGCGCCTCCAAAAGCAGGTAAAACTATATTGATGAAAGATATAGCAAATTCTATAGCAGTTAATTATCCTGAAACTAAAAGATATGTATTATTAATAGATGAAAGACCAGAAGAAGTTACAGATATAAAAGATACTGTAAATGCAAATGTTATAGCAGCACCTTTTGATATGAATCCTAAAAATCAAATAAAAGTTGCTGAAATGACTTTAAATCATGTTAAAAGATTAGTAGAATTTGGTCATGATGTAGTTATACTAATGGATAGTATAACAAGGTTTTCAAGAGCTTATAATTTGTTTGTTCCATCAAGTGGGAAACTCTTAAGTGGTGGTGTTGATCCAGCTGCACTTGTATATCCTAAAAAGTTTTTTGGTGCGGCAAGGAAGATAAGAGAAGGTGGAAGTTTAACTATAATAGCAACAGCTTTGGTTGAAACAGGATCAAAGATGGATGAAGTTATATTTGAAGAATTTAAAGGTACGGGAAATATGGAACTTGTATTATCAAGAGAAATTGCAGATGAAAGAACTTTCCCTGCAATAAATATAAAACCATCTGGAACAAGAAAAGAAGAACTTTTAATACCAAAAGAAGAATTGAAAAATATCTTTGTACTTAGGAAGATCATTAGCAAGATGAACCCTAAAGAAGCTCTTGAATTTATTTTAAATATGTTAAAAAAATCAAAGGATAAAAATGGTATAATGAAAGCAATAGAAAAACAAAAAAATTAAGATTTGGAGGAAAAGAAAATGGATCTATTAAAGTTTAAAGAAAGTATAATAGAAAAATTAAATGAAGTAGAAAAAAAATTAAGTGATCCAGAAGTAACCTCAAATCCAGAAAATTTACAAAAATTTGGAATGGAACATACAAGATTAACTTCATTGAAAGAATTGTATAAAAAATATGATGAAACAAAAGAAGATTTAGAAGCATTAAACGAAATGTATAATTCGGGTGAAGTTGATGAACTTGAATATGAAATGATGAAAGAAGAAAATGAAAATAGTTTAAAAAATATAGAATTTAAAATTTTAAAAATGTTAATTCCAAAAAATGATTTAGATGAAAAAAATATAATTATGGAAATTAGAGGTGGCGCTGGTGGAGATGAAGCTGGTTTATTTGCGGCTGAATTGATGAGAATGTATATAAGATATGCTGAAATAAAAAAATGGAAATATGAAACTATTGATATAAAAGAAAATGAATCTGGTGGAATAAAAACTGCAGTAATAAAAATAAAAGGCAGAGGTGTATTTGGGAGATTAAAGTATGAAAGTGGAGTTCATAGAGTTCAAAGGGTACCACAAACAGAATCTTCAGGAAGAATACATACATCAACTGCAACAGTTGCTGTTTTACCAGAAGTTACAGACATAGATATAAAAATAAATGATAAAGATTTAAGAATAGATACATATAGAGCTGGTGGCGCTGGTGGACAGCATGTAAATAAGACTGATTCAGCTGTAAGAATTACACATATGCCAAGTGGAATAGTTGTTACTTGTCAAAATCAAAGATCACAACATCAAAATAAAGAAAGTGCAATGAACGTTTTGAGAGCTAAATTATTTGAAGTTGAGTATGAAAAACAACAAAGTAAGATGGAAAATGCAAGAAGAGGTCAAATAGGATCTGGAGATAGAAGTGAAAAAATAAGAACATATAATTTTCCACAAAATAGAGTAACTGATCATAGAATAAAGTATACATCACATAGAATATTAGAAATAATGAATGGGGAAATAGATGAAATTATAGATAAATTAACAGAATATGATTTAATAAATAAATTAGAAAATTTAGAGATATAAAATAATTGAATGGGGGGATAACATGTTAAAGAAATTGAATATGATATATTCAACACTTTTCATGATATCAATGCTTTCTGGTTTTAATGATATTTCAAATATAGCTTTTAAAAAACAAAGTTGGATTAGAGTTGGAAGTTTATCATTTTTAACAATATTTTTATATTTTTTAATACAACTCTTATTTATAATTGGAATCTATATTATAGAAAATAAATTAGAAAAAGAAGAAGATACCGATACAAACATTCTGTTTTTTTCTGCGGTTATGGAATCAATAGCAATCATATTTATGATGTATTTTTCAAAATTTAATATTTTATATTATATTTTTATAAATATAATAATTATATATTTTAATAATATTATTTTATATAAAAGTTTAAAAATAAATAATTTAGAAATAAACTTAAAAAGAGTATTAAAAAATTGTTTTTTCTTTTCAACCTTTGATTATGTTGAAGAAATATTAAAGAAAAAGATATAAATAAAAAATAAATACACCATAATCTTGCTTTTGTAGGGCAGGAAAATAGAAAAAGGGGTGATTTTATATGGTAAAGGTAACTTTCCCAGATGGGAAAATACAAGAATACGATGCAGGAATTACACCAGCAGAGATAGCAGGTTCAATTTCAGAAGGTTTATTGAGAAACTCAATAGGGGCAAAATTGAATGGTGAATTAACAGACTTAAATACACCTATTGAAACAGATACAACCTTACAAATAATAACCTTAAAAGATGAAGAAGCACCAACTATATACAGACATACTCTTGCACATATAATGGCTCAAGCAGTAACTAGACTTTATAAAAATGTTAAGCTTGCAATAGGTCCTGTGATAGAAGATGGTTTTTATTATGATTTTGATATGGAAGAAAGAATAACAGAAGAAGATTTTACAAAAATAGAAGCTGAAATGAAAAAAATAGTAAAAGAAAATTTAAAAATAGAAAGAAAGGTAATTAGTAAAGAAGAAGCAAGAGAACTCTTTAAAGATGAACCATATAAATTAGAATTAATAAATGATATAGAAGATAAAACAGTATCAGTTTATTCACAGGGAAAATTTTTTGACTTATGTAGAGGACCACATTTGCCTTCAACAAAGTATGTTAAACACTTTAAATTATTGTCGGTATCTGGTGCATATTGGAGAGGTAATGAAAATAATAAAATGCTTCAAAGAATATATGCAACCGCATTTACTAAAAAAGAAGAATTGGAAAATCATTTACACATGTTGGAAGAAGCAAAGAAAAGAGATCATAGGAAATTGGGACCAAAACTTGGTTTGTTTATGATAGACCATGAAATAGCACCAGGTATGGCATTTTTCTTACCAAGAGGAAAAATAGCTCTTGAAGAAATGAAAAACTTTTCAAGAGAAATACATAAAAAATATGAATATGATGAAGTTGAAACACCACAAATCATGGATGTTAAACTTTGGCATCAATCAGGACATTGGGATCATTATCAAGAAAATATGTATTTTACAGAAAAAGAAGATACTACATTTGCAGTAAAACCAATGAACTGTCCTGGTCATATTTTAATATATAAATCTAAAGTAAATAGTTATAGAGATTTACCAATAAGAATGTTTGAATTTGGTAAAGTTCATAGATTTGAAAGAAGTGGAGCACTTCATGGATTATTTAGAGTTAGAGTTTTTACTCAAGATGATGCTCATATATTCTGTACAAATGATCAAGTTGAAAGTGAAATAATAAGAGTTATGTCTTTAATAAATGATACCTACTCTCCATTTGGATTTGAATATGAAGCATTTTTATCAACTATGCCAGAAGATCATATGGGAGATATAGAAACATGGAGAACAGCAGAAAATGCACTTCAAAAATCTCTTGAAGATACAGGAACTAAGTTTAAGATAAATGAAGGAGATGGAGCATTTTATGGCCCAAAGATAGACTTTTATGTAACAGATTCTCTTGGAAGAAAATGGCAATGTGCAACTATACAACTTGATTTTCAAATGCCAGAAAGATTTGATATAAATTACGTAGATCACAATAATGAACAAGTTAGACCTGTAATGATACATAGAGCAGTATTTGGATCTTTAGAAAGATTTTTTGGAGTCTTAATTGAAAGTTATGCAGGTGCATTTCCAACGTGGATGATGCCAGAACAAGTATCAATAGTTTCAGTTTCCGAAAAGTATAATGAAAAAGCAAATGAATTTGCAAATAAATTTAAAAAAGCTGGAATAAGAGTATCAGTTAATACAACTGATTCAACAGTTGGATACAAAATAAGAGAAGAACAAATGAAAAAAGTTCCTTATGTAATAGTTTTTGGAGAAAAAGAAGCTAACAATAAAGAAGTTATAAACATCAGAACAAGAAATGGAGATACAGTGGAAAATATTGACGTTGATGAATTTATCAATGTAATAAAAGAAGAAATAAAAAATAGAAATTTAAAATTGAGTTATTAAAAAAGGTGGTTCCTTTAGGAACCACCTTTTTTAAGTGAAGAATAAGCCAAATTCTGTTTTAATCGATCATCTATCTAAGCGATCCACCTGAAAGAGGAATTATAAAAATTCTGAGCGGGCGGCTCGTACTCTTTCTGCATGATCTTGCTCAAGATGGGGGTTGCCAAGCCAATTGGTTACCCAATTGCTGGTGAGCTCTTACCTTCACCGTTCCACCCTTACCGCAAAAGCGGCGGTTTTCTTTTCTATAGCCCTGTCCGAGGATCACTCCTCCCGATATTTATATCGGCATCCTGCCCTTAGAGTCTGGACTTTCCTCGGATATAACTTATATGTATATCCGCGATCGAATACTTCACTTAAAAATATATTTATTAAAATTTATATAATCTTCCTTGATACGTATTTCTTTTTTTCATTTCATTTTCAATCATATTAAAAACTTTCATTTTTTTTAATCCCCATAAGCCAAACAAACAGCCTTCTTTTGGAGGTTCTGAAACTAGTCTGTGTATTACTATATTTGGTGAAAGATGTTCTAAAAAGGTTATGACTCTTTCTATATAATCATTTAAAGTTAAAGGTTTGAAATCATCATTTTTATACATTTCACCAAGTTTAGTATTTTCTGCAATATATAAGGAATGAAGTTTAACTCCATGAACACCAAGAATTGAAGAAATTTCAGCCATTTCTATTATATCTTCCATTGTATCAGTTGGAAAATCAAGAATAAAATGTAAGACAACATCTAATTTTCTTTTATGAGCACGTAAAACTGCATCTAAAGTTTCAGAAACAGTATGACCTCTATTCATTAATTTTAAGGTGTTTGTATTAAAACTTTCTGCTCCAAACTCTAAAAATACATCTAATTTTTCTTTATAAGAAGCTATTAAATCTAAAACATCATTTGATACGCAATCAGGTCTTGTAGAAATATCTAGTATTTTTATACGATCATCTATTAAAGAACTATCATATAATTTTTTTAAAACATGAACTGGAGCATAAGTATTTGTATTGGATTGAAAATAAGCCATAAACATATTAGCTCTTCCATTATATCTTTCAATCATTGCGTTTAATTGATCATTTATAGGGGTTTTTGAGCTAAGAGATGCAAATCCACTTCCAGTAGAATCACAAAATATACAACCACCTTTACCTTTTTCACCAGTTTTATTTGGACAAGTAAAACCGGCGTTTATAGGTATTCTCTGTACCTTAGCGCCGTATTTGTTTTTATTGTATGTAATTAATCTGTAATATATATCTTTCATTTAATCACCATTTATTTTAAAGTTAATTATTCTATAAGATAAGTCTTCTACTCCAGCCTTATCAGTTCCAGTAATTATAAAAAATGTTTTATCAAATCCATTGAACCAAGCTTTTAAGATGTATCCTTTGTACATAGAATTAAATTCTCCATGAACAAAAGGAATTGCTGATATTGCAGAAGTTATTTTATCAGAATAATTATTCACAAAAGTATACCAGAAATCCATTAAATTTACAATGTTTTTAAAGTTAAGCATTTGTAGCTTATAGGTTTCATCATGCTTTTTTAAGTCCATGATTATATGAGTAACCTTTATATCAATTTTAGTTTCCAAAATAGTTCCACCCATAGTTATGTTTCGTTCAATTGTGTAGCCAAATGGGTTAAACTCAATATAATCATTGAACTTTGAGAAATTACTTATTTGTAGAATTAAAAGAAGACTCAAGAATGTTATAATGAGTTTGAAATTTTTCATAAATTTCACCTTCTTTGATATTTAAAAATTTTTTATTGTAATAAATCCATTTTCCTCCAACCATAGTTGCAAAAACATTTCTTGAATTTGCAGAAAATAATAAATGAGATTTTAATCTCTCTGTATCTAATGGATAAAATTCTGGAAAATTTAAATCAATAACAACTAAATCAGCTTTAAACTCTGGTTCTAATCTACCTATTTTTTCATTTAAAGCAAAACCACCATTTTCCCAAACCATTCTTAAAACTTCATTTGTTTTAATTGAATCACTTCCATCTTTTGATTTTTGAAGTAAAGAAGCTAAATACATTTCTTTCATTATATCTAAAGCATTATTGCTTGCAACCCCATCAGTTCCAAGACAAACATTAATATTTTCATTTAACATTTCGTTTATTGGTGCAATTCCATTTCCGAGTTTTAAATTACTTGATGGATTGTGAGAAACAGTAACATTATTTTTTGAAAGTACTTCAATATCCCTTTCATCTACTTGAACACAGTGGGCGGCAATAGTTGGTATTTCAAATAATCCAGTTTTTTCAATATCAGAAAGAGAGTATTGTTCTTTTTCCCAAAGAGCTTCATGTAAATGAATTTGTACATGTGTATTATATTTTTTTGCAAGATTTGCAACTTCTTTTAACTTTTCATTATTTACTGTATAAGGTGCATGTGGACCAAAACCAATCCAGATTCTTTTATCTTTTCCATTGAATTTATTGTAAGTATCTATATTTTCATTGATTCTCTTTTCCCATCCTTCTTGTGTATCAAAAGCAAGGCCACGACTTATATATCCTCTCATACCAATATCATAAAAAGCTTTTGCAATAGAATTTGTAAACATATACATATCAACACAAGTAGTAATACCTTTAGAAGCCATTTCCATCAATGAAACAACAGAACCATAATAAGCCATCTCATCGTTCATTAAATCTTCTCGTGGTAGCATATTATCAAATAGCCATTCTTTAAATGGACTATCATCTGCAACGCCTCTAAAATAAGCCATTGGAGTATGGGCGTGAGTATTTATAAAACCAGGAACAATGAGTTTGTTTTTTAAATCTATAATTTCTGTATCTTTTATGTCTTCTTCATCTATTGTTTCATGTTCTTTATACAAATTTATTATTTCATCATCTTCAATCAAAATACTCATTTTTTCAATATTTGAATCAGAACTCATTAAAACAAAAGCATTTTTTAAGAGCTTTTTTATTTTAATCATCTCCTTATTTTTTTTGTTCTTTTAACTTACTGTAGCTATTAACATAAACGTCGTGCAATTTTTTAGCATCATTACTTGAAATTATGTTTATATTCAAATGAGTATTCAAAGAAAGTATATAAAGTTCAGCCAATTTTTCAAGTAAAATAGCATTTAAAAAAGCATCATCCAAACTTTTACCAACTGCAACTTGTCCATGATTTTTTAATACAACACCATTTTTATTGTTTAAAGCAGAAACTATATTATTTGCAAGCTCCAAACTTCCAGGGAATCCATATTCAGCTACTTTTATAGGGCTTCCAAGAGCCATGACTGCATCTTCTACAATAGGAGGTAGTTCTTTTAAAGTAATAGAAGCAACAGTTGCAAAGGTTGAATGAGTATGAATTATGGCATTTACGTCATCTCTATTTTTATAAATATTTGTGTGTACTAATTTTTCAGAAGAAGGTTTTCTCTTTCCTTTAAGTAAATTTCCATCAAAATCAATTAAACATAAATCATCTATAGTTAAGGTAGAATAAGGAATACCGCTTGGTGTTATTATGATTCCATCTTTAGTTTTTAATGAAATATTTCCCCAAGTTCCAGCAACAAGATGTGAATTTTCTATTTTTCTGCAAGTTTTTATAAACTCATTTAATATTGACATTTTTTCCTCCAAAATTTATAAAATATTTTTTAGGTTATTAATTTTTTCAATAGACAAATTTGTCATTTTTGATATAAACTCTATGTCAACTCCATTTTCAATCATGTTCTTTGCTATTTTTTCTTCTGGAGTTAATTCAATACCTTTATCCAAATTACTAACAATTTCAACCTCTTTTTTATCAAAAGCTATTGAAACTTTTATTATGTCATTTATTCCATGATCTTTTATCTCTTCTTCATACCTTTTTTCATTTATTTGTTTTAATCCATTTTTAGCACTGTCTTTTAAACTTTTATCTTCATCTTTATTGTATTTTTTAAACTCAATAATTATTCCTTTATCTGTTTTATCTTTTGGAATTAAAATAACATCTGCTCTTCCAAGTCCTGTTTCTCTATTACTCTTTATTATGTACTCTTCTTTTAATCCAACACTCATTCCAAGTATTAATCCATGATAAAACCTTTCCGGTTCTTTTCCACTAACATCAAAATAACTCAATGTGTTCATCGTTAAATCTTTAAATTGATCTGTAAAGGTTTTTATTCTTCCTACTTTTAAATTCAAAAGCATATTTTCAATACTTATATTCGATTCTCTCAACATATTTCTAACTGTTTGTACAAAAAAATCTTTTACTTCTTCATTTGGTATCTTTACTTTATACATTGTTATATTATTTTTTCTTTTTTTACTCGTCCACTTTAAGTAACCACTAAATAAAAATAATGTCCAAATTGCGCTTTCACTATTTAAGTTTAAATCACCATAAACCATAGTTTCTATTATTTCGCACTCTACTTCTTCTCCATTTATTAATTTTTCTACACTATCTTTTATATTAACAGTTCCTTCTTTTATTAACTTTCTTATTAAGTAATTTCCACTCGTATTCATCCAATATGGTCTTATCTTTTTTTCATCTACTAAGTTTATTATAGAAAAAGGATTGTAAATTTCAACACCACCAAAATTATAACCATTGTACCAATCTATAACTTCACTTTCTTCATATTCAAGTTCATAATACTTCAATGTTTCTTCAACTTCTTCTTTAGTTAAACCATACTTATCATTGAATAGTTCATTCAATACAGTAGAAACCTTTAAGTTATTTACACCAGTAAAGATACTTTCTTTAGAAACTCTTGTTATACCAGTAAGAACTGCTTTTTCAAGGTATACGTTATCTTTTAATGCCATGCCAAATAAGTTACCAATTAAAGATATTATTTCATCATAGTATCCGTGTAAGTAAGCTTGTTGAATAGGAGTATCATATTCATCTATTAATATTATTACCTTTTTACCATAGTATCTTTCCATATACTTTGATAAGTTTCTTATAGAATTTTCATAATCTGCATCTAAAGCTTCTCTATCCATTATTTTATTGTATACATCTTTTTCCCTTTCATTTAATACTTCAAAAACATATTCGTGATCAATGTACAAAGTTGAAAGTTCAGAAATTAATAAATTATGCATCTTTTTTAAGTTGTTAGATTTTAAATCTTTAAAGGTGATGTATATAACAGGATGTTTATTTAAATGTTTTTCTATTATGTTCTTTTCTTTGTATATCTTTAAATCTTTAAAGATGTGTTCATTGTTTTGAGTAATATCAAAAAAGTACTTCATCATAGATTGACTGAGAGTTTTGCCAAACCTTCTTGGTCTTGTTATTAATAAAACATTCCCACTTTCAATAACTTCTTTTATTAACAAGCTTTTATCTACAAAGTACATATCTTCTTCAATTATAGTTTTAAAATCACTTTGTCCTATTGGAAGTCTTTTTTTCATTTTCATCACCTCATTTTATTATACCATAAATGAATAAATCATATATTTATCTAAA
The DNA here is from genome assembly GCF_014701195.1 of Tepiditoga spiralis. Lineage (NCBI taxonomy): Bacteria > Thermotogati > Thermotogota > Thermotogae > Petrotogales > Petrotogaceae > Tepiditoga > Tepiditoga spiralis. Next base: position 1,180,657 of record NZ_AP018712.1, read on the forward strand.
AAAAGTTAGCAAACCAAACTTACAAAATTGTAAGTTTAGAGGTAAAAAAATAGTGTATAATAAAAATGTGATTAAGTGTGATAAAATTATGTCTTATACAATTCAAAGGGGAGAATTGCATAAAAAACTGCCATTAGGCAGTTTTTTTTTGTTTAATTAAGAATATTTTGCATTTAGATCAAAGGAGGAAGTGTGTATGATACTTCTAAAGTAGATAAAGTAATTGATAAAGATTATGAAAATACTTTGGAAGTATTTTTGTTATGTTAAGTAAATCATGGGGTAGTTCACAAATTATAATACTAAAGATAGCTTTTTATGTTAAAGGCTTATTTTACTATTGAAAAATAGTTAGCATTACAAACTTACATTTTTGTAAGGTTACACAAGTGATTTTAGGTGTATAATTTTTTATAGGTATGAAAAAAGTAATATGAAAAAAGAACTATCAAATAGAAAAGGGGGAGTATTCGTGAAGAAAGTACTTGTTGTTTTAAGCGTTCTTACGCTTGTATTTTTAATGATTTCTTGTACACCTAACAATGTACTATTTGCACCACAAGTGGATTTTGCACTTAAAAGTTTAGGAGCAGGTGGAAATCAATTTCCCGCTGGAGTAGATCTACCTGTTAATTGGAGTATTTCGACAAATGTAAAAGATGCAACTTTTGAATTTGTTGTTGATTTAAAAAAAGACGATGGAACAGTTATATTGAATGAAAAAACAACAAATAAAGATGGTTACACAATTGATAAATCAAAGTTGGTTGCAGGAAATACGTACAAATTAAAAGTTACTGCAAATGATAAAAAAGATAAAATAATTGTTGAATCAAAAGTATTTACATTTACTGTTGTAAGTAGTCAAATAACTTTTGAAACAACAGAAAAAATTTTTGGTGGACCAAGTTATCTTGCTCAATACTTAGGACTTAATGTACCATTTAAATCAAATGATGGATTAGCTCATGTTTACGAATGGGCTCTTGATGTTGCTGCAAATTGGAATGAAACAGCATCAGCTACAGAAGTAACCTTAACAGAAAATAATTTTGAAAATTTTCCAATTACTTCAAATGGAAGAAAAATAACAGATGGAGTACATGTTTTATATGTTAGAATTAAAGGCAATGGGTTAATTCACACCTTCCCATTTATCTTTGATACAAAAGGACCTTCAGTTACAATGTTTGGTTCTCAAAGAGAAAATAATGGATACAATGTGTATGGTGGAAGCACACCAAGTGGAAAGGTTGCACTTCTCACCTATAAAGTTACAGATTATACAAATCCAATTATAAATATAGGATTAATGGATTATACAAATGGTTTTGATAATGATGCTCGTATAGTGCTTCCAGGAAAAACAAATTCTAAAGGATACTTTGGAATAAAAGTTCCTGAAAATATTTCTGGAACGTTTGTATTTAAAATGTTAATATCAAATGATACATTTAAAATAATGGATTTAAGTGGAAATGAACTTAAATTAATTGCTTTAGATGATCATTATATTCCAACAGGTGTAGAATTTAATGCTTCTGATTTTAATAATTTTAAATTGGATCATTCATACAGAGTCTTTATGATAGCTGATGATGGAATTTATAATGAAACCATAGATATAAAATACTTTAAATTACAAGAAAGATTTGCCGATGATAAAGAACCTCAAATTTATTTAGAAACAGATAGTGCAACTGTTGATGTTAATAATCCTACATTTAAAGTTAGAGTAGTTACTAAAAATTTAAAAGATTATTTATCAACTGATGAACACTCTGTTATTGAACAAGATGTTTATAAATCAAATGGACTAAATTATTTACAAATACCATTTACGTTTGATTCAACAGCAACTATTTCAGGATTAACAGTTAATGAATTTAACTCTGATTATGAACTCGGAGGAACAGCAACTGTTGATGCTACAAATAATATTTTTGTTTATGCAGAAGGATTTACTTCAAATTCAGCATTAAACAATTCAACTGGTTCTGCAACAGATGTATTAGCAGAGTTTACAGTAACTCTTACAGGTGCAGCAACGGGAACACATAATATAAAGATTCCATATGAATCATACCTTAAATTGATAGATAAAGATGGAAAAACAATTGATGGTGTGAAGATAGATTATAAAGGCGTAAATGTTATTGTTGAAAAAGCATCAAGTTCATCTAAAAAATAATAGGGGGGTTTATAAATGAAGAAGATACTATTAACAGTACTTTTGGTACTTCTCGTAACCTTTATGCTTGCTGGTGTTTTGGAAGAATCAAATGAACTTGCAAATAGCATAAATTTAACTAACGTACCTTGGATGGCAGGTGTAAATCAATATTTTGTTGATTTGCAAGAAAATACAGGAATTTCAAATTTAAATAGTTTAAATTTAAAAGTAAATAAATACAAATTTTTACCAGATTCATTTATTTCAAAAAAATTAAATGCTAATAAATTAACAACAAATGACGATGTTTTATGGAGTTCTAAATATGTTTATTCTTATAACGGAGATACATTACCAAGTGCATTTATACAAATTCATTCTCCAATAAAAAATCAAGGTTCACATGGTACATGTTGGGCATTTTCAACAATTGCAAGTTTAGAAAGTGCTATGCTCGTTCAAAAATCAGATTTGAATCCTACTGATACAGCATCACCAGTAGTAGATCAAGATTCTACATATGATTTTTCTGAACAATACATGGCATACCATGATGTTGATTGGGATTTGCTTGCAGCAACAGGATATGAAACAATGCAAGAAGCAAATACAGATGTTGGAGGAAATGTTTATTTTTCGAGCTATAATTTAATAAGATATGGATATGTTGATGAAAGTGCTATGCCTTATTCAGCATATGATGGTAATAAAGAAATATCTTGGAATGCAAAATCAAATTGGAACAGTACATTAAAAAGAGAAGTTCAAAAAACTATATACCTTCCAGGTTATAAATATAATGAACAAAGTTATTCAGATTACATAAATTCTATAAAAGAAGCTTTAAAAAGATATGGTGCTTTATCAGTATCTTACAGTGTCCCTAATGATTTTGGTGTTTATATTGGTGGAGTTTATGTTCCTTCAGATAGTTTTGCAAAATATACTGGTGGACATGCAGTTACTCTCGTTGGATGGATGGATATGGCTACATTAAAACAACAAACATATTCAGGAACTACAACAACTTGGGTTTCTTCTGATGCAACATGTGTAAAATGGAATGATCCAATAACAGGAAAAAATGTTGAATCAACAGAATTTTGGTTAATAAAAAATTCTTGGGGAACAAGTTGGGGTTGGGATGGTTATTTCTTAGTTCCAATTGCAACAAAAGAACAATTTGATAATAAAGAAATTGAAAGATGGATGATAGAAAACAATTCAATGTATGTTCCAGTTTATCAAAAAGCTTCAACAGCTGTTACTGATTTTGATAATGATGGTGATACAGATATAGATGATTATAACGCATTAAAAACAGCAATAGAAAATTATTTAAAAGATAAAACATATGATGCAAAATATGATATATCAGATCCTAAAGATGGTAGATTAGATGGTAATGATATGGAAATGTTCTTTCAAAAAAATAAATAATTAAACTTAAAAAAATAAAGCACCCATTGGGTGCTTTATTTTTTGTGAGACCATAAAAAATTTTGTGTAAATAAAAAAATGAAAAACCTTCTTCTTGGGATGGTAAAATAAAACCAGGAAGGAGGTTTTTAAAATGGCAAGAAGAAAAAAAGAAGAAAAAGAAGAAAGCAACATTGAAAAATTAGCAAGATTAATAGCAAGGGATCCAGAGGTAAACACAATAAAAGATGTATATGAAAAGATAAAAGAATTAGTGGGACCGTTAATACAAGGGATGTTAGAAGCAGAATTAGAAGATGAATTAGGTTATGGGAAATATGATAAAGAAAACAAGAAAACAGATAATTCTAGAAATGGGTACAGTTCAAAAAGAGTAAGAACAAGTGTTGGAGAAATGGAATTAAAAATACCTAGAGATAGAAAAGGTGAATATGAGCCATAGTACCAAAGTATAAAAAAGATATCTCAGATATTGAAGGTAGAATAATAGGTATGTACGGTTTAGGATTAAGCACAAAAGATATAGTAAAGAACGTAGAGGACATATATGGTGTAGAATTATCAGCGGAAATGATAAGTAAAATAACTAATAAAATATTACCTGAAATCAGAGAATGGCAAAGCAGACCTTTAGAAGAAATATATACTTTTATGTTTATGGATGGAATAGTGTTTAAAGTAAAAGATGATGGTGAAATAATAAAAAAGACTGCATATGTTGTACTTGGTGTAAATATAGATGGATTTAAAGAAGTACTTGGTATATATATAGGTGAAATAGAATCATCAAAATTTTGGTTAAGAGTATTAAATGATTTAAAAAATAGAGGAATAAAAGATATATTAATAGCTTCTGTAGATGGATTAACAGGTTTCCCACAAGCAATAAAAACTGCTTTCCCAGATACTATAGTACAAAGATGTATAATACATCAAATAAGAAATACATTAAAATATGTTAGTTACAAAGATAGAAAAGAACTTGTTAATGATTTAAAAAAAGTATATAAAGCACCAAATAAAGATATTGCTTATTCAAACTTACAAGATTTGAAAGAAAACAAATGGACAAAATACAAATTAGCATTAGAAAGTTGGGAAAAACATTGGGAAACAATATCCCCTTATTTTGATTATGGCGATGATGTAAGAAAAATAATGTACACAACAAATGTAATAGAATCATTAAATAGACAATATAGAAAAGCAACAAAAAATAAAACATCATTTCCAAATGACGATGCATTATTGAAAATGCTTTATTTAGCAACAATAAATGCAACAAAAAGATGGACAGCTCGTTATAGAAATTGGAGCAATGTCCTAAACGAATTATCCATCTTTTTTAATGAAAGAATTACAAAATATATCTATAATTCCTAACATAAATATACTTTGTAACATAACAAAAAATACCTATAACACACAAAAATGAATATTAAATATTATAATGCTATACCTTGCAATAAAAAGTTGCAAAAGGCTATTTATTACAAAAAATTATACTAAAAACTTCTAAAATTTACTCTTAAAGCATATTTCTTTATAGTCGATAATTCTTATGGAAATACTTTAAAAATAATAACTAATTTTATTTATTTTTACCTTCCAAGAAGAGCCGTTTACACAAAATTTTTTATGCTACCTATTAAATATTATAATGCTATACCTTGCAATAAAAAGTTGCAAAAGGCTATTTATTACAAAAAATTATACTAAAAACTTCTAAAATTTACTCTTAAAGCATATTTCTTTATAGTCGATAATTCTTATGGAAATACTTTAAAAATAATAACTAATTTTATTTATTTTTACCTTCCAAGAAGAGCCGTTTACACAAATTTTTTTATGCTACCTTTTTTGTTGATACAATGTTTTTGAATAAGATTTTAATTTTTTTATAATTTTCTTTTTGTAAATTACTTTTATAAAAACTCTTTTAATTTACTTCATCAAGATACTTCAACTCTCTTCCAACAAAGACCATCACTACTTTTTTTAATGGTCCATTAAACTCTTTGTTTATAGTTTTTTCATACCTCTTTATTTGATTTACTGCTTCTTTTATCTTTACTTGATATATTTTTTCTGTATAGTCTTTCTTTTTTATGTATTTTAACTCTATTATTGCATTGTATGGCACTTCTTCGTATCTTTTAAACATTGCTAAGTCTATGTATCCACCTTCTACTGGATACTCGCTTTTAACGTATGCCCATGGTGTTAAGATTAAATAACTAAACAGTAGCATCTTTATGTGCTTTTCACTAAAGCTTTGAAAGTCTCTGTCTGATAGTTTTTTTAATACATCTTCTATTTCATTTGCCAACGAGTTTATATTTCCATCTACTAATAACTTTCTTATTGCTATCTTTATCTTTCCTGTATCTATATAGTTTTTTGCTCTTGTTTTTATCATTTCTAAGAAGTATTCTGAGTATATCTTTTTTATTGAATAGTTTGGTATCTTTAAGTTCATCACAAATCCTTTTGATTCTATTGTTAAAAAGCCTAAATAAAAGAGTAAGGTTTTAACATCGTCTATTTCCATCTTTCTTTCAAGGTTAAATGCTCTTGTTAACTCTTCTATTTCTGTTTTGTCTGTCATTAATATTTCATTTAAAAGGTTTCCTATTGCTTCTTTTTCATTATCTATATTATTTATTCCAACAACTTCACCAAGTTTAAATAAATTTTGAATCTTTTTATAATCACTTGCTATGTTCATATCTATTACATCTTCTGGTTTTCTTTTTTCTCTATTGTATTCAGAAATGAAGTATAAGACCATATCGCTGTTGTAAACCTTTTCACTTGCACGTTTATTGAACATGTATCCATTGTAGCTAAACTTCATGTCTTGTAAAATATCATCATTTATTTGATACTCTTTGAGAATATCTTTGACTTCACTTTCAGTGAATCCCATCATTTCATTTAACTCTAATGTTGTTGACATGTTTTTTGAGATGTTGAATCCACTCGTTAAACTATCTAAGGTTATTGGTGCTACTCCTGTTATGAATAGTCTGTCTATAACAGATCGTGTTCCTTCTTTTATGACTTCATAAAATTTTCTAACAAAACCTGTTTTACTGACGATATTTTTGAATTCATCGAGTTTAAAACTCAAAAGTTCATTTGCAAAGTGATCGTATTCGTCTATTAATAAGTAGATTTTTGTTTTTAAGTTTAATTCTTCATATTTATTTAAAAAATCTCTAAATAATGTAGAAGGTTCATTTATATTTTCAATTAAATTTATATTTAATTTATAATTAGATATAAATTTAGAAATTTTTCTATAAACTTCTGCATTAAAATCAAATTTCAACTCTTCTTTACTGTCTGTATTCAATCCAGAAAAATTAAACTCTAAAATATGATAGCTACTCTTTTTAGATGTTGGATGTTTTTGTATGTACAAGTCTTTAAAGATAGTATCAAATTTATCTGAATACTTAATATCGTAGTATTTACTCATAGTGTCAAGCCATAAACTCTTTCCAAACTTTCTTGGTCTTAAAAAGAAGATGTATGATTCTGGCATATCTTCAATTATTTCTATATACTTAGTTTTATCTACATAGTAAAAATTTTCAGCTCGTATTTTTTCGAAATTTTGAAGACCATATGGTACTTTTTTCATTTAAATCACCTCAATTTAATTATAGCATACTAATTATTGCTTTAATTAAATTTTAGAAAAATTTATTTGAATAACTTCATTGTTGGATCTTCACTTTGAAAGTTATGATCGAGTTCCGTTGTTATTTTTTCTCCATACAATGGTCCAGCTGAAATTCTTCTTACTTTAACATCTATGTACTTTCCATTTAATTCATCATTTGAGTCAAACATAACCATTTTATTATTTATAGTTCTTCCATAATGTATTCCTTGTTTAGTTGTTCCTTCTTGAATTACTCTAACTATTTTTTCTGCATATTTTTCATTTTCTTCATGGTTTATTTGTTTTTGCAACTCTAAAATTTTCATTAATCTTTTGTTTTTAATACTCTTTGGAATATCATCTGGTTTATATTTAGCTGCTATTGTTCCTTCGCGTGGGGAATATTCAGCAACATTCACTTTTTCAAATCTACATCTTTTAATCAAGTCTAGTGTTTGTTCATAGTCTTCATCGGTTTCACCAGGAAATCCAACTATTATATCTGAGCTTGTAGTTACACCAATTATATTTTCTTTAACTCTTCTTACTAAATCAAAAAAATACTCTCTTGTATATCTTCTATTCATTTCTTTTAATACTTTATTGCTCCCAGCTTGAACTGGAAGGTGAAAGTATTTTGCTGCCTTTGGTTCATTGGCAATTGTTTTTATTAAACTGTCTGTTATATCTGATGGATATGAGGTTGTAAACCATATTCTTTCAAGTCCTTTTATCTTTCCTGCTTCTTGAATTAATTTATCGAGTTTTGGTGTGCCATCACCAAAGTCTTTTCCATAAGAGTCTACATTTTGTCCAAGATAAGTTATTTCTTTGAAACCTTTTTTTGCATAATCATGTACTTCATTTATTATGTCGTTGAAATTTCTACTTTTTTCAAGACCACGAGTATAAGGTACTATACAATAAGTACAGTATTTATTACATCCATACTGTATAGTTACCCATGCATGATGTTTGCTGTTTGGAATTTTAGGTATTTGATAACTAACTTCTGATAATTTATCTGAAAAATCATAAAATCTTTCTTTCTTTGCTCTTTTTACAAGATTTACTATATCTACAACATTTCTCGTTCCAAAGACAAAGTTTACTTTATGATACTTTTTTAAAATACTTTCTCTTTCTTTTTCTGCTGAACAACCACCAACGCCAAGTATTAAATTTTTATTTTTTTCTTTGTATTTGCCATACATTCCTATGGCTCCATACATTTTATCTTCTGCTTTTTTTCTAACAGAACAAGTGTTTAAAAGAATTACATCAGCTTGAGCTGGATTTTCTGTCCATTCAAGTCCTTCTTCTGTCAACAAACCTTTCATTATTTCTGATTCATTTACGTTCATTTGACAGCCAAATGTTTTTATATGAAATTTCATAATCTACCTCCTAAATAAAATCCGGCCTTATGGCCGGATTTATTGATTAAAAATTATTCTTCATCTATAACTTCTTCAGCTACTTCTTCATAACTTTCTTTATTTGCATTTTCAGCTTCAACAACAGCCATTTCAGCCATTTGACCTTCTCTTCCTTCAATGAAAGCATCTGCCATTTTTGAAGTTATTAACATAACAGCTCTTATTGCATCATCATTAGCAGGAATTACCATATCAATTGGATCAGGGTTGCAGTTTGTATCAACAATTGAAACTACAGGTATATTTAATTTATTTGCTTCTTTTATAGCAATTTCTTCTTTTTTAGGGTCTATTATGAACATAACATCAGGAATTTTAGTCATTCCTCTAAGACCACCAAGGTTTTTTTCTAATTTTTCTAAGTTTCTTTTTATTGCTGATTGTTCTTTTTTAGGCAATTTTGTAAATTCTTCTGTTTCAACATATTCCAATAATTCTTCTAATTTTGCAATTCTTCTTTTAATTGTTGGAAAGTTTGTTAATAATCCACCTAACCATCTGTTATTAACATAAAATCCACCGCATCTTTTTGCTTCTTCAGCAACTATTTGTTGAGCTTGTTTTTTTGTTCCTACAAATAAAATATTTTTTCCTTCAGAAGATAAGTTTCTTATAAATTCATAAGCTTCTTCAATTGATTGAAGAGTTTTTTGAAGATCAATAATATGAATACCTTTTCTTTCTGTGAAGATATAAGGTTTCATTCTTGGTTCCCATCTTCTTGTTCTGTGTCCAAAATGTGCTCCTGCTTCGAGAAGTTGTTTCATACTTACTACTGACATACTACACCTCCAAATTTGGTTTTTTCTTTCGATACTTTTTTTATTCCTACCAAAAGGCACCATGGAATAATAAATTTAGTATCGTGTATTTTAAACTCTTGGACATTCATTCCATAGAGTTTCTAGGTTATAAAATTCTCTTCCTTCTTTTGTAAAAATATGAACGATTATTCCGCCTTCGTCAACGGTTAACCAGTCAAATCCTCTTTCCCTATCGAAAGATTTTATTTTTCTTTCATTATCCTTGAAATATTTTACCACATAATCTCTTAATGCAGCAGTATGAGTATCTGAATTTCCTGTAACAATAACAAAATAATCTAACATTAATGAGGTGTTTTCCATATTTAGAACAACAATATCTTCTCCTTCTTTTTCATCAAGAAGATTTTTAAGTCCTTCTACGAGATTTAAGTCATCGTTTTTTTTCATTTTTACACCTCCTTTGTAATTCTTGATACGATATCTTTCTTTGCAGCTTCAGATGCAACATATAAAGCATTTGCAATTGCTTCTGAATCAGAAGACCCGTGTGCTTTTACTAAAATGCCATTTACTCCTAAGAAAAATGTTCCACCATATTGCCTGTAATCTAACTTTGTTTTTAATGAATACAAAGATCCTTTCATCATTAAAGCACCGAGTTTTGCAAATAAACCACCTTTTTTTATAGAGGCTTTTAATTCGCTTAAAATATAGTAGGCAGTTCCTTCAATTGTTTTTAAAACTGTATTTCCAGTAAATCCATCTGTTATTAAAATGTCATAGTCTCCTGTAAATACATCTCTGCCTTCAATGAATCCAACATAATTTAAGTTTTTTTCTTTTAAATAGTTTGCTGCATTTTTTACAAGGGTAGAGCCTTTTCCTTCTTCGGTTCCAATATTTAATATTGCGATTTTTGGATTTTTAATACCCATGAAATCAGCATAAGCAATACCTTCCCTTGCAAAGTCATAAAAAAATTCTGGTTTTACTTCAGCATTTGCTCCAGCATCTATAAGTATTTTTGGTGTCGTCTTACTTGGTAAAGCAACGGCTAAAGCAGGTCTTTTAATTCCTTTTAGTCTACCAGCAACAAAAGTTCCAGCAGAAAGAAGTGCACCAGTATTACCTGCGCTTACAAATGCATCTAATTCTTTGTTTTTTAATAGTTCACATCCTTTATAAATTGAGGATGTTTTCATTTTTAAGGCTTGTGTAGGCTTTGTGTGATTATCTACAGTATTTTCTGCATCAATAAAAGATACATTGTTAAATTTGTTAAATTTTTCTGAATAATCTTTTTTATTTCCCACAATTACAAGTTCGCAATTATTCAAAAATTTATTTTCTAAAGCAAAAATCGCGCCCTGAATCACAGATTCGGGCGCGTTATCGCCACCATATAAGTCGATGCCAATTTTTTTCAAATTACTCACCGATTTCAAGGATTTGTTTGTTTCCATAGTATCCGCAATTCAAGCAAACTCTATGTGGGAGTTTTGGTTCACCGCAATTAGGACATGTTACTACGTTTAATTTAACAGCTGAATAATACTTTGCCTTTCTTCTGTGAGTTCTTGCTCTTGACGTTTTTTGCTTAGGTACAGCCATGATGTTCCCTCCTTAATCTAAATTATTATCTAATAATTGTTTTAATTTTTCAAATCTTGGGTCTATATCTTCAACTTCACAATTGTGATCTGGATGTTCATTTAAATTTTCGCCACAAATAGGACACAATCCTTTACAATCATTTTTACAAAGTGGAATATCTGGTACAGCTAATATTATAGCCTCAATGACTCTCTCTGTCAAATCAATTTCAGAGTTTTCATAATAAATTGTATTTTCTAAATCAGATAATTCTTCTTTTTCATTTAATTCCATGTGTTCTTTTTTTATGTAAAATGCTTCAAATTGACCATTTATCTTATGGTTAAATTTTTCTAAACAACGACTACAAGATAATTCTAATTCGGTATCAACAGTTCCATAAACTTCAATTCCATTTTTTAATTTTTTTAAATTGAATTCAACCTTTATTGGAGATAAAAATTTAGCATCTTCACTTAAAAGTTTGATTTTATCCCAAGTTATTTCGATAGAATTCTTAAAAGTTTTTTCAAAACTTTCTATTTGAATTTCAAGTTTTTTAGACTTTAAATGTTCGTTTAGCATATTAATTCACCTCAAAAGTTTTTTAACCTATATATTTTACGTTTTTTAGTTTTACATGCGGAAAATATAGTGTAAACTTTATGAGAACATTTTAAAAAAATTGAATTTTGAATACGTTCTAAAAATTTTTTTGCTTAAACTTGTTAGTTGAATTCTTTTAAAGAATGGTTTAATTTGATACTTAAAAAAATAATTGATATAATATAATGAGTAAGTAGAATTTAATTAATTTATAACTTTAGTAAGATGAATTTATATTCAATATTATAGCACAAAATTTAATTTTTTATTATAAACAAACTATAGTTTTTTTATTAAACATAATAAATCTTTTTATTTAAAAAATTATTGAATTATAAAAATTGAGGTGATAGTATGAAAAATTTTATATGGGATTTTGATGGAACCTTATTTAATACTTATCCAGCAACAATAAATGCTATGATAAAAACTCTTGAAGAATATGGGATTAAAGAAGATGAAAAAAAAATTTATGATTATACGAGAAAAACTTTGACTTATGCTATTGAGAGTTTAATAAAGGAACATAATCTTCCAAGAGAATTTATTGAAAAGTTTTGGGAAAATTCAAATAATATTCCTCCACACAAAAACAAACCTTTTGAAGATGCTATTAAATGTTGTAAATTAATAAAACAAAATAAAAAAAATAATTTTATAATAACTCATAGAGATAAAAGAACTTTATTTAACATATTGAATTACTATGAAGCTACAGATATATTTATTGAAATAGTTTCAGAAGCAAATGGTTTTGAATTAAAACCATCTCCAGAAAGTTTTTTATATTTAATAAATAAGTATAACTTAAAAAAAGAAGAAACATTAGGAATTGGAGATAGAGAATTAGATATACTTGCTGGTAAAAATAGTGGAATTAAAACTTGTTTTATGAATCATGATCTTTTAAATAAAACTTATGAAGCTGATTTTGTTATAAATAATTTTAACGAGTTTATAAAGAAATTTTGCTGATTAATCTATCAACTGACTAAATATTTCTAAAAGTAACCTTTTTGTCAATTTTTTGTTGTGACTATTTTGAAAATGATATAATAAAATCAAGGATAAAATATTATTTTTACTGGAGGTGCTTTTGTGGTTAAAAACAAAGAATTGATAAATGAGAAAAAAAGTTTTAAAATTATTGAACTTTATGTAATGGGTTTTTCAAATCAACACATCTCCAGAAAATTAAATGTTTCATTAGATTTAGTAAAAAAAATAACACAAAAAATAAAATGAGGGCTTAGTCCTCATTTTATTTTTTTATTAATGTAATATAAATTGAATAAAAAAATTCTCTTATTGTTTTAGTATAGATTAAGATGATATAATTATTCATGAAAGGGGTGAGTTTATGGATAGAATGAATAAAGCAATAGAAAATATGCAAAAAAATGGAATAGATCAAATGCTTGTAACAACAACTTCTGATATATTTTATCTTACAGGTGAATGGATTGATCCTGGAGAAAGATTTTTAGGTTTGTTATTAAATTCAAATGGAGATAAAAAACTTTTTATAAATAAATTATTTCCAGTAAAAACAAAAAATATAAAAAGTTTTATTTATGAAGATAAAGAAAATCCAATTGAAATATTTAGTTCGCATATTAATAAAAATAAAAGACTTGGTATAGATAAAAATTGGAGTGCAAAATTTTTAATTGAGTTGATGGAAAAAATTAATATAAAAGTATTTAATTCCTCTAAAGTAATTGAAGGAATGAGAGTCATAAAAGATGCAGAAGAGATAAATAAGATGAGATTATCTTCTCAAATAAATGATAAAGCAATGAAAGAGGTACAAAAGCTTATTCCTAATATGATGACAGAAAAAATGGTTGCAAGAGCAGTTTCAAATATTCTTGAAAAATTAGGGGCTGAAGGTAATTCTTTTGAACCAATAATAGCATATGGTGAAAATGCAGGTGAACCACATCATATAAGTGATAAAACAAAAATAAAACATGGTGATTCTGTAATAATAGATATGGGCGGAGTTAAAGATTTTTATTGTTCTGATATGACAAGAACTATATTTTTTGGTGCACCTAAAGACGAGTATAAAAAAATATATAATATAGTATTAGAAGCAAACTTAAAAGGAATAGAAGCTGTAAAACCTGGAAATAAATTTTCAGATGTTGATAATGCTGCAAGAAGTGTGATAGAAAAGGCAGGATATGGAGAATACTTTACACATAGAACTGGTCACAATATAGGAATAGATGTACATGAATGGCCTAATGTTAGTTCGGATAATGATATGGAGTTAAAACCTGGAATGATCTTTTCTGTTGAACCTGGTATATATTTGAATGGAAAGGTTGGCGTTAGAATAGAAGATTTAGTGTTAGTTACAAAAAATGGTTGTGAAGTTTTAAATTCTTTTGATAAAAGTTTTAACATAATTTAAATACCCATAAGCTAAGCTTATGGGTATTTAAAATTTACTTTTAAAGGTTTTCATCAGTATTGTATATTTCGTTATAAAGTGTTTCTATATCACTTTCTATACTTAAAAATGTTTTTAAAATATTGGGGTTAAAATGTTTACTATTTGTTCGATTATCACCATTTATAATTATATCTAAAGCTTTTTTATGATTATAAGGGGGTTTATAAGACCTTTTTGAACGTAAAGCATCATATACATCAACTATTGATACAATAGAAGCTTCAATTGGAATTTCATTTCCAGATAATTTAAAAGGATAGCCACTTCCGTCAAACTTTTCGTGATGATATAAAGCAATATTCAAAGCCATTTTAAAGTATTCATCTTCTCCAATTAATCTAATTGAATACATTGTATGTTTTTGCATTATATTCCATTCTTCTTCTGTAAGTTTTCCTGGTTTATTTAAAATTTCATTAGGTATAAATATTTTTCCTATATCATGAAGTGGTGCAAAGTTTCTTATATCTTTTACAAAAGATTTAGGCATTCCAAGTTTTTCAGAAATAAAAGAAGATAAAATTCCAACACGTTCAATGTGATTTCCAGTATTTTCATCATAAGCTTCTGCTACAATTGCTAACTTTTTAGCAAAATTATTATAAGCAACTTTAAAAGTATCATTGTTTGATTTTATGCTTAAAAATGCTTCTGTTAATTCTTTTATTGCCAATGAAATATCTATTATTTCAGAACTATCATCGTTTTTTTCTGTGGAAAGAGAAAAAAACATTCCACCAATTTTTTTCTTTTTTAAAAATAAAGGTATTGAAATAATAGAGTTTATACTTTCTTCAATAAAAAACTCAGAAAATATTGAATTTTTATCAAAAAGTTGAATTTTAGCATCGTTTAACAAAAAACTTTTTGGTATACTTGAATCGTATGAATAACCATCATTGTGTAATATTTTTATTGAATTAAAATTTATTTTATAAATTAAGCCAAATTTACTAGACAATATTTTTTTTGCAGAATGAAATATTGTATCTAAAAAATCATCTTCTGAATCATTTTCAAGGTAAGTTGAGAATTTTGAACTTATTAAAATTAAATTTTTAAATTTAGTTGATTGAAATCTTTCTTTTTCTGATATTTTCTTTAGTTCTCCATTTAATGTGTTTAATTCTATATATTTTTCTACAAGCTCAGATTGATTTTCTTCTAAAACTTTATTTAATTTTTCTAATTCCTTATGATTTTTAATTAATTCTTCATTATTTGCTTGAAGTTCTTCAAAAGAGTTTTCAATTTCTTCCTTTTGCTCTTGAATAATAACTAAAGATTTTTCAAGTTTTTTTGTTTTCATTACAATAATTTTTTTTAAAAGTATAATAACAATTGTAAAAAAAGAAAAAGATAATACAGAAAATATTATTATAAAATATAACAATTTAGAAATTTTTTTTGAATTTGGATTTTCGTATTTTTTTAAAATTGAATAGTAATTTGAATTTGGATTTTCTTTCATAAAATATAAATTTTGATCAATAATATTTATGATTTCATTTTTTTTTGAAAATTTTTTTGAAAAACCAATTTTAATTTCATAAGGATCAAATATAATATTAGTTTCTAAAACACTATTATCTTCAACTTCATAAGAAAGGTAATATCTGTTAACAACTCCAGCATCTGCAGAACCATTACTTACGGCTTTTTCAATGGAATAATAAGTGTTTTTTTCAATAAAGTATGGATTGATATTAAATTTTTTTGATAAGTTTTTTATTCCATTGTTTGAGTTATAATAAACGTCTCCTTTTAATACAGCTACTACTTTTTTATTCAAATCTTTAATTGAAAGTATATTATTTTTCTTTTGTGTTATTACAACTCCCCAATTTGAAACTATTGTTTCATTATTATAATCTATTTCATTGGTTCTTTCTTCGTTATAAGCAATTGGCATTAATAAATTTATATTGTTTTCTTTTAATTTAGTGTATAGTGTTGAAAAGGTTCCAGTTATATATTCTATATCTAAATTTTCTTTTTTTGCAATATAATTTAATAATTCTGGAAAAATACCATAAATTTTGTTATCATTAATAATAGATAATGGCGGGTTTTGATAAATTCCTACTTTTATAGATGAAAAATTTATTAAATTAACTAATATTATTAAAAAAATAATAAGTTTTTTTATCACAAAAGTCACCCCCTTAAGATATTATAAAATAATTGTATTAATTTTATAATAATAATATATTTCCTTAACGTTAATCAAGAATATTTTAGAATAAAAAAATAAAAAAACTACTTTATATTAAAGTAGTTTTTTTATTAGTGTTTAATTTTTTATTTAATTAGCTATTACAGACATTCCAACAAGACCTTCACCAGTATGAACAAGCATTGCAGAAGTTATAGTTCCTTCTATTATATTGTTTATTCCAATTGATTTTACTTTTTCAATTAATTCATTTTTTAATTTTGTGGTTAGTGCATCAGATGATGAAACGTAAACGGCAGCACTTTCTACAGTTTTTTCAGAAACAAATTCTTTGAATACTTCAAACATTTTATTAATAGATTTTTTCATACCTCTACCTTTTGCTACTGTATAGTATATTCCATCAGTATTTACAGATATTACAGGTTTTATATTTAAAAAATCTCCTATTGTAGCAGAAACTTTTCCAATTCTTCCACCAGCTTTTAAAAATTTAAGTGTTGGTATTGTATAATAAACTCTTGATTTATTTGGTATTATAGAGTTTAATTTGTTTTTTATTTCTTCAAAAGATTTATTGTCTTCAATCATATCCATGGCCTTTTTTAGAATTAAACCAGAACCAATGGAAATACTTAATGTATCTATGAGTTCAATTTCGATATCTTTATTTGTTTTTAAAAAATCATTTATAACATTTCTAAACATGTTATGTGTACCGCTTAAATTACTAGATATAGTTAAAGCTATAATTTTTTTAAAGCCTTTTTCAACAAGTTTATTTAATTTTTCTTCAATATCTTTGTAAGAAGGCAATGAAGTTTTTGGAATATCTTTTTTCATAAATTCAATTACTTCTGGAGTTGTTATTTCAACAACATCTCTATAACTTTTATCATTTAAAATTACTTGAAGTGGAGCAATTTCTAAAAAATTTTTTTTCAAATATATTGAAGGCAAGTCACAAGCTGAATCACATAAAATTCCTATCATTTTTTCTCCTCCTAAAATGTTTATTATACTTTAATTTTAACACAATAATTTATATAAACAAAATTATGTAAAAATTTTAAAAAAAGATCTCTTAGTAATAGCCTATAAATAATTGATTTTATTTAATCAATTTCTAACTTTAAATTCATTTATTTTTTTAATAACTCTGATATAATAATACCATAATAGGGTATGGAGGTGAGAAAAATATGCAACATGCTAAAATAACGGTATATTCAACCCCAGCTTGTCCATGGTGTAAAAGAGCTAAACAATACTTTAAATCTTTAGGGTTGGCTTTTAAAGATATAGATGTTTCCAAAGATAGAAAAGCAGCTGAAAAAATGGTAAAAAAAAGTGGACAAATGGGAGTTCCTGTAATAGAAATAGGAAATAAAATTATAGTTGGCTTTGATAAAGCTAAGATAGAAAAAATACTTCAAATATAAAAAAATAAAGAAACCCATTGGGTTTCTTTATTTTTTTATATTAAATTATGAATTAAATTCAATTATACCAAAGTTTTCTGCATTTCTTTTATAAACAACATTTACTTCATCTGTTTCAGAGTTTCTAAAAACAAAGAAGTTATGTCCAAGCATTTCAGCTTGAAGTAAAGCTTCTTCTCCAGACATTACAGAAAGATCGTATCTTTTTCTTTTAACTATAGGCATTTCATCAATAGCTTCTGGAAATTTAAAAGTTTCAACTAAATTATTTGTTGGTTCATGAGTTTGAAGCTTATCCTTTAATTTTTTTATCTTTCTTTCAAAAGAGTCTGTAACCTTATCAATACATTCGTATAAGTCACCTTCTCTTTCTTCAACTTTTATTAAATTATTAAGTTTTTTGAAATGAGTTGTTATTTCTGTTTTGTATTTTCCACCTTCTTTTGAAATTCTAAAATCGGCTGGAGATATTAAATCAGAATGCCTTTTTAGTAATTTGTCTACCTTTGTCATTCTTTTTTCTACATAGTTTTTAAGTGCTGGTGTTAGTTCTAATTCTTTGGTGAATACTTTAAAATCCATAAAATCACCTCCACGGTATTTGCTGAAACACGACATTATATATTTTATTTTTTTATTTAGTAATTAATTACCGTTACATTAATATTATACTCCAAATTTTAAAAATAGTCAACATTTTTAAATTTTTTTCCCTAAAAAAGCCCAAACATGAAGCTTATCTCCGGGAATATGAGTTTTTTCAATTTCTCCCATTTTTAATGAAAAGCCTAATTCTGAAGACTCTAATTTTTTTATACTATTTTTAGTAAAAGAGTTTTTTATTGACTCAAATAATAATAAATTTCTAGTTTTTTCTGCATAGTTTTTTAATGACTTTGCGTGATTTTCATAATAAGTAAAGGTTCCAATCCAAATTCCATCTTTTTTTAAAAAATTACTAACCTTTTCTACAGGATAAAAAGAATTTTTTAATAAATAATTTCTTGTTCCAAAGTAATCTATCACTATATCAATAGATTCTGATTTTATTGGGCATTTAGTATAATCACCAGCTATAAATACTATATTTGCATTACTACCAGCTAATTCCAAAGAATTTTTAAGAGTTTTTAATGAATCAAGAGATTTTTCAGTAGCAATATATAAAGTATCTTTTCCCATATTTACCATTGAATTTTTAACAAATCTTCCAAGACCCGTACCTATTTCCATAATAACTTTGTTTTTAACTCCTATATTAAATAATCTTTTGTATATCCAAATTCCACCTTTTTCCATTAAAGTTAGTAATGATTGATCATACATATTTAATAATGTCTTTCCTTTTTTTTCATATTCTGGTATTTCAGAAGTATCAGCTTCTGGAGTAATTATTATTCCTTTATTTATTTGAGCATGATATCCACAATCACAGTTTAATTCACCCGTGAATATATAATTTTTCTTTATTGTTGCATTATTTAATTCAAGTGGTTTATTACACTTTGGACAAACTAAATAATTTATGAACTGCAGTGGGATTCCGATTTTCTTTTCCTTGTTTTTCAATGAAGTATTTATATAAGAAATTTTTTCTTCTATTATATTCAATGCCTTTTCTATTTTTTCTTTTTCTTTTAATAACTCTTGTTTTTTATTTTCAAAAAAGCTCAAGTAAAAGTCTATATCACTTATATCCGTTAAATTAGTCATCCTTTTTAATGAAAATATTTTTTGTATACCAGATATTGTGAACTTTAAATTTTTTAATTCTATAATTTCTTTCATATCTTTTATACAACTTTCATCAAATATATATTGATTTCTTATTTTTTCTGGAAGTAATAAACCTGTTTCAATATAATAGCGTATAGTATCTCGTTTTACATTAAATTTTTTAGAAAATTCACCTATTTTCATAATATCTCCCCCAATACTATATTTTTATCATATGTATTTTATCATAAAATAATACAAAAATAAAGATTTTTTAAATTATTTATGTTTATTTTATAATAAACACATTAAAATGAATTAGATTAAATTAATTTATTTTACCGCACAGGGGTATAATGAATTTGCTTGTAGTTACCATTATGTGGTATAATAGTTTAAGTTTAACGAAAAATTGCTAAAAGTTGTTAAAGGTTAATATTTTATATAAAGTGGAAAAATTCACTATCTTTAATAAAATAAAATATATAAAAATTTTAGAAAGGAGGAAGTATAGTATGAAGAGGTTTTTATCGGTTTTTTTAGTTACTTATGCAATATGGATAACACTAACAGGATTTACTTCAGAAGAATTTCTTGTTGGAGCAATTGTTGCATTTACTGTTAGTTTTGCAACAAAAGATTACTTAAAGTTTTCTTTTGATGCGGGTTTTATTGTCAAAGTGTTAAAATTTGTGTTTTTGTATACCCCTCTATTTGTTTACAAAATGATAATATCTAATTTAGATGTTGCAATAAGGGTTATACAACCAGTTATACCTTTAAATCCAGGATTTGTAAAGATTAAATCGGATTTAAAAGGCGATTTTGGAAATTTAGCATTATTAAACTCTATCACACTAACTCCAGGAACATTATCTATTGATTATGAAGATGGATACATGTATATTCATTGGATTGATGTTAAGGGAAGTAGTGAAGAAGAGTATAAAAAAGAAATTTCGCAACCCTTTGAAAAAATTTTAGGGGGGATATTTAAATGATGAATTTTATAGTGTTTGGCTTAATTGGTTTGGGTTTATTTTTCAGCATTTTAAGATTAATTATTGGTCCGGATGTTACAGATAGAATAGTATCGGTAGATGCTATAAATGTTATTGTAACAGGAACTATAGTTTTTATTGCTCACATATTTAAAAGTAATTTATATCTTGATATTGCGATTGCTTATGCAGCACTTTCGTTTCTTGAAACCGTTATTTTCGCAAGATATTTGGAGGCGAAAAAATGATTATATTAGGAAATACATTAATTATAATTGGTTCAATCTTTTATTTTCTTGGTGGCCTTGGAATTTTTAGAATGCCAGATGTCTTTAATAGACTTCAAGCTGGTACAAAAGCAACGACTCTTGGATCATTTTCGTTGATTTTAGGTGTTGGATTTGCTAATCCTCAATGGTTATTAAAAACTTTGTTGATAGTTGTTTTTCTTGCAATTACAAATCCAGTAGGTAGTTCTGCACTTGCAAGGGCATCTTATAAACGGGGTGTAAAAACTTATAAGTTAAAAATCAATGAAATGAAAGAGCCAATGGGTGGTGAAAATAATGACTAATATGAGTATTTTTGAATTATTCATTGGTTTAACAATGATAGTATTTGCATTTCTTGCAATAGAGTCTAAAAAAATAGTAAATTCAATAATCTATTTATCAATATTGAGTATGTTTTCTGTCATTTCTTTTATCTTTATGAGAGCACCAGACGTGGCAATCACTGAAGCAGTTGTTGGTTCAGGATTAGTTTCTGCATTGTTTATCGTTACATTAATAATGATAAATAAAAAAGTTGGTGATAAAAAATGAAGAGATTATTTGCTATTTTATTAATTGTTGTTATGGGAATATTTATTTTTTCAACTTTATATTCGAATAATGGAAAGTATAATTTTTCAAAATTTGGTGAAAGTACATTAAATGGAAAAGTTTCTGAAAAATTTGTAAATAAGAGTGTTAACGGAGAAAATAAAGAAGTTAAGTTTGGATCTGAAAATTTAGAAACTGGTTCAGCAAATTTAGTAACTTCTGTAGTGGTTAATTATAGAGCATTTGATACTCTTGGAGAAGTAACTGTTTTATTCCTTTCGGCATTAGGAGTTTCTGTTGTTTTAGGTGGATATAAAAACCGTTTAAAATTTAAAGTAGAGCCTAATTTTATTTTAAAAATAGGAAGTAAAGTAGCAGTTTCAATAATTTTAATTACTGGTTTTTATATTTTCATACATGGACATTTAACCCCAGGTGGTGGATTCCCAGGTGGAGCTATGATAGGATCAGCTGTACTTTTAATGTTCATTTCTAATGATGAATTTAGAGTTAAGGTGAAAAGCTTTTCAGCACTTGAAGGGTTATCCGGAAGTTTATTCATCATACTTGGTTTAATAGGTTTGAGCGCGGGAGGATTCTTCTTATACAATTATATGCCTATGGGAAAACTTGGAAGTTTATTTAGTGCAGGATTAATCCCAGTAGTTTATGTTTTAATAGGTTTAAAAGTAGGATCAGAACTTTCAAACCTTATCTCTCATTTTGCAAGAGAGGGGGAAAATAAATGATTCAATACATATTTATAATTTTAATTTTAATAGGAATTTATGGTCTTTTAACACAAAAAAACATAATAAAATTAATAGTTTCATTAAATGTTTTAGAAGTTGGTATTAATTTATTTATAGTATCGACTGGTTATATAAGTGGAGGGAAAGCTCCTATAATAACAAGTGAAGTTAATAAAGGATTTGTTGATCCATTACCTCAAGCTTTAGTTTTAACTTCAATCGTTATAGGTGTTGGTGTTACTGCATTGGGACTTTCTTTTGCAAGAAAAATCTATGAAGAGCATGGTACACTCGAGCTAGATGAAATTGGTGGTGAAGATAATGAATAATCCAGTATTGCTTATAACATTACCACTTCTCTTTGCATTTTTATCGGTTATATTCAAAAGTGCAAAAAAAGTATTTATGTTTTCTGGCCTTTTAATTAATATTCTTTTATTGAATTTTATAGAAAAAGGTAGTTATTTAATTGGCGGTTGGAAGATTCCTTATGGTATAAATCTTGTGTTGGATAATTATTCATTTGCAGCTGTTTTAATAATAAACACTATTTTTACAATTTCTGTTTTAATGTCTTATAAGAGTATAAAAAATATGGAAACTGTACTTTTAGTATCTCTTGCAGGATTGAATGGTGTTGTACTTACAGGCGATTTGTTTAATTTATTTGTTTTCCTTGAAATTGCAGGAATAGGTGCTTATATTCTTTCTTCTTCAACAGGAAAACATATTGCAAGTTTTAAGTATTTAATGCTTGGTACCTTTGGAATAAACTTGTTTTTATTTGGGATTATCTTGTTTTATTCTTCAACAGGAAGTTTAAACTTTATAGATATAGCTTCTAAAGTTTCAATGATGGATAATAAATTATACTTATTAGCTATAACTATGATTTTTGTAGGGATTTCTGTTGAATCTAAATTTATGCCTTTTAACTCTTGGGCAAAGGAAGTTTATTCAAATACTGATTCTTTAACCGCTCCAATATTTGCAGCAGTCTATGCAAGTGCAATGATGTTTGTTTTTGGTAGACTATTTACATCAGTATTTGTAACTACTGGATTCATACATAATTTACTATTATTTATAACAATTTCTACATTCTTATTTGGAGAAATTATAGCTTTCTCAGAAAAGAAATTAAGAAGAATGTTAACTTTTTCAAGTGTTGGACAAGCTGGTTTAATTTCAACTTTATTTTTAGTTGGTGCTCAATATCCAGCTGTAATGCAAATATACAATAATGCAATGTCTAAAATGGTTATGTTTTCAATTGCTGGTTATATTGCAATTAAATATGGAAAAGATAAGATAGAAGATTTACAAGGTGTATTTTTAAACAATAAAATATTGGGATTTGGTTTTAGTGCTGCAGCTCTTTCTATTGTAGGTTTACCATTATTTTATGGTTTTTATGTAAAGTTAAATATTTTAATAGAAGTTTTCAGTAAAAATGTTTGGTTACCTGCATTGATTTTATTTGCTACATTAATAGAAGGAATTTATTATATAAGAGCTCTTGTTAAACTTTGGAATCCAGGAAAAGAAGGAGAAGTTTCAAAACCTTCACTTGCAAAATTAAAATTAACAGATACATTTAATTATGCTTTTATAGCTGTAATTGTAGCTGCTATTATTGTTTTCCTTGGATTATATCCAGATGTTTTAGCTAACTTTTTAAATGGAACAGTAGAGTCTTTAAAAAATTATTCCGGTATTCTTACGACTGGAGGGATGTGATGTGTTTGCACAATTAATGATCTATTTTATGCTTTTTGCTGTTGGTACATTTTTTGTTAGCAAAATAAATAAAAAAGCAGGATCTTATTTAACTATAATTGGAAGTGTTGCGTTTTTAATTTACTTGTATGGCTTTAAAGATAATGCTGGTGAAGTATATAATTTATTTTCATTTGGAAACTTTGATATATCTTTTGTAACAAGTAGTTATGCATGGTACTTTAGTATGATAATGGTTTTAATATATTCAATGATTTCATTTATGAATCCATTTTTTATTGAAAAATATTCAAACCCATCAGCTTACAATGCATTTTATTTAGTTTCAATGGCTGCAAGTGTTGGAATGTTTTATTCAAAAGATTTTTTAACTCTTTTTGCATTTTATGAAGTTGCAGTTTGGACTTCTTTATTCATAATACCTATGGGTAAATCAAGAAAAGCATCAGTAATATACTATACAATGAGTTCAATTGGTTCATTATCATTGCTTTACTCTATTTTCTTGATGTATACAAAGTTAGGTACATTTGATATACAAGAAGTTGGAGCACAACTCGTTAATATTCCTCAATATGGAGTATTATTATTCTTCTTAATAATATTATCTGGAATTACGAAATTAGGAATTTTCCCATTTTATACATGGCTACCAGCAGCTCACGGAAGTGCACCAAATACATTTTCTCCTATACTTTCAGGTGCTCTTGTAAAAATTGGTGGTTTTATTTCAATGATTACAGTTGCTGTTTTACCATTTTCAAAGATGTTTGAAAATCATGTAAAAATAATGGGATATCCATTTGAAACATATATAATTATGATTTTAGCTTCTATAAGTATTGTTGTTGGTACTTTAATGGCAATAAAACAAGATGATGCAAAAAAACTCATAGCTTATTCTACTGTAAGTAATAGTGGATATATTCTTTTGGGTATTTCTATTGCAAGTACAACAGGATTTGCTGGAGGTATGATGCACGTTTTAAATCATGCTCTTGCTTCAGCTGCAATGTTTGCAACAATAGGAGCTGTTTATTATAGAACCGGAACAACAAAAATGTCTGAACTTGGTGGTTTAATAAAAAGAATGCCAATAACCTTTACAGCTTATTTAATTGCAATTATTTCACTTGCAGGTATACCACCAATGAGTGGATTTGCTTCTAAATGGTTGATCTTCCAAGCACTTGTTAGTAAAGGTATGATGTTTACTGCAATAGCTGCATTTTTTGGAAGTGTTGGTTCATTCTTGTATGTTTTTAGACCATTATCTACAGTATTTTTAGGTCAATTATCTCCAAAACACAATGAATTAAAAGAAGTACCATTTTTAATGCAAATACCTATGTGGATTTTTTCTGGTTTAACTATTTTTTATGGTATTTTCCCAGGAAAAGTTCTTGAATACATTGGAATAATAGAAGAAAAAGTTGGAATACAAAAAATTCATTTAGAAGGTACAAAGATATTTACAAGAACTGGAATGTGGGATTCAGCAGTTATATTCTGGGTATTTACTTTTGGTTTTATAATTGCAGCAATTATTTATTTTATGCACAAAAAATCAAAAAAAGTTGGACTCATGGATACTTATACATCAGCTGAATTTATTTATGATCCAGAAAGATATCATTATGCAAAAGATTATTATGCTCCATTTGAAAGATTGTACAACACAACTCTTTCAGTTGAAAAATTCTTTAATTCATGTGTACAAAAATTATCAGAATTCGGTGGTCTTTTAAGAACATGGTTCTTTAATGATAATCCTGTATTTACCGTATTTTGGGTAATAGTATTTATAACTGTTATCACGATTTGGGGTGGTATTTTATGACAGGTTACTTAATAGGAATTTTATTGTTATTAATTGCCTTTTTTTGGCAAGTGACTGTTGATGGTCTTCAAAGAAAGGTTACAGCAAAGATTCAAAGAAGAGTTGGACCTCCATGGTATCAGAACTTTATGGATATTTTTAAAGCTTTTTCAAAAAGTTCAATATCTCATGGAATAATTTATGATTTTGGTGTAATGATGGCATTGGGTGGAACAATGGCAACATTAGTTTTTATGCCTTTTGCTGGAATAGTTGCTTTTGATAGATTAGATAACTTTTTTGTTATAGTTTATTTACTTGCAATTGGTTCACTAGGTATGGCAATGAGTGCAGTTGGTTCTGGAAACCCTTGGGCAAGTATAGGGGTTATGAGAGCTTTAACTCAAATGGTTGGTTATGAATTACCATTTATAATGGTAATATTTGGAATGATTTTTGGATACAAAACAGCATCAATTTCTCATATAGTGCAAATGCAAGCTGGTGGATTTTTATATTGGAATGCAGTTAGAATGCCTCTTGGTGTAATTGTAGCTTTTATATCTTTAATGGGAATGTTAGGTAAAAAACCATTTGATACACCAATTGCTCCAGCTGAAATTGCATCAGGACCATTAGTTGAATATGGTGGAAAACAATTAGGTATGTTGATACTTCAACATGATTTTGCAACCTTTATAGAAGTTAGTATGTTTGTTAATCTATTTTTAGGTGGAGGAAATATAGTTTCATTCCTAATAAAATATTTTATTGTTTATACTCTTGCAAACATGATTTCATCTGTTGTTGGAAGGTTTAAAATAGATCAATTAGTAGTATTTTATTATAAATATCCACTTATTTTAGCCTTGATTCAAACTGCGGTTATAATATTCACCGGATTGGGAGTGAAAGTATGGATAGCATAAATGAAACAAATATTTATAGTGATGACTTAAATGATTCTTTAACTTTTTTTGAAAAAATTCAAAATATTTTTAGAAGTAAATCTGTATGGATGCTTCATTATTGTACAGGTTGTGGAGCAATTGAATTACCTCCAACTATGACTTCAAGATTTGATATGGAAAGAATTGGAATGGCTCCTATGGCAACTCCAAGACAAGCAGATGTTTTACTCGTTACGGGATACTTAAGTGTAAAAACATTAAGAAGACTTTTATATACATATGAACAAATGATGGATCCAAAGTATGTTGTTGGTTTTGGTTCTTGTACCTTAAATGGTGGCGTGTATTATGATTCTTATGCAACTATAAAGAAACTTGATCATTATTTACCAGTTGATTTATACATTGCAGGATGTATGCCAAGACCAGAAGCAGTAATGAGTGGATTTAAAAAATTAATGAATATGATTAATAAAGGCGAAGCAAGAGGATGGAAACACTATCAAGAAAATTATGATTGGTATCATAGAAATCAAATCCACTCTCTTGGGGAGGTGTATGTAAAAGATGAATTCCATGAATAATATAAAGGAAGATATATCAAAAAGATTTGAAAATGTTATATTTGAAGAAGTTTCAAAACAACAACTTTCTGTTGATATGAAAAAAGATAATATTCATTCAGCACTAGCTTATTTGAAGAGCAGTGGATGGGATCAATTAACATTTTTAACTTGTGTTGATTGGATAGAAATAAAAAAATTTCAACTTGTATATGTTTTGATGAACTGGGATGAAGGTATTACAATAAATTTAAGAACAGAAATAGATAGAGATAATCCAATTATGGACTCTATAATATCAATTTTCCCAGGAGCAGAATACTATGAAAGAGATGTTCATGAATTTTTTGGAGTTAACTTTCCTGGAAATCCAAATTATGAAAAAGATTTATTTCTTGAAATTTGGGATGATATGCCACCAATGAGAAAAGATTTTGATCCACTTGCATACTCTAAGAGAAAGTTCCCAGATAGAGAATATAAAGCAGAATTCATACCAGAAGGTGATGAACTATGAAAGAATTAAAATTATATTTAGGACCTAATCATCCTGGAATGCATGGTAACTTTAGTGTTCACATGTATGTTGAAGGAGATATTATAGTAAAAGCAAGACCTATGCCTGGAATGCTCCATAGAGGATTTGAAAAACTTATGGAAAGAAGATTGTGGATGAACAATCTTGCTTTAATACCAAGAATTTGTGTTGTTGAACCTGATATAAATGAAATGGTTTATGCAATGTCAATTGAAAAGTTGGCAAGAGTTGAAGTTCCAGAAAAAGCACATTGGATAAGAATGATTATTCTTGAACTTGCAAGAGTAGCTAATCATTTAATGGCTTTTGGTGGAATAGGTGGGCCAACTGGTTTATATACAGGACCAAACTGGGCTATAGCAGACAGAGATTTAATTCTTGATATCTTTGAAGAAATAACAGGTGCAAGAGTTTATCATATGTATATTGTTCCTGGTGGAGTTAGAAAAGACTTACCAGAAGGAATAGAAGAAAAAATAAGTTCTTTCTTGGATTATCTTGAAAAGAGAATGGAAGATTATAAATCATTAGTATTAGAAAATAAAATGATAATAAAAAGAACAAAAGATGAAATAGTACTTCCACTTGAAGTTGCAAAAGAACTTGGAGTAACTGGAATAGGATTAAGATCTGCAAGTGGGAAGGCTTATGATATAAGAAAAGTTGATCCATATGCAAGATATGATCAAGTAGAATTTGATGTTCCAACTGCAACATACTCTGATGCTTATACAAGACTTGGTATTAAGTATCAAGAAATATTTCAAAGTATAAGAATATTGAGACAAGTTTTAGATAAAATGCCAAAAACAGGAAGTGTAAGAGCAAAAATTTCTTCTGGAAATGCACTTAGATGGAGAGTTCCCGCTGGTCAAGTATTCTCTCATATTGAATGTGCAAGAGGAGAATATGGTTATTATATGGTTTCAAATGGGAAAGAAATGCCTTATAGAGTTGCTGTTAGAGGTGCTTCTTATCCACAAGGTATGCTTGGTATAGAAAAATATTTACCTGGAACAAGACTCGATGATGCTGCAATATGGCTCGATACTATGGGAGTATGTGCTCCTGAAATAGACAGATAGAGGTGATTATTAATGGACGTTAAAAAAAGCTTTTTTGCACCTGCAAAAGCATGGAAATTTTTAACAAAAAAACCAGTCACTATTCCCATGAAAGATGTTTTAGATAAACCAAGAGAAGCATCAGATAGATATAGAGGTTTTCATACAAATGATTGGGATAAATGTGTTGGTTGTGGAACATGTTCAAGAATATGTCCTGCTGAAGCTATAAATATGATAGAATTTAAAGAATTACCAGATGAAGAAGGATCAAAACCAGAAAGACCAGTTTTTGATTATGGAAGGTGTACTTTCTGTGGTTTATGTGTTGATATTTGTACAACTAATTCATTGAATATGTCAAAAGAGTACGTTCATATGTCTCCTGATCCAGAAAAGTTCTTTTTTGTTCCTAAGAAAGATGGAATTCATAAAATGGAAATGAAAGAAGGGTACACAAGAGACGATACATCTGAACTTCTTGATTTAGAAAGAGTTGAAATGGAACATTTACCAGCAGAAAAAAGGAAAGGATCATTCTTAGAAATAGTAAAAGGTTTTTCAAAACAACAAGCTATTGATGAAGCTGCAAGATGTGTTGAATGTGGAATATGTACAAAAACCTGTCCAGCACACATGGATATACCTGATTATATAAGAGACGTTTATAATGATGACTTAGAAACAGGTCTTGTTGACTTATATAAAACCAATCCATTACCAGCTGTATGTGGAAGAATGTGTACCCACAAATGTGAAACTGTTTGTACAGTAGGAACAAGAGGTGAACCTGTATCAATAAGATGGTTAAAGAGATATATAGTTGATAGTGTTTCGCCAGAAGAATATATAAAAATATTAAATCAAGAAACAATAAAGAAAATAGATGGAAAAATAGCAATAGTTGGAGCAGGACCAGCAGGTTTATCTGCAGCTTATTATTTAAGAGGTCTTGGCTATGAAGTAACAGTATATGAAGCTAAATCAAGAGTCGGTGGGGTTTTAAATTATGGTGGACCACTTTATAGAATGCCTGATGAAGCAGTAGAACAAGATGTAAATTATATAAAAGAAATAGGAGTTAAAATACTTACAAATACAAGAGTTGGAAAAGACATAAAGTTTGAAGAATTACAAAATAATTTTGACGTTGTATTTGTATCTACTGGATTTACAGATGGTAGAAAAATAAACCTTCCTGGAGAAGATGGCGAACACTTTATGACAGCTATGGAAATTCTTGAAATAATGAAAGATTATTCAAGAGGAATTGGTGAAAAACCATATATTCCAAACAAAATGGTTGTAATAGGTGGAGGAAACGTTGCATTTGATGTTGCAAGAACTATGTTGAGACTTCAAAATATTGAAAGAGGAAATTCAGAGGTTCATGTATGTGCTCTTGAAACAACTCTTGAACAAATGCCATCAGATTGGGATGAAAAAAATGAAGGTACAGAAGAAGGATTACATATACACCCAGGCTGGGGACCAGTTGAGATTATAAGAAAAAATGGAAAAATAGAGAAAGTTAAATTTAGAAAAGTGCTCTCGGTTTTTGATGACACTGGAAGATTTAACCCAACATATGATGATTCTCAAACTATGGAAATAGAAGCAGACATGGTTGTTGAATCTGTAGGTCAAGTACCAGATTATACATACTTACCAGAAAGTTTAAAAGAAAAGGTTGAAATGGTAAGAGGAAGAATAAAAACAGATGAAAATGGAAGAGTTGTAAATTTACCTTGGTTGTATGCAGGTGGAGATATTGTTCATGGTCCTGATATAATTCACGGTATAGCAGATGGACACAATGCTGCAAGAAGTATAGATGAATATTTAAGAAGTAAAAAATAATTACTAAAAAAGGTGATTTGCTTAGCAAATCACCTTTTTTAGTAATTATTTTGATTTATAGAAACAAACTAAAAAAATATTTAGTATTTTTATTTATGATATAATGAAGATGAAAAGAAAAAATGGAGGTGATAATATGAAAAAGCTACCAATAGGAGTACAAGACTATAAAAAAATAAAAGAAGGAAATTATACATATATAGATAAAACAAAGTATATATTAGATTTAATAAGTTCAGAAGCACCAATCTTTTTATCACGCCCAAGAAGATTTGGTAAGAGTTTAACAGTATCAACACTGTACTATCTATTTAAAGGAAAGAAAGATTTATTTAAAGGAACATACATATATGATAAATGGGAGTTTAAAGAGTATCCAGTAATAAGGATAAGTTTATTGGATACAACAAATGATACAGAAGAAGAATTAAAAGATGGATTATTAAGAATAATAAAAAGAGAAGCAAAAAAATATGGAATAAATATAGAGAGCGACCATTATAAATATGCTTTTGATGAATTAATATTTGAACTATCAAGAAAAGAAAGAGTAGTAATATTAGTAGACGAATATGAAAAACCAATATTAGACAATATAAACAACAAAGAAAAAGCAGAAAGATATAGAGAAATATTGAGGAATTTTTATGTTAGTATAAAATCAAATGATGAATATATAAAGTTTGTATTCATGACAGGAATAACAAAGTTCACAAAAACAGGAGTATTTTCTGCATTGAACAACTTAAATGATATATCGTTGAATAAAAAATATGCACAGATGTTGGGATACACACAAGAAGAGTTAGAAAGTAACTTTAAAGAGCATATAAAAGAAACAGCGGTTGAGATGAAGATGGAAGAAAAAGAGTTATTAAAAAACTTAAAGATGTACTACAATGGATTTTCATTTGATGGAGAAGATAGTGTATACAATCCATTTTCAATATTAAGATTTTTTAATGAAAGAAAGTTTCAAAACTATTGGTTTGAAAGTGGATCACCATCATTCTTGTATGAATACATAAAAGGAAAGAAGATAAGATATGAAGACTTAGTGAAGTATCCGGTAAGCGAACTTGATTTTTCAACACGAGAAATAGAAGAAGCAAATGCAAGTATATTCTTTACACAAGCAGGATACTTGACCTTTAAAGGAATAAAAAGATTAGGATTGAGGGAAAAGTACATATTAGACTATCCAAATATAGAAGTAAAGAACAGCTTTTCAAAGATAATATTAGAAGCAAACTATGGAATAAGAGAAACAGAACAAATAGAAACCACAATATATGAAAGAATATATGAAAAAGACATAGAAGGAATAATAAAAGAAATAAAAAGAATAATAAGTGCAATACCATACAACTTGCACAAAAAAGAAGAAAGTTACTATCATTCATTGATATACACAATACTAGCATCAGCAGGACTGAACGTAACAGCAGAAGAATTAACGAACTTAGGAAGAAGCGATATAGTAATAGAGGAAGACATCATATACATAATGGAAATAAAGATAGATAAAAGTGCAGAAAAAGCCTTAACCCAAATAAAAGAAATGAAGTACTATGAAAAATACAAAGGGAAAGAAATTTATATAGTAGGAATAAACATAAACTCAGAAAAGAGAAACATAGACGAATACAAAATAGAAAAGATATAATCCCAGCGGGTGCTGGGATATTTTTTTATAAAAACTCATAAAAAGCGTGAAAGTAACGATGGAAAATAGTGAAAAAATAAAACATTCGCCATTCAAATTTTTGAAGTTGATATTGTGTTAATAATGAAATGTTAAATTAAAATATTTATAAAAAATAAATATTTAATAAAGTTTCACAAACTTTTATAATAAAAATGATTAATAATAACATTATAAAAAATATAAAATTTAAATTCACAAATATTAATATTTAATATAAAATTAATAAAATAAAAAAATAAAATAAATGATATAAATTAATCAAAAAAGCATTATATTTAGGTAAAAATGTTTATTTGTTTAGTAAAAATAGTTGATTTTTTTTTTTTTTTTTTGATATAATGTTTATGACATAAATAAAAAAATAATTTGTTTTAATTTATTTAATGAACTATCATTTAATTATTATTTAATATTTTTTTATAAATATAAAACATATGAGGAGAGAGTTATGAAGAATAAATTATATTATAAGATTAAAAAATTTTTTTTGAGTTTAACTTTATTGTTTGCTTTTGTTGTGTTTGCAAATATAATGACTGTGTTGTATGTATCTAAAATAAATAATAAAAATTTAAAATCAGAAGTTCTTAATTATTATATAGAAAAAAATGTTAGTTATGATGATACAAGTGAATATTTACAAAAAACATATTATACCTGTGGACCAGCTGCATTGAACTATTTATTGTACTTATATGGAGTGAATACTACAGAAGAAAAATTAGCTACATTATCTAAAACAAATGAAAAAGGAACTACACTACTTAATTTAAAGTATGCAGCTGAAAGATGTGGTTTTAAAGCAAGAGGGCTCAAAGCTAACTTTGAATACTTAAAAGAAATAAGAAAACCAGTTATTACATATGTAAAAGGAAACCACTACGTTGTAGTTGAAGACATAACAAATAAATATGTTAGTTTATTTGATCCAGACCCAGAGTATGGTGAAATACGAATTCCAATAAAAATCTTTAAAGAAGCTTGGAACAATATAGTGTTAAAAATAAACACAAAACCTTTGGTGATGAGATGAATATAATATTATTAGCATTAAGCGGATTATTAGTATTCTTAAGTTACCCACCATTTGATTTTGGATTTTTAGGATACTTTGCGTTAATTCCATATTTTTATGTAGTGAAGAAAAATGAAAAAAGTTTAAGGTATGGATTTTTTGAAGGAACATTAATTGGAACAATTATTTTTTTATCAATATTACATATTCAAAGTGAAAG
Source organism: Tepiditoga spiralis (assembly GCF_014701195.1). Taxonomy (NCBI): domain Bacteria; kingdom Thermotogati; phylum Thermotogota; class Thermotogae; order Petrotogales; family Petrotogaceae; genus Tepiditoga; species Tepiditoga spiralis. The sequence goes on from NZ_AP018712.1 coordinate 1,214,161, forward strand.
TATTTTAATTAATATTTTAATCTTTCTTTTATTAGTTAATATAATGGGAATTACTTTTATGATTTATACAATTATTGTAAAGATGATTTATAATAGTTTAAAAGTAAAAATACAAAAAATATGTATGATTTCTTTAGGATGGATGGTCATAGAATTTATTACCAATAAAATGTTAGTAGGATTTACATTTTATGCAGGAATAACTCAACACAACAATGACTTAATGTTGTATTTATCTAAATATATAGGATTGTATGGAATATCTTTTGTTGTTGTTTTAATAAATGTAATAATATTAGAAAGTATTTTGAAATTAAAGGAAAATAAAAAACTCAAAAAAAATGATATTAAATACATAATCTTTATATTGGGATTTTTTCTTGCATATTTTGTATTTAATAGTTTGAATGATATAAAAAATATAAATGGAATAAATATAAAAAAGAAAGAAACATTAAAAGTAAGACTAATACAAGGAAACATTACAGCAAAAGAATACAAAAAAGCAGAAGAAAAAAATAAAATGAAAAACATTTTTGAAAAATATATGAATCTAAGTATAAAAAACAATTCATCAGAATTAATAGTATGGCCAGAAACAGCAGTGCATAGATGGATAATGAGAATACCAGAATACAAAAATAAAATAATAAACATAGCAAAAACAAATAAAATTAATATATTATTTGGAACACCAGACCTTGAACCAAACGATGAAGAATACAACAGTGCATTTTTAATTTCAAAAACAGGAAAAATATTAGGAAAGTACAATAAAAACTATACAGTACCATTTTATGAAAACTATTTTAAAAAAGGAAAGGAAATAAAACCATTTGAAATAAACAATATAAAAATAGGAGTAGAAATATGTTTTGAAGCATTTTTTCAAAATGTTTCAATTGAATTAAAACAAAAAGGTGCAGGAATAATATTTTTATTATCAAACAATGGACTTTTTGGATATTCAAATATACCATACATAACATCAGCCTTCATGCAGTTTAGAGCAGTAGAAAATAACGTATATGTAGCACAATTAATGAATACTGGAATAACCCAAATAATAAACAACAATGGAAAAGTTTTAAAAAAGACAAAACTATTTGAAACAAAAATAATTAATTATGAAATACCAGTAATACACAAACAAACAATTTATTCTAAGTATGGAGAAACAACCTATTATATTATAACTGTATTATTTTTAGTGATTATAATAGCTATGCTATTAAAAATACAAATTAGGAGGAGAAAAAAGTGAAAAAAACAAAAAGAGGAATATCATGGTTAATATTATTCACCTTTATATTGACCATGATGCCAATGAACGCCTTTGCAACAACTAAAAAAGATGTATCAGTAAAAAGTATGTCAGATTCACAAATGTCTGCCGTTGTTGGGGGGGTGAGTCCAAAAAAACCTTCTAAACCAAAACCAAAAATAGAAACAAGGTATTTTCATGGAGTTACTGCTGGAAGTGCAAAAATAATTTATAAAGGACCAGAAAAAATTGTTTCTGCAGCAGTAGATAATATGGATTATAAAAATTTTTTGGATTATTCATTTGAAGTCAATGAATCTACTACCAATGAATTTACAGTTTCAGGAGAAGCTGAGTTCCTTGATTTTTGGAAGGCCAGTGGAGGATATACTCACCATAAAACTAAAAGTTATATTGGAAGTTTTGTAGCAAAAATCCCACCACGTCATCAAGGATTTATTGTTAAATATAAAGAAAAAATTGAATGGAGCGCCTATTCTAAAAAGATAATTTACAAAGATGGAGTGCCTGATAGTGAAGATAATCGAAAGGGAACTAAAATAAATATTTTAGATGTATATAGAGCTAAATATATAAAGATTAGTTATTAGAGGAGATAAAATGAAAAAACTTTTATTTGGATTAATAATATTTTATAACATTGTCATTTTTTCACAGAATTTGGTTTTAGTAAATAAATTTTATATAGATTCATCAAAAGTTGATTTGAATAAATATGCAGGAGTTATTGATGGAAATATTTATTCAATAGAAAAAATTAATCCATTGATAATAAAATCTTATAATATTTATAATGGACTTACAAAAGAATTTTTAAAATATTCTAAAAAAGTAGATATTTCAATAATAAAATATGACTACTTAAAAAAACCTTACTATACAGAAATTTTTAAAATAATTGATGATAAAATTTATATAATAAGTATTGGTGAAAAATTATATAGTTTAGACACAAAAACACATGAAATAAAAGAGTTTGAATTAGAAAATAAAGAGCAAATTCTTGATTATTACGTATCTTTAGATACAACTAAAGATAAAAAAGATATATTTTTTATTAGTCCTAATAAAAATTTAGATATGATCCTATCACATTATAATACTAATTCAGGTTTTATAAAAAATATTTCAACTGGTTTTGGTGTAAAAAAAATTTTAGTTATAAAAAATAATGTATTTGTAATAAATTATGATGAGTTTTTGAAACGCCTAAGTATATCAAAATTTGATATGGATTTAAATAAAAGAACTTTCATCAATAAGAAATATGATACTGGAAATTGTTTTGAATTACCTATAAAAATTAAACAAAAAAAATTATATAGCAATTATATTGATGATGAAGTAAAAGTTATAAAATCAAAAGAATATATAGTAGTTATGAATGAAGAAAATTTCTATATTATAAGTACAAAAGTAGATGAGAATGGTTTTTCAAAAGTATTAAAGATAATTCCGATAAAAAAAATTATTGATAAAAAATTAAGTGATTTAAACAATTTAATATTAAGTTCTGATAATGAATATATATATTTATTTAACAAAGAAAGTTATATTCTTTATACAATTAAATTAAAACTATAAAATAGGGAGTTATCCCTATTTTGTAGTTTGAAAAACAAAATATAAATACAGAATTATTGGAGGGTTTTATGAAAAAATCAATTATTATTTTTTTAGTCCTTTTGTCTATTAGTATGTTTTCTAATACAGTTTCTTTTTTTAAAGAATATTTTCTGAATTATTTTCAAAGTAATGATAAATTTTCAACAACTTTTGCAAAAAAAAAGACAAAAAATTATGAAAATTTAAATTTTTCTACATATTTTGATTATCCATATGATGGCACATATTCAATAAATTTAAATTCTGGTATAAAAATTAATCTTTTCGATTATCAACAGTATTTAAAAAAAGAAATTTTTAATTACGAAAAAAATATATCTTTAGCTAATATTGAAGCAAGAAAAATGAATTATATTTTTAATTATTTTTTAGATTATCTTGAATATTTAAAAACAAAAAATATAAACGAAGAATTAAAAAGAGTATTAAACTTTATAAATAAGAATAATCTCTTAAACAAGAATAAAATATTTTATGTTAGATTAAAAAACGAAATACTTGAAAATGAATATTATTGCAAAAAAATAAAAAGAGAAAAATATAACAATATTAAGAATTTATTTGGTTATCATATTTTAAAAGATAGTTTTATAAAAAATAGTTCAAATCTTAATTACATAAAAAAAAATATCATTAATAATCCAGATTATTCTTATAATAAAAATAATGAAGAAATAATTAAACTTAAAAATAATAAAGAAGATTTTTCTGTATATTTTGATTTGAATTATAATTATAATAATTCCTGGGATTCTGAGAACACATTTAATAAAAATTTTTCATGCTCTTTGAATTTTGAAAAATCTTTTGAAATATTTGGAATATCCTTAAAAAATCATATTTCTATTTATCCAAATAAAATCTCAGCAAATATTTTTTTTATAGATTATGCAAATAAATTTTTATTAAACTCAAATAAGTTGAATAATGTTTTAAATGAAAAAATAAAAGATTATTATTCATATTTTCAAAGACTAAATATTTTACTCACAAAATTAAAAAATTATAATGAAGTAATTAATATCCAAGAATTAAATACTATTAAAAATTTTTCTGAATATATAAAATTAATTAATGAATATTATAGTACATATTCTGAAATTTATAGGATATATTTAGGAATTTTAATGCTTGGAAATTCAGATTTTATTTTAGATAATTTAAAATAAATAAAAGAAAATAATAGATACTGGTAAATCATTCACTTATATGGATTTTGGATATGGTGGACTTGATTGTATGTTAGAAAGTGTGTATAGAGCAAAATACTTTTTAAAAGGTCCTTACCACGAAAAGAGTTATAGTATTTCTGTTGAGAAACCAACGAGAACAAATAAATATGTTAAAATTTATTATAAGAAAGGATGGTAAATAATGAAGGTGCTTTATAATAAAGCGCCTTTATGTTGAATCATATTAATATAAAAAAAGAGGTGAGAAATTAGATGAAAAAAATTTTAGTATTTTTTATTATTTCAATAATTACTATAATTACACAAGGAGAATTTGTTAAATATGAATCCATATCTCTTAATAATAAAATAGATAAAGAATACAAATTTAATTTAAGAATAAATAAAAAAAAGGTTATTAAAAGAAAAGATGTAGATTTTATTTCATGTAAATTTGATGTAAATAGCAAAGGTGAAATTTATTTAGGGCTGTATAGTGAACCAAGTATTTTAAAGTTCTTACCTGAAAAAAAAGAGTATATAAAGATAGAAAATGAAATAATACCTGATTATTATAGTGGTGGTGTTACTGTTGTATATTTAAGGGTTCTACCAAATGATAAGGTTATAGTTAAATCTTTAGATGGTATAGCAATATTAAATAATGATAAGTTAGAAAAGTTTTATGAATTTCCTGGAACCTCAGTAGATGATTGGGCATATGATATTGTCAAAAAGAAAAAAAGGTCTGAAATTTATTTTAATCCACCTATAACAAATGATCTTCATACAGATGTTGTGTATATTGAAAAAACAAAAGATGGATTGATAGAATTTAATCAAAAGACGGTTTATTATTATAAAATAATTGGAAATAATTTTTATGGAGATTATAAAACTATTTATGAAAAAAAAGAAAAATGTAAATATTCATCGGATATAATTTTAAAAAGTAATTCAAATAAATTATATAAAGTTATTTGGGACAACAAAGAAAGACTTTTGAAAATATTAGATGTAGAGAAAGGAACTATTAAAATATTGGATAATTATAAGTATACAGCTACATATGATATTGATATGATAGATGATAATTTTTATATATTATATGAAAATTATGATAGTGAGGATTCAAATCGTAAGGATTTGAAAATATTAAAAATGGATAAGAATTTTAACATAATTTATGATTTTAGTGTAATGAAACAAAAATATTTTTATATTCCTGAGCTTAAAGTAAAAAAGATTAATGGAAAAATATTTATATACATAAAAACTAAAGAAAGCATAAAAATTCTTTATGAAAATTAGAAATTTAAAAAGGGAGAACTTTAATGAGTAAAATACGAATAATAATAGTCTTGTTTATTTTTTTGAATAGTATTATATTTGGAGAAAATTTAAATTATGAAAAATTTGACAAAGCAATTAAGTCTATGTATCTAAAAGAAGTTAAAAAGACTGAAGACATATTGAACAAGTATAAAATGTTTTTTCAAAATGTTTCGTATAATTTTGGAATAGATGGAGATTTTAGTAAACTTGATTTTACTACATCACAAATCAATTTGAATTGGAATATTTTTTCAAGTGGTAAGAATATAGCAGAAATGAAGATAAATGAAGTTGTTAATAGAATAGAAGAATTATTAGATGAAAATAAGTATTTTAATAAATACATATCCTTGAGATATGAGTTTTTTAATAGGTATCAGATGCAAGAAAACTTAAAGTTATTAAATAAGTATTATGATGAATTATTAAAGATAACACTACCACAAAATGAAATAGAAAAACTAAAATTAGAAAGAGAAAAAATAAGTACACAAATTCAAAAAAATGATTTAAAAGAATCTTTTGATAATCAAAATTTGAATGGTTTCATATTTTTAATTTTAAATAAGATGCAGGATGTTACTTTTACATATCCAAAAGAATATTATGAAATGAAAAAATTAAATGAATTATTGAATAGTTACAAATTAAAAGACTTTAAAGAGAACTATGAGTACTTAATAGCAAAGAAAGAAAAAGAACAAAATAAATATAGTAAAATATTAACAAATAACAATGAAATAAACTTTAACTTAGGAGCAAATTATGATTTTAAAACAAATAATTATTCTCTATCATTTATGATGGATTATAATTATGATGTACCTTTTATAAACTTTTCAGGAAATGGTAATTATTCAAATGGACATTATAACATTTCCAGTACAATAAATCCAGTTATAAAAGAACAAAAAAAAGAAGAAAATGAAAAAACTTTAGGTGAAATTTTAGCTAAAGTACGAGATGATTACAATAAACTTCTCAACCAAATAGAAGCAACAGAAAATAATTTATACATAATAAATTTAGACATAAAAATATCTGAATTAGAATATGAAAAAAATAAAGAAAAAAAGACAGATTTAGAAAAAATTTTGAATGAAAGAAATATAGAAAGTACAAAATTGAATTATATTTTAAATGTTGTTAAATATAATTTATTGGTAAAAACACTGATAGATACTTACTATGAAAAAAAGTGATGAAATAATAAAAAAGATAGTAATGTTAGTGTGTGAATATAGACAAACGAAATATGTATTCAAAAAATATAATCCCAGCATTGCTGGGATATTTTTTTATAATAAAGAATATAAATTAAAATTATTCTAATTAGTAAAAATATTTATTAAGTTATTCCAAGAATAGGTTTTTAGAGAGTAGGAATTTTTTTATGTTATAAAAAATTAATACTTTTGTTAAGTTCTAATTTTTTTCCATTTTCCTTTTGTATAAAAGTAAATTGATATTAAAAATTCAAAAAAATCTCCAAAAGCAAATGATAACCAAACCCATATTAAAGGTAGGTTTAATATTTTTATGAAAATAAATAATAATGGTATTTGAATTAACCATCTTGAACCAGCACTCATGAATAAGAAAGGTAAATTATAACCTGATGCTGAAAAAACACTCGATAGTCCAAATGAATATGCAACAAAAATAAGCCCTATGGAACTAAAAATCATGAATTCTTTTCCATATAAGATTACTTGTGCATCACTATTCAGGAAAGAAATTAAAACTTCTCCCTTAAAAAATACCAATAACATAAAAGTAAAGGTTATTAATGAGGCTAAACTTGCAGTTAATTTAGCTGTTTTTGCAGCTCTTGTTGTTAAGTTTGCACCAAGTGATTGTCCTATTATGGAAGATGCTCCCATAGATAAACCCATTAATGGCATAAAGACAAATCCAAATATCCTTCCTCCAACAGCATAAGCAGCAACAACTGTAGTTCCAAATAATGATACAAATTTTAATATTACTAACATTGAAAGATTTCTTGCAAAAACTTCTAATCCATTTGGTAAACCTATTGTTATTAATTTTTTATCCATTTTAAAATTTAATTTTAAAAGTTTAAAAATAGAAGGTTTTATACCTCTTTTCCCACTAAATAATAGGTAAAATCCAATTATGAAAGCTATACTTTGAGAAATTATAGTTGAAACAGCTGCTCCAGAAATCCCCATATTTAATCCTTGTATTGAAGTTCCTGGAATTGTTTTGAACATTAAAAATGGATCTAAAATTATATTTAAAATACTTGAAAATATCATAATATACATTGGAGTTTTTGAGTCTCCAATACATCTTAAAGCAGTGTTTACTGAAAAAGAAGAAAACATTATTGGAAGAAAAAATAATCTTATATAACCATATTTTATTCCAAGATCTACAACTTCTTTTTTTGCAAAGGATCCCATTAAAGGTTTTAAAAATAAAGCTATTGAAATTGCACCTATTATTGCAACTACAAACTTAAAAGTTATTGTTTGTTCTATTGCTAAGTTTGTTTTTTCATAATCTTTTTTTCCATAACTTTGAGAAATTAATGAAATTGAACTTGTACCGATAATTTCATTTAAAGCTTCTACAACCCAAAAAATTGTTGCAAATATTCCAACACTTGCTTGTGCTGCTGTTGAAATATGTCCTATCCAAAACATATCAACAAGGTCGTAAATCATTTGTGCACTAAAGCCTATCATAGTTGGAATAGACATTAATAATAGTTCTTTTATTATACTGCCTTTGGTTAAATCTCTTGCCATAATTCAAATCCAATCATAGATTTTATTTTTTCTAAGTATTCTTTTTTAGTTATTAATTCATATTCAAAGCCATCATCGATTTGTTTTTTTTCTTTTATTCCTATTTGATCTCGTATTTTATCTATTTTCCAGCTATGTTCAAACTTTAAGTATAATTTTTTTGAAACCAACACTTCTAAATTAATTAATTTTTTTTCTAAATCATTTAAAAATTCTTGTACAGTTTTTTTTGATTTTGCAGAAACAAATAAGGCTTCTGGATGTAGTATTTTCAAATGATCGAGTTTTTCTTTTGTTAAAAGATCTATTTTATTAAAAACTACAATGCGTGGTATAGGTTCTATTATAACCTCGTTTAAAGTTTTATTTACCACACTTTTTTTATCTTCATAATCTTCTTCACTAAGGTCAATTACTTCGATTATTACATCTGAATAATTGATTTCTTCAAGAGTCGTTTTAAAAGATTCTATTAAAGATATTGGTAACTTTCTTATAAAACCGACTGTATCAGAAAATATTACTTGTAAACCATCGTTGAACTTTGTCTTTCTTGAAATTGTTGCCAATGTTGAAAATAACTTTTGTGAAACAAGTATATTTTCATCATCTGAAAGTGCTTTTAATAAGGTTGATTTTCCAGCACTTGTATAGCCTGTTATTGAAACTTTAATTGTTGAAGAGGCATTTCTTTTTTTTGATTTCATAGTCCTAGTATGTTTTATGCTTTCTAATTTATTTTTAAGTGTGTTTATTTTTTCTTTTATAGTTCTTCTATTGTACTCTAATTGAGTTTCACCAGGTCCTCTTGTTCCAATTCCACCCCCTGTTCTTGATAAAGAAATTCCTTGACCAACTAATTTTGGGAGTTCATATGTTAAACTTGCTAATTCAACTTGAAGTTTACTTTCTGTTGTTTTAGCATTTCTACTAAAAATTTCTAAAATTATTTCATTTCTATCTAAAATTTTTATGTCTTTTAATTCTTTTTCTAGTAGCTTCCTTTGTAAACTACTTAAACTATCATTAAATATGGCAATATTGCATTTAAAAGCCATTAATGCATCTTTTAATTCTTCAATTTTTCCTTTTCCAAGATATGTTTTTTTATCTGGTGCTTCTTTTTTTTGTATTACTTCAGTTAAGATATTTATGTCAATATTTGAACATAATAATTTTAATTCTTCAATTTGCTTTTCAAAATCTTTTTCTCTTTTATTGACTGCAACGAGTATTCCATCAAAAACTTCTTTAGTTTTTTCCATATAAAAGATTCCTCCTAATTTTCTATTGAGTGCAACTTAAAATGTTCTACTACAATTATTGTGTCATCATTTATTGCCAACCAGTCTTTATTTAGTTCTTCAGACCAAATTTTTTTATGAAATTCTTTAAATTCTTCTATACTATTAAATAATTCTCCTTTTGCAATTCTTTCTGTTACTTGTCCAAATGGAATTTCATATTTTTCAGTTATTTCAATATTACAGGCATGTTCACCTTTTTTTGTATAAATAGCAACTAAATCTCCTACTTTTGTTTTACTTATTTCAGGTTCTTTATCATACCAATATTTTGGAGTACATATTACTGTTTTCCCTTTGTTGATTATTTGATCTATAACGCTATTATCATTTTCATCTTTTCCCCAAACAGTAGTTTTTTTCATAAAAAACACCTCCTAAATAAGTGATATACACTTAAATTATACCTTTTTTTTAGTTACAAAAGTATTAATTATGAAAGTATTTAATACTTTTAATGGTATAATTATTTTTAGGAGAGGAGGAATAAAGTGAGTAAAAATATAACTATTACGGCTATGCTTTCTGTTTTAGTAGTTGTTTTATTTTCGTTTCAAATGGTAATTCCACCAATAGGAATGATTTTTTCGTATTTATCTGTAATTTTATTAATTGAAATAAAAAGAAATACAGAAACAAGATATTATTTGATGTCGTTAATAACTACCAGTACTTTAATAGTAATGTTAAATGATCCTTTTGGATGGATTTTATATATTTTTATGTTAATACCTGTTTCAGTTGGAGTTATATATGAAGGTTATTTAAAATTTTTAATGTTGATACCAGTAGAAGCTGGTGCTTACTTTATGTTTAAAGTATTTTCCGTTAAAGGATCTCCAATAGATAATTTTCTTGGTAATATTTGGTATTTTTTAGGTATATTTTTTTATATTGCAACGTACTTTTTTTATAAAAAGGCTATTATTATTTTTGATGTTTTAAAAAAAAGAATGTATAAATAAAATTGGAGGTGAACTATGAAAAAGAGCTTTTATGTTGTTTTATTTTTGGTTTTTACATTTTTACTAATTTCTTGTAGTGCAAATATTAATAAAGAAAATAATTTGGAAAACAGTTCATCAAAGGTTGATAATTCAAAAGTTGATGACTCAATAATAAATACAGTTACTTTCATTATTGAAAGTTATCCCTCAAATACTCCTGAAAATAGTAATATATACATGATGGGAGATTTTAATGGATGGAATCCGTCAGATGTCTTTTATAGATTTGAAAAAAATGAAGAAGGTGAATATATATTAAAGGTTAGTATGAAATCTGGAACTAAAATAAATTTTAAAATTACAAGAGGAACAGATGATTCTGTAGAATCAGACAGTTTTGGAGATGAAATATCAGAACGTGAATACAAGTTTTCAACTGATGGAGATGAAGTTTATATTTCAATAGAAGGTTGGAAAGATCTAGGATTTTAATAATTAATAAAAACATGTAAAAGTTATATGCTTTTACATGTTTTTATTTTATTTTCTTTTAAAATGGAATCAATATCTTTTTTATTCACTGATTTTATAAAGTCTTTTATAACAAAGGTGTTGTATCCTTTTTTTATGCTAGATTTTATAGTTTCTAATACACATATATCTCCAGCTAATCCAAAAATAATTAAATTTTTTATTTTATTATTTTTTAATAATAAATCTAACTCATTTGGAGTATCTTCAAAGTTTTCATAAAAAGCAGAATAACTATCTGTTTCTTTTAAACTTCCTTTTTTTACTATATAATCAACATAGTTTATAAATAATTTATTTCCGTATGTATTTTTTACACAATGCATGGGCCATTCTTTAAATGAAATATGATCTTTAGGATGATCATCTTTACTTGCGAAAATTTTATACTTTTCTTTTTTTGCAAGCTTTAAAAAATTATTAATTGATTTTATCCAAACTTCATCAGTTTCTTCAACTGGTAGTTCATTTGAGCATCTTAATGTAAAACTATTTTGACAGTCAACACAGAGTATAGCTGTGTTAATGGGGAATAAATTTAAAATTTTTATTTTTTCGATTAAAGTTTTCATATTCATATAAGATACCTCCTTATGATAATTTTAACACATTTAAGAAAAATAAATTGATTTTGTAAAATAAATTGATTATAATTGTATTGGATGACTATATTTGCAAAAGGGAGTGATTTTAAGTGTATAAATTAGTTTTAATAAGACACGGAGAAAGTCAGTGGAACAAAGAAAATAAATTTACCGGGTGGACAGATGTTGATCTTTCAGAAAAGGGTGTAGAAGAAGCAAAAGAAGGTGGAAAAGTATTAAAAGAAGAAGGTTTTAAATTTGATATTGCTTATACTTCTGTATTGAAAAGAGCTATAAAAACATTAAATAATGTTCTTGAAGAAATGGATTTATTGTGGATTCCTGTATATAAATCATGGAGATTAAATGAAAGACATTATGGTGCTCTTCAAGGTTTAAATAAAGCAGAAACGGCTAAAAAGCATGGAGAAGAACAAGTTAAAATTTGGAGAAGAAGTTATGATATAAGACCTCCTGTTTTAGAATTAAATGATGAAAGACATCCAGCATTAGATCCAAAGTATTCAGCCTTGGACACAAAAATGCTTCCAGGTGCAGAATGTTTAAAGGATACAGTTGAAAGGTTTTTACCATTTTGGAATGATACAATAGCTCCAAGTATAAAAGAAGGAAAAAAGGTAATAATTGCTGCACACGGAAATTCTTTAAGAGCTTTAGTAAAGTATCTTGATAATATGTCTGATGAAGAAATAATTAGTTTAAATATTCCTACAGGAACACCTCTTGTTTATGAATTAGATGAAAACTTGAATCCTATAAAAAAATATTATTTAGGTGATCAAGAAAAAATAAAGAAGGCTATGGAATCAGTAGCAAATCAAGGAAAAGCAAAGTAAATAAAATATAAAAAACGGAAGCTAATAGCTTCCGTTTTTTGGTGGACCGGGACAGACTTGAACTGTCGACACACGGATTTTCAGTCCGTTGCTCTACCGACTGAGCTACCGGTCCATAGAATGGTGGGCCCTGTAGGGATTGAACCTACGACCCTCTGCTTGTAAGGCAGATGCTCTCCCGCTGAGCTAAGGGCCCATTATGGCGCCCCCAACGAGATTTGAACTCGTGTCTTTGGCGTGAAAGGCCAATGTCCTAGGCCGCTAGACGATGGGGGCAAAACACCAACGCAATTATTCTATCACACTTAATGATTGTTATCAATAAACTAACATTAAACAAAAAGTTAATTTTTGGTTAATGACTCTATTAAAGCTCTTGCATTGTCTTCGTCTTTTGATATTTTTCGAATTAACTCTATTTGATCATTGAATTTCTCTTCTGTTCTTAAAAAATCGATGAATTCAAGTTTTATATGTTTTCCATATAGATCGCCAAAAAAGTCTAAAAAATAGGTTTCTGTTTTTGGTATTTTAATTTCTTCAAAGTATGTTGGTCTTATTCCAACACTTGTTAATCCCCATAAAATTCTTGAATATCCATCAATGTATCCTTTTGTAAGATATACTCCATACTTTGGAAAGATTATATCTTCTTTTTCTCTTATATTTATATTTGCCGTTGGAAAACCTAATGAAAATCCAACATGTCTATCTTCATAAACTGTACCTTCAACGGTCCAATTTTTTTCTAAAAGTTTATTAGATTCTTTTATGTTTCCTTTTTTTAAGTTTTTTCTAATTAATGTTGAGCTAACTCTATTTCCCATTTCTTTTAAATCGTGTAATACTTCAACGATAAGTCCTTTTTTTACACCACTGGTTAAAAGATAAGAAACATCTCCCATGGCGCCTTTTCCAAATTTAAAATCTTCACCACACACAATGTATTTAGTTCCAATATCTATTAAATGATTTAAATAATCTTCGTGGTTTATATGCCAAACATCTTTCATTTCAATAATTTTTACTTCGAATCCCATTTCTTCAATTAATCTTTTTCTTTCCCAGCTTGGTAAAATTAAACCATCAAATCCATTTAAATACTTGCCAATTGGATATTTTAACATTATTGCAAGTGGTTTTAAATTGTTTTCTTTAGCTATTTGAAGTGTTTTTTTTAATATATATTTGTGACCTCTATGAATTCCATCAAAAGTACCTATTGTTAATGCATACAACTATGTCACCGTCCTAATAGATAAATCATTTTAATATTTTATATAGTTTTATTATTCTATCATTTCTTTCAGGGGTTCTTAAAAGTGTTTTTAGAAATTTTGAAGATCTTTCAGCTTTTCCTACTCCAATAAAGTTTTTTTCATCATCTAAAATTTTTACATATTGATTTTTTTCAAATTTAGAAAATTGTAGTATATTTTCTTTATAAATTTGTATTCCATTTAAAACTTTATCTTTATTGTTTACTTTTATAAATGGAATATTTAAAGCTTTACTAATTGGAACAAAGTTTGAATCTTTCTCCATTTTTTTTACTGATTGTTCTAATGAAAAAATACCACTTTTTAAACGTCTTAATTCTATTGCTGTTGCACCACAACCAATTTTCTTTCCAATATCATTTATTAAAGTTCTTATATACGTTCCTGAAGAAACTGTAACTGTAAATTCTATTTCTTCATTATTTTCATAAACAATTATATCTTTTATATTAGATATATTTATATCAATTGGTGGAATATCTACTGTTTTACCAGCTCTTGCATATTTGAATAATCTTTTTCCATTTATTTTTTTTGCACAATATATTGGTGGAATTTGTTTTGATTTTCCTTCAAAACTTTTTAAAGTTTTTATAATAAATTCTTTTGATAAATCTGGTACTTCGTTTTTTTCAATTATATTTCCAGTGATATCATAAGAGTCTGTAATAATTCCTAAACGTGCTTTTACTCTATATGTTTTATTATCTGAAATTAAAAATTGTAAAAACTTTGTTGCTTTGTTTATAGCTAAAACTAATACACCAGTTGCAAAGGGATCTAAAGTTCCACAATGACCTACTTTTTTTGTGTTGTATAAAATTCTTGCTTCTTTTACTATGTCATGTGATGTAACATTTTTTGGTTTATCTATTACAAGAAATCCATTTTTCATTCTTCTGTATCGCCTTCAACTTTTATTTCATTCAATAATTTTTGAATTTTAATACTGTCTTCTAATCCTTTATCCTTAAAAAATCTTACTTCTGGAACTTTATACATTTTTATTTTTTGAGACATATCTTTTCTAAATAATCCTTTTAATTTATTTAAAACTTTTACTATTTCATCTACATCTTCATTTAATGCTGATACAGAAATATCAACAAAAGATTTATCTCTTGATAATTTTACAGAAGTAAAACTAATTAACTTTCCTTGTATTTCATTATTTCTTATTTTTGATAAAGTTTGTGTGAATAATTTTAAAATTTGTGATTCTAACATGTTTCTCCTAAATTGAGACATTACTTTTCCTCCTCGACGTCTATTATATTATTTAAGTTCATAAAATCTTGAGATTCTGAAATTTTTTCTTTTAAGTTATCTAGATATTTTTTATATTTTTGTGGAGTTAAACTAAGTTCATTCCAGGCTACTTCATTTGGAATAGGAATTTCAAATGATCCAGAATGTCCGTAAAATAAAGTTTTAACACTTATATTTGCTATATGAACTATATTTACTATAGTTTTTGTGTTTTCGTGTCTATTTTCATTTGGATTGTCATGAAAGGTTGCTGTGTCTATAATTATATCAGACATATTCCAATTTTCAAATAAAATTTTCCCTATTTGTTGATGTGAAAAAGATTGTAGCATTTCTTCTGCTTGAGAAAAAGATATTTTTTTGTGTTTGGATAATTTTACAACCATTTCAAATATATCTGGCATTACAAAAGCCATAGCAATTTTTCCTAAATCGTGAAGCATACCACTTAAAAATGCCTCTTCTTTTTCTGGATAATTCACATAATTTGATAATAATTCAGCTGCTATTCCAGTTCCCATTAAATGTTTCCAAAATTTTTCGGTATTAAAATAATCATATTCTTTTTTGAAATAAGAATTTACTGTAAAGATGCTCATTGCAAGGTTTCTAACGGTTTTAAATCCAAGAATATTTATTGCTTGAGTTAATTTTGTTATTTTTCGTGGTATTGCATAATAGGCTGAATTAGACATTTTTAAAATTTTGGCACTTAAGGTAGGGGATTCTAAAACAGCAACGTTTAATTCTTTTGTACCAGATTCTGGATTAGATGCAATTGAAATTATTCTTTGAACAACAAAATCTGGTGTAGGTAATTCTTCAATCTTTTTTGACAATTCTCTAATTGAAATAGCCAAATTAATCAACACCTTTAGGAATAGTAATTTTAAATTCAGTACCAATTCCTTCTGAACTCTCTATTGTTATTGAACCGCCGTGCATTTCAATTAAATCTTTAACAATAGATAAACCTATACCAGTTCCTTGAACTTTGTAGGTTAATGAAGTATCAACTCTATAAAATTTTTCAAATATTTTTTGGTGATGTTTACTGTCAATTCCAATTCCATTATCTTTTATTGAAACATAAATATTTTTTTCATCTTCAGTTGTTTTTATATTTACTTCAGGTTTTTCTTTTTTAGAGTCAAAGTATTTTATAGCATTTTGAATTAAGTTTAAAAAAACTTGTCTAATTCTTGTTTTATCTATAAATCCCATTATAGGCTTAGTATTATCTTCAAAAATTACTTTTATATTATTGCTTTTTGCAGATTCTTCTGTACTTTTTATAATTTCTTTCAACAATTCATTTATATCAATTTTTTCTTTTTGTAACTTTAAAGATTTTAGTTCTAGTTTTGAAAAGTCTAAAAGATCATTTAATAAAGCTTCTAAGTGTAATGATTCTTTGTATATTGTATTCATAAATTCTTTTAAAGTTTCTGTATCCATCATTTCTATACTGTCAATTAATGTTTCAGAATAAGCTTTTATAGCTGATAAAGGTGTTCTTAATTCATGAGATATCATTGATAAAAATTCCATTTTCATTTTATCTAATTTTTTTAATTTTTCTAATTCTTTTGTTCCAGATATATCTCTTATTACAGCAATTACAAATTTATCATTGTCGAACCCAAATAATAAGGTTTCAATAGAATAAGTTTTTTGATCTACTTCTAATTCAATTAGTTGTTTTGAAAGACTTGAAAAAGTTAAGTTAGATAGTTCTAAAATTTTTTCTTTTAATTCTGTACTTTCAATAGCTTTATTAAAGTTTTCATTTTTAAATTGAATTGAAAAATTAGAATCATAAACTACAATAGAATCGGATGAAGAGTTTAAAATTGTATTTAAAAAGTTTTTATTTTTTTCAATAGTTTTGTTTTTATTTAGTATTTCTTGATATAACTTTAAGTTTTGAAATAAGTTTCCCATTAAGAATGAAATTATTCTTAAAAAAACCATAAATTGGTTTGAAAATTCTTCTTCTTTTGTAAAAATAATATATACAAAATCAACATTGTTATTGTGCCCAATTGGAATTATTACATATGATCCTTCTTCTTCAGGAAAAATTGAAACATCTCTTTTTTTAAAAGCCCATTTTGCAATATCTTTTAAATCTTCTGATACATCCTTTTTATAAACTTCAAAAATTTTTTCATTTTGTATATTGAAAAAGTATTCATCTTCAAAATCAATCATAGTTTTTGTAAGCTTTGAAAGCGTTTCATAAGAAGATTCAATGTCTTTAGCTTTACTTAATTGCATGATTATATTTGAAATATTTGAAAATATAGAAGAATTTGAATCTGGAATCATTTTACCACCTCAAGTTTTTATAAATCTTTTATTATATTATACATCAATATGATTAAAATTATTTTAATATATTAAAATAATTGAGAGTGCGTTTGCACTCTCAATATTCAATTTCAGAAGTAACCCAACCGCCAGTAAAGGCACCAATGTTTTTTTGAACTTTTTCAGAATCTATAAATATTTCATCTACTTTGGCTGGATATAAAGATAAATAGTTTGATAAAATTTCATAACCTGGTTTAGTTTTACTGTATTCGTAAACACACGCTTTTGCTTCTTTATCATCTACAATTAAATTATAATATTCAGCTGTTCCTTTATATATACAAAGTGTTGTTTTTTCAATTTTTTTTAAGTATTCTAATTTAAAGTCTTTTTTTGGAATATAATAAACAGGGAATAAATTTTTTTGCATTACTTTTAATGGATCGGATGTTTCAGCTATTACTTTTTTATTAAAAATAACTTTAATAGTTTTGTTTGTTTTTTTTACAATAGGAATATCAGGATAGTCTTTAATATTTTCACTCATAAAAATCTCCTCCTTTTTTATATTTCAATATTATTATAACACAATTTAAACAAAAAATTTACCAATTAATCTTTTAATTAAGTTCTTTGAAATGATATTTTTTTGTGTTAAAATAAAAATATATTCTACAAGGAGGTGAATTATGGATAACTGTGACAGTAGTAAACAAAAACCACCATGAGGAGGGATAACATGAAATTTGCAATGGCAGTTGATGTAAAAAAATTAATAGAATATGGTCAACTTAAATTTTTAAAAGAACTCTTAGTTGAACAAGAACCAGCAACAGTTTTAGAAATGATAAAAGAATTACCCTCAGAAGAAATTTTAATTGTATTTAGACTGTTACCAAAAGATACTGCAGCAATTGTATTTACTGAATTAGAAACAGATGAACAATTAAAATTACTTTCACTGTTCAAGGAAGAGAAAGCAAAAGAAATAATTGAAAACATGGATCCAGATGATAGAGTTGAACTTTTTGATGAGATGCCTGCCAATGTTGTAAAAAAACTTTTGGACTATCTCTCTCCTGAAGAGCGAAAGCAAACATTAACTTTATTAAATTTTCCAGAAGATTCGGCTGGTAGAATAATGACGCCTTATTATCTTGATGTTAAGGCTAATATGACTGTTGAAAGAGCACTTGAACATATTAAAAAAGTTGGAAATACAAAAGAAACTATTTATACATTATTTGCAATAGATGAAGATAGAAAACTTTCTGGAGTTTTAGAATTAAAGGATCTTATTTTTTCTGATTCTAATACTTTAATAAAAGAATTAATGAATGAAGATCCTATATATGTAACGGTTTTTCAAGATAGAGAAGAAGTTTATCAAATAATGAGAGATTATGATTTATTAGCTTTACCTGTAACGGATAGTGAAAAGAGATTGGTTGGTATAGTAACAATAGATGATATTGTCGATGTAATTGAAGATGAAGCTACAGAAGATATTCAAAAAATGGCAGCAGTTGGTGTTACTGAGTCATCTTATTTACATACTTCAATATGGAAATTAGTAAAAAGTAGAGTTTTTTGGTTAATAACATTATTGGTTCTTGAAAGTGCTGTTGGATTTATTATAGATGGATATTCTGAAGTTCTTCAAAAAATAACTATATTAGCTGCATTTATACCAACAATAAATGCAATGGGTGGAAATACCGGAGGACAAATTTCAGCTATAATGATACGTTCAATGGCAATAGGTGATGTGGAATCGTCTGATATGAAAAAAATATTTTACAAAGAAATGATAATAGGTATTATTTTAGGAAGTATTTTAACTGTAATAATGGCTTTAAGAGCCTTTGTTAGTACACAAAATATTATGATTATTTTAAGTTTATCAGCTTCTTTACTTATTGTTATACTAACTTCAAATCTTTTAGGTGCATTTTTACCATTTTTTGCAAAGAAGATAAAAATTGATCCAGCAGTAATTTCTGGTCCTTTAATATCAACATTGATGGATTTAATAAGTATGAGTGTTTATTTTTCTGTATCAACAATACTGTTAAAAAATTATTTATAGAATATAATAAAAAACGAATACGTAAGTATTCGTTTTTTATTATAAATTAAGCTAAATCTTCATATGATTTTGTTTTTAAGAGTAAAAGTCCGCCTATTAAAAATAAAATAGCTATACTTACAACTCCAAATCTTGAACTTCCTGTTATTTGAGAAAATATTCCAACTAATAAAGGACCTAATATTGCTGCAAACTTTCCAAATATATTATAAAAGCCAAAAAATTCTGTTGATTTTTCTTTTGGTATTAATTTTCCATAAAAAGATCTACTCAATGCTTGTATTCCACCTTGTGAAGAAGCAACTAACATTGCAAGTATCCAAAATTGTGTTTTGTTGTGTAAGAAAAAAGCAAAAATAGTTAAACCAGTATATATTGTAATTCCTAAAAGAAGCATAATTTTTGGTGAAAAATTTTTAGCTAATTTTCCATATAACAAAGCAAATGGAAAGGCAACAAATTGTGTTACTAATAGTATTACTAATAAATCAACTGACTTTATTCCAACATCTCTTCCATAAATTGAAGACATTTTGATTATAGTTCCAACTCCATCTATATAGAAGAAATAAGCGATTAAAAATAAAAAAATATTTTTATTTTGTTTTATATTTTTAAATGTGTTATATAATCTTTTAAATGAATCATAAATAGGTGTTTTTGATGGTTCAATATAATTTACTTGTTTTACGTTTTTTAACATTGGAATAGAAAATACTAACCACCATACTGCTGTTATTAAAAATGAAACTCTTGTTGCCACTGTTGCAGAAGACAAGCCAATTATTGTTGGTTTTTGAATTATAATAATTCCAAGTATAAAAGGTATAGTACTTCCTATGTATCCCCAAGCAAATCCATTCGATGAAACCCAATCCATCTTTTCTTTTGTTGTTACATCAGTCAAAAATGAATCATAAAAAATATTTGCTCCAGAAAAACCAATTATTGAAAAAATATAAATTAGGATACATTGTAGCCAATTTCCGCTTGAAACTGTTGAAAGTAGCATGGTAGATAAAACTCCAAGTAAAAGGAAGAACACAAAGAAACGTTTTTTATAGTTTTTATAATCAGCAATAGTTCCAAGTATTGGTGCAAGAACAGCTATTATTAATGTTGAAATTGTATTCGTATAACCCCAATAAGCTGTAGCTAAACTGCTTTCTACTCCTTTTGCTGCAACATCTTTAAAGAATATCGGTAAAATTGCTGTCATAATAGCAACAGCATAAGCTGAATTTGCCCAATCGTATAATATCCAACTTTTTTCAGTTTTTGTCATTCCTTCTCCCCCCAAAAGAATAATTTATATCTCTACATTACCAAATTTATAGTATTTTTTAATTTTTTTATTTATTTTCCATGTACATGATAAACCTTTTTTGAATTTAACAAGATCTCCAGATTCAAATTTAACTATTTTATCATCAAACCTTACTTCTGCTTCTCCTTCAATTATAAAACAGGTTTCATCTTCATCATACTTCCATTCAAATTCTGAAACATCTTTTTCCCAAACAGCCCATTCTTTTACTTTTAAGTCACGAAGTCTATCTTCTTTTGGAAATTCAATTACAAAAGCTTTATCATAATTTAAAAATATTTCTTTTGGACCATCTAATAAAGCATCTACTGGATTTTCTGCAACTTTGTTAAATCCACCAAGAACGTCTCCCATCATTTCAAAATATTTTGAAACTTCTTCTTTAGAAAAATTTTCATTTAAAAATTTTTCTAGATCATCAAAATCTGAATCGGGGTATTTATTCATATATTCTTCGACTTTTTTTAATACATTTTCCATATTAATCCCTCCTAATAATTGTTCTAAAACAATTATATCATAGATAATCATATTTATAAAAAAAAAGACGCTTAGCGTCTTTTTTACAATTGCATTCTTGTTATTTCCTTATAAGCTTCAACTATTTTATTTGTAACTTCAGAAGTTAATTTTAAAGATAAAGAAGCTTTTTCAGCTGCTATTATAACTTGATGAACATCGGTTATTTTACCAGATGCATAATCTGCTGCCTTTGTATCAGCATTTTTTTGCAGTGAATTAACTTCATCTATGGCGTCTTTTAGCATTTTAGAAAAATCATTGTTATTAGAGCTTTGAACAGGATTTTTATTTATTAAACTTGGATGTTGTAAACTTATAGGGTTTATTTTTTCTATCATAAAATCACTCCCCTCATTATCTTCCTATATTTAGTGCTGCATTGTACATTGATTTAGAAGTGTTAACAACTGAAGCATTTAATTCGTAAGCTCTTTGAGCATTCATCATATCGACTATTTCTCTTAAAACATTAACATTAGGATACTTTACATATCCGTTTTTATCGGCATCTGGATGATTAGGATCATATACAATTTTAAATGGTGAAGTATCTTTTGAAAGTTTAGAAACTTTGACTCCTCCATAATTTGTTTCATTATCCAGAATTTCTTTAAAAGAAACAATTTTTCTTTGATAAGGACCTCCATTTTCTGTTCTTGTTGTTTCGGCATTTGCAAGATTTTGAGAAATTATATCAGTTCTAAATCTTTCTGCAGTCATACCACTTGCAGCAATATTCATTATTTTAAATAAACCTTCCATTAAAATCCCTCCATATTTTCTTTAATTATCTTTTAATGGCTGTGTTGTATCTATTTATAACATAAGTCATAAGCCTAGATACAGTTGTATATCTTAAATTGTTTTGTACCATTTCAGTTGTTTCAATGTCTATATCAACGTTATTTCCATCATTTCTATTACTTTTGTTTTTATCTATTAAAGTTTGTGCTTGAACTTTTTCTAAAGATGGGGTATTATTTATATGTCTAGAATCTGTTGTTTTTAATTTTAAATTATCTGTATCGCTCAGAGCTTTTTGAAGCTCGTTTTCAAAAGAAACATATTTTCTTTTGTAGTTTGGGGTATCAAAATTAGCTATATTTTGAGCTATAGCTTTTTGTCTTTGAGTATAAGCATCTAATGCTTTTGGTAAAATTTTAAAATTATTATCGAACACTTTTATCCCTCCTGTGTAATAATTCTTTAGTTTTATATAATATTCCTAAAATAATTTTGGAGGCACTATATGAAAAAAATATTTTTAGTTGGTTATTATGGTTATAATAATTTTGGTGATGATTTACTTTTAAAAAGTACATTTAAGATACTAAATGAGATAGGGTTTAATGACACTCTAATTATTCCAAGTGAAATAGATTTTTTATCTAAAAAGATGAGAAATATATTAAAATTTAATGTTGAAATTATAAATAAATATGATATTTTTTCTATGAAAAAGAATATCAAAGACTCTGATTTAATTATTTATGGTGGAGGTAATTTATTACAAAGCGAAACATCTTTAAAGAGTTATTATTATTATTATGAGATATGTAAAGTGGCAATAAAGTATAATAAAAAAATTTTATTTTTATCTCAAGGTTTTGGACCTTTAAAACATAAAACGGCAAACAAAAAATTAAAAAAAATTATGAAATATGAAAACTTATTTGGTATTTATAGAGATAAAGTTTCATATAATTATTCCAAAAAGTATAATAAAAATTCATACTTTGGTATGGATATAGGACCATATTCATTGAATGCTTATAAAAATAAAAAAGAAAGAAAAATTTCTTTGTGTTTAAAAAATTCATATAGTAATTTAAAATATTTAATTGATTTTTTGAATATATTTAGTGATTATACTATTACACCTTTGATAATTAATTCAAATCAAGATTCAATAACAAACTATGCTCTTGTTGAAAGTATTAGAAAAGATACAATGAATGAAGTTTTATTTCCATACAAGGACTTTAATAAAATTCAAGAAGAAATAGCAACTTCTTCACTTGTAATATCAGATAGATTACATAGTTCACTTGCTTCTATTTTTTATGAAACACCTGTTTTAACTAAACTCACTAAAAAAAACAGACGTGTTTTAAAAAGTATAGATAATAAATATAATTTTTTTTATAATCGTTTATTAGATATACCAGAAAGTTATTTTAGATTATTAAAATATAATTTTTTAGAAACTTCTGAAACTTATAAAATAAGATTAAATGATACGATAAATCTTTCTAAACAAATTATTCAAAACGTCTTATAAGATGTAATTGTCCATTATCAGTGGTTAATACTAAAATTATATTGTTATCAGGTGAGATTACATCAATAGGATATGAAGATACATTTAGCTCTTGATAAACTTTCATATTTTTTATAATGTAAAGCTTATTATTTATATGAGATATTGCATATATATAATTTTTGTCTGGAGACACAGTTATATCTATTATGGGAATATCTTCTAAAATTTTTGTAGTTTTTCCAGTTTTTAAATTATAATAATAAATTCCACCTTTCATAGAATGACCTATTATATAATCATTGAATAATTCAATATTTCTAGTGACTCCATTAAAATCAGCAACTTCTTTTTGTGAATATTTTGTTATTTTGTAAAGCTTTCCTTCAAATTTTGAAACGACATAAAAAATATTATTAACCTTTATAATATCTACTGGATTTTTAATATTAACTTGATTCGGTATGTATTGATTGGAATTTGGAATAAAAAATAAAAGTTTTGTTTTAAAAGTATTATTTATATAATTATCATACATTGGAATAAAAACTTCTTTATTTTGTGTTATTATATAAGGACTGTTTACTGATAATTTATAACTTGATTTAATATTTAGATTTTTATCTAAGATATATAAGCTTTCTTCTGCAGTAATATACAATTTATTATTTATAACTTTTATATTCCAAGGAGATTTATCTAATTTTATTTTTTTAATAATTTTTTTTGTTATGTTTGATATTTTTTGTACTTCTTTTTTCATAGAATCAACAATATAAATATATTCTCCATCAAAAAAAGCAGATGTTGGTCTTGAAAGTCCATACTTAAAATATCCAAATTCTGAATTGTATATATCTACATAAGTTACTTTCCCATCATAATCACATACTAAAGCAAGATTTTTTTCTGATTTTATTAAAAAGCTTCTATTCCCAGTTGGGAATGTATTGATTTCAGCAAAATAATCATTGGAAAAAGACAGGTTAAAAGCCAATGTAACGAATAAAAATGTAAATAAAAGTTTATTAAATTGTTTAATTGTTTCTCACCCCTTTTAAATTTTTCATAATTATTCTATCACAAAGTTATTAAAATGCAAATAATAATATTTATTTATATTTAATAGAATTTGATTATATTAAATAATTATAGTATAATATCAATAATTATCTATGAAGAGGTGGAAAAAATTGGTTCTTGTTGCCATAATTGGTGGAAGTGGAGCCGGGAAAACTAGTGTTTCCAAAAGTATTGTGAAACACTTTAATTCTCGCGCTTCTTTGTTGAGTATGGATGATTATTACAAAGATTTACCTCCTGGTGTTGATCCAAGAGAATTTAATTTCGATGATCCTAAAGCATTTGATTTCGATCTTTTTAAGAAACATTTAAAATTATTAAAAAAAGAAAAATCTATAGAGTTGCCTGTTTATAATATGGTAACTTGTAGAAGAGAACAGTCTATTACAAAAAAATTTTTAGTGACTGATTTAGTTATAGTTGAAGGAATACTGGTTCTCCATGATAAAGAATTAAAAAATTTATTTGATTTTTCAGTGTATATAGATGCTCCTTCAGATGAAAGACTTATAAGAAGAATAGAAAGAGATACAGTTGAAAGAGGTAGAACAATAGAAAGTATATTAACTCAATATAGAAGATTTGTAGCACCTTCTTTCAAAGCTTTTATAGAACCACAAAAATATAAGTGCGATATTGTTTTACCAGATGGAGTTAGCAATAAAACGGGGATGGGTATAATCATAGATGCAGTTGAGAGGATGTTAGAAAGAAATAAACAGGAGGGATTTTAATGAAGAAATATATGTTACTTGTTTTTTCAGTACTTTTAGTGATTATTGGATACTCCATTAACACTAAAATTGTGCAAGAAAAGTATGTTGGGTTTATAAAAGCCTACAACTCAGATACTAAAGAAAATCATCTTATAAATAAATTTAAAGATGAAATGAAAAATTTAGGTTTATATAGATATTATAGAAATAATATGGTTGGAAGTGCAGAATTTGTTGATAGACCAACAGATATTCAGACATATTTATCTATGATTCATAAATCTATGACATTTAATTCTGATGAAGAAAAATTAGCTTTTGCTGGTTTTTTATGTTATGTACAAACAGATCTTGCTGGTGGAGAGTTGAGCAATGAAGTTATAAAAAGTATGCCTGCATATTTTGTTACTGTTCAAGATATTTACCAAAATATGCAAAATGAAGCACTTTTGTACATAGGAAATGTTATAGCATATTCTATGGGATTAGTAGAAACAAGTCCATATACAAATATTGAAAAACATAAAACAAATTCTAAATTAGAAAATTTAGATTTATATACATACAGTGGAGAAAAAAATGAACTTTATGATGGTATAATTAAGAAGAATAGTGTAAAACTAAATACAGAAATTGAAAAATTGGCAAATTCTGGAATAACAGGAGAAGATTTGGAGTATGAAATCGATAATCTTTCTTCTGAATTATTAGAAGATATAACTAAAAAAAATGATGAAGATTTGAATTCTTCTGTTGCTATGTTTATAAAAGAAGCTAAAAAAGGAATTAATCTTTCTTATTTAAGATTTATTATATATTTGGCTGTAATTTTGGTTGGAGTTAAATTTTTTAAAAAATACTTAAATTATATTATTTTAGGTGTTTTTGGTTATGAAGTTTTTTACTTAATATTTATGTATAATTTTTCTAAAGATATAATTACATCATTCTTTTACGGTAGTTTTATAGTAGTAGCTGTTGCAATAATGTTTTTTGTTAAGTTCTTTTCGGCATTTGGTAGAGATGTTAAATTCGTAAAAAGGCTTATAAATGTTTCATTATTTATTTTACTTGCGTTGTTATTGTTTATTCCAACTTATTATTCAAAAGATTTGACTATGAAGAATACAAAGAGTTTTCATAATTCTTCTTTTGAAAACCAACTTTTAAAGGATGTGTTGTTATACAATCATTCAGTAATTCATAAGAATTTAACTGAATTAACAAATTCAATTACAACTGAAAACTCTGAGGCGAAAAATATATATTCAAATCTTTTAAAGAAGTATATAAATGATTCAATTGAAAACAATATAATTGAAAGCATAAGTAATGATTATGGAGTTAATATAAAAAATAATATAAATGGATTATTATTAAACAAAGAAAAAAATTATACAAAAGTATCTAAGGATTATGCGGAAGCAATAGATAAGTTTGTAAAAGCATCAGAATTAAGAATGAAAAATATAAATAATGAGATAAAAACAATGAAATTAAACATAGAAAGAATTGAAGATTATTCTGATGAACAGTTTTTAAAGTTATTTAAAAATAATTTAGATAGTTATTTTATGAAAAACAAATTACTTGTACCAGTTAAGAAAGATATAGATGAATCTTATACAAACTTCAATGCAAAAGATAAATTGAACATAAAAGCATACAATACAGATTATGGAACTAAAATGCTTATGATATTTTTCCTTGGAATTGTTTTTTGGATAGTATTTGAAGGGAAACTTATAAAATGGAGTTCTTTTGGTGCAATGATTATATCTTCTGTTTTGATGTTTATAAAGCCAGGAACTATAGAAGTTTTATCTCAAATAAAGTATCCAGTATTAAAAAGTTCTGAGTTTAGTGTGAACATACTTTATGGAATCATAATGGTATTAATAACAATACTATTAACTATCAAAAAGGGAGGTAGTGAATCATGAAAAAAGTTTTATCTATGATGTTAGTTTTGGCTTTTGTTGTAAGTTCATTTGCACTTACAGTTACTATGGTTTCCGATACAGGGGGATTAGGAGACAAATCATTTAATGATGGTACATGGGCTGGAGTTTTAAGAGCAAAAGACGAATTAAAGGCAAATGTAAAGGTACTTATTTCAAAGGAACAAACAGATTATGTAACTAATTTATCAAATGCTGCAAAAGAATCAGATGTAGTTATAGCTGTTGGTTTTATGATGACATCAGCTTTATTTGATGTTGCACCACAATTCCCAAGAACAAAGTTTATTGGAATAGATATTGCACCTTCTCAAGGAACAACTATTCCTTCAAATGTAGCACTTTATTTGTTTAAAGAACAAGAATCAGCATTTTTAGTTGGATATCTTTCAGCAAGTATGACTAAAACAGGTAAGCTTGGATTTATTGGAGGAATTGAAATTCCACCAGTTAAAAGATTTGAATTTGGATACAGAGCAGGTATAAAAGCTTACAATGAAATCCATAATAAAAATGTTGAAGCTATATTAGGTTACGCTGGTGGATTTGGTGACGTTGCAAAAGGAAAACAAATGGCAATGGCTCAATTTGCACAAGGCGCAGATATAATATTCCATGCAGCTGGAGCAACTGGAAATGGTGCTTTTGATGCAGCAAAAGAAAAAGGACTTTCTTTCTATGGATTAGATGCAAATGCAACTCTTAAAGATATTATAGACAAATATTATGAAAAAGGTAGAGGTTATTTTGCAGTAGGTGTTGACTCTGATCAAGATTATCTTGCACCAGGATTTGGACTTGCAAGCGCTATGAAAAGAGTAGATACAGCAGCATTTTTAGGTATTAAAAGTTCAAGATCTGCAAGATCTTTTAAAAGTGGAGTACATACTCTTGGTTTAAAAGAAAATGGTGTTGACATTTCACCAATGAAATATACAAAAGGTATGGTTTCAAATTCAACTTTTGCAGAATTAGCATATCTTTCTTCTTTAATAAAACAAGGTCAAGTAAATGTTCCTGATTCAGAAGATGGATTAGCTTCATTTGATGTAACTTCTGTAAAATTTCCATTTTAATTAAAAAATAAAAAAGGGATGGGGAATCCCATCCTTTTTTTAAAGTTGTTAATTAATAGATGAAAAACATCTATCAATTAGCAACTTTTGGATAGCTTTAGGAGGTGTTTCGATGTCCAAGGGGACAGATTTAATGAACTATGCAGTTTACATGAAAGAAATTGTTAAACGATTTCCAAAGGTACTTGCTAACGATCATGTAAATTTAGAAATTAAAAAAGGGGAAATTCATGCACTTATTGGTGAAAATGGTGCAGGAAAATCAACACTCATGAATCAACTTTATGGCCTTTACACACCAACTTCTGGAGATATTTTTATAAACGGAGAGAAAAAGGTTTTTAATGGTCCGAAAGATGCCATAAATGCTGGTATAGGTATGGTTCATCAGCATTTTATGCTTGTAGACAATTTGACAGTTGCAGAAAATGTTGTTCTCGGTTCAGAACCTAAAAAAGGTATTTCATTTGATTTGAAAAAAGCAAGACGAGAAGTACAAGAACTTTCTAAAAGATATGGATTGAAAGTTGATGTGGATGCTTTAATTGAGGATTTACCTGTAGGTACTCAACAAAGAGTTGAGATAATTAAAACTATATATAGAGGTGCAGAAATTTTGATTCTTGATGAACCAACTGCAGTTCTAACTCCTCAAGAAATTGAAGAATTATTTGAAATCATGAGAAAGTTAAGAGATGATGGAAAAACTATTATTTTTATAAGTCACAAATTACACGAAGTTATGACAATTTGTGATAATATTACTGTTATGAGATTAGGTAAGGTTACAGGTCATGTAAAAGTTTCAGAAACAAATGAAAAAGAATTGGCAAATATGATGGTTGGTAGAGAAGTTATTTTGAGAGTTGACAAGGAAGAAAAAGTACCAGGTGAAAAAGTTGTTGAAATTAAAAATTTATGGGTAAAAGATAATAGACAACTTGATGCAGTAAGAGGAATGAACTTTGAAATAAGGAAAGGTGAAGTTCTTGGTATTGCAGGTGTTGCTGGTAATGGACAAACAGAACTTGTTGAAGCCCTCACAGGATTAAGAAAAAAAGAAAGTGGTGAATATTTATACAAAGGAAAAGATATTTCTCACTATACAGTTAAGGAATTAAGAGAAAGTAATATAACTCATATTCCAGAAGATAGATTTAAATATGCAATGGTAAAAGAATATCCAAACTACTATAATATGATTCTTGGACGTCACTATAAGATGCCGTTTGCAAGAAGAGGATTTTTAAATAATGATATTATACAGGAATATTCACAAGATTTAATTAAAAAATTTGATGTTAGACCTGCAGATGCTTCAATAAAAACAGGTAACTTGTCAGGAGGGAATCAACAAAAGGTCGTTATTGCAAGAGAAGTTAGTGCAAATCCTGATTTTATAGTAATCGCTCAACCTACAAGAGGATTAGATGTAGGTGCAATTGAATACGTTCATAAAGAAATATTGGAATTAAGAAGAAAAAATGTTGCTGTACTTTTAATTTCTATGGAACTTGAAGAAGTTTTATCATTGTCTGATAGAGTTTTGGTTATGTATGAAGGTGGAGTTACTGGAGAATTTAAACCAGGAGAATTAACCATTGAAGAAGTTGGACTTTTGATGGCAGGTAAAAAATTAAGTGAATTAAGAACAATCGCAGAAACAGAGGCACATGCACCTCATCATGGAGGGGATAAATAATGGCTCAAAAAATAAAAGAAAGTAAATGGATGCCTATATTGGTACCAATAGTATCGGTACTTGTTGCATTATTAATTGCATCTGTAATAATATTAATTATAGGAAAAAATCCATTACTTGCATATTTAAAACTTTTTGAAGGTGCATTTGTTGGAAGAGCTGCTTGGGCAGATAATATTACAAAAATGACAAGTTTACTTTTAACTGGTCTTGCAGTTGGATTTGGATTTAGAGCTGGAGTTTTTAATATTGGTGCTGAAGGTCAAATGGCTGTTGGTGGAATGATGGCTGTTATGGTTGGTATAAATATGGGTAATGTTTCTCCAGTTTTTGCTATACCTATAACTATTTTTGCAGGTATGTTAGGTGGTGCTTTTTGGGCATCAATTGCAGGATATTTAAAAGCAAAAACAGGAGCTCATGAAGTTATAACAACTATAATGCTTAACTGGATAGCTTATCATATTGGAAATTACTTAGTTTCTGGACCTCTTGCTGTTGGACAAGGTGTTCCAAAATCACCTGAAATAGCTAAAAGTGCTCAATTACCTCCATTAATGACAATACAAGCAAGTAATGTTCCATCTGGAATTTTAATAGCCGTTGTTGCAGCAATAGTTATGTATATAATTCTTGAAAAAACAACTACAGGTTATGAAATAAAAGCAGTTGGATACAATGCATATTCAGCAGAATATGGTGGAATATCTATAAGTAAAAATATAGTTTTAACTATGGCAATATCTGGTGCACTTGCTGGACTTGCTGGTGCAATAGAAGTTATGGGGGTTCATCATAGAATTTTTGGTGCATTTACAAGTGGAAGAGGTTTTGATGGAATTACAATTGCTTTAATAGGACAAAATAATCCAATTGGTATTATTTTTTCATCATTCTTAATTTCTTCATTGAGATCTGGATCAAATTCTATGCAACTTGCTGGTATTCCAGATGATATAGTTGTAATAATACAAGGTGTAATTATATTCTTTGTTGCAGCTGATAGAATAGTAAAAACTTGGATAACAAAAGCATCAACTAAATTAGCAAAGGAAGGTGAAGCTAAATGAGTTGGATAGAAGCCATTTTTGCTACGTTAGCATCACCTTTGTTTTATAGATTGACAATATTATCAGCACTTCCACTTGTTTTTGCTGCAATTGGTGGTGTTTTTAGTGAAAAAACAGGTGTAACTAATATAGCACTTGAAGGTATAATGAAAATTGGAGCATTTACTTCAATAGTATTTGCTATAAAATTTGATAATCCATGGTTAGGATTAATTATGGGGATGCTTGCTGGTGTAATTCTTGCGGCTTTACATGCTTATGTTTCAATTGAATGGTCAGCAGATCAAATTGTTTCAGCAACGGCTTTAATTTTAATTGCACAAGGTCTTGTTGGATTTTTAATGATTCCTATATTTGGACATAAAGGTCAAACAAATTTAGTTGCTCATAAACTTCCAACTGTAGAATTACCTATTATAAAAGATATACCATTTATTGGAGCTATATTTAATGATCTATCTATATTCTTTTATTTTGCGATTATAATAATATTTGCTTCATGGTATTTAATTTATAAAACACCATTAGGATTGAGAATGAGAGCTGTTGGAGAAAATCCAAAGGCAGCAGATACATTAGGAGTAAACGTTAAAAAAATAAGATACTTTGGTGTTTTAATGAGTGGGCTTTTAGCAGGTCTTGGAGGAGTTTATATAGCTCTTGGAGATATAGGTCAATTTATAGAAGATATGCCTTCAGGAAAAGGTTTTATAGCTCTTGCTGCTATGATTTTAGGTAACTGGAATCCAATTGGTGCAATGTGGGCTTCACTTTTATTTGGAGCTGCAGAAGCTATGAATATACAACTTCAATCAATGCTAACATTACCTTCAGAAATGAAAGCATTATTGAATTTATTGCCATTTGTAATAACTATAATAATAGTTGGTGGATTTGTTGGTAAAACAAGAGCTCCAGCAGCAGATGGTCAACCATACGAAAAAGAATAATAAAAAATTAATATTAAAGAATATAAGGCATTGCCTTATATTCTTTTTTTATGATATAATTTAATTAGGTAAGCTAATTAAAAAAGGGGCTTGTTTATGGAATATAGAAAATTAGGGAAATCTGGATTAAAAATTAGTGAACTTTCTTTAGGTTCTTGGATTACTTTTGGAAATCAATTAGACACAGAAAATGTAAAGAAATGTATGAAAGAAGCCTTTAATAGTGGAGTTAATTTTTTTGATAATGCAGAGGCCTATGCAAATGGATTATCTGAATCGTTAATGGGGATAGCACTAAAAGAATATAGAAGAACAGATTTAATAGTGTCAACAAAAATATTTTGGGGTGGGAATGGACCAAATGATAGAGGACTTTCAAGAAAACATTTACTTGAAGGAACTTGGAACTCTTTAAAAAGGTTGCAACTTGATTATGTTGATTTAATTTTTTGTCATAGACCTGACCCAGATACACCAATAGAAGAAACGGTATTGGCAATGGATTATATTGTTAGAAATGGTCTTGCTATGTACTGGGGAACTTCAGAATGGAGTTATGAAGAATTAGATAAAGCTTTTAAAGTAGCAAAGGAATTAAATTGTATTCCACCAACAATGGAACAACCTCAATACAATATGTTTGTTAGAGAAAAAGTAGAGCATGAATTTAATTTATTATATGAAAAATATGGATTGGGACTTACTACTTGGAGTCCACTTGCAAGTGGAATACTTACTGGTAAATACAATGAATCAATTCCAGAAGATAGTAGATTACATAAATTTTCGGGTTTGAAGAATAATTTAAAAAATAATGGATTACTTTCAGAAAAAAATATAGAAAAAGTAAAAAAGTTAACTAAAATTGCAAAAGATTTGGATATGAAAGTATCACAATTATCCCTTGCTTGGTTATTAAAAAATAAAAATGTTAGCACAGTTATAACTGGAGCAAGTAGAGTTGAACAAGTAAGAGAAAATCTAAAAGCATCTGAATTAAAAAATAAATTGAATGATTCTATAATGGAAGAAATAAATGCAATTATTTATTAAAAAACTCTCTTTTGAGAGTTTTTTTATTGGTTTTTTAAGAAAAATATGTTAAAATCTATTTGGAGTAAAATTGGGAGGTTTTTAATGAAAAATTCTTCAGTAAAAGATGAAACAATATTTGACCTTAAATACTTTAAAAAATATGGTTCAATAATTGGATTAGATGAAGCAGGAAGAGGTCCTTTGGCTGGTCCTGTTTTTGCAGCAGCAGTTTATGTAGAAAATGAAAATGAATTAAAAGCTTTAAAAAGAATTGGCGCTGATTCAAAAACTTTGAGTGAAAAAGAAAGAGAAAAAAGATATAATGAAATAATTAAAAATTTTAAATATTCATACTATGCAGCATCTTCAGAATTAATTGATGAAATGAATATCTTTAAAGCAACACAGTATGCAATGAAAAAATGTGTTGAACAACTTAACTCTGGTTATTGTTTAATAGATGGAAAAAATTTTCACTTTTCGTTTCCATTTGAATGTATAGTGAAAGGTGACTCAAAGTTGAGTCTTATAGGGGCTGCTTCAATAATTGCAAAAGTTTTGAGAGATAAGTATATGATAAAGCTTTCAGAAAAGTATCCAGAATATTTATTTTATAAACATAAAGGATATCCTACAAAAGAACATGTGGAAAAAATAAAAAAGTATGGTATTTTTAATGAATATAGATTAACCTTTAATCCTGTAAAAAGTATGATAATTAATAATGAAATACAATATAATAAAAATGATTTTTCAAAAAATACATTAATGAAACTGGGTGTTCTATGAGGTGATTGAATGAACAAAGAAAAAGCTGCTAAAAAGTTTGTAGAGTTACTTGAAATAATGGAAATATTGAGGAGCGAAGAAGGATGTCCTTGGGATAGAAAGCAAACACATGATACTTTAAAGCCGTATATAATTGAAGAAGCTTACGAAGTCGTAGAAAGTGTTAACTCAAAAGATTATAAAGAACTTGCAGAAGAATTAGGTGATGTTTTGCTACAAATAGTATTTCATGCTCAAGTAGCTTCAGAAAATAATAATTTTGAAATAACCGATATTTTAGATGCAATTAACGACAAGATGATAAGAAGACATCCTCATGTATTTGGAGATGCAAAAGAATATTCGTATGAACAATGGGAAAATTTGAAATCAAAAGAAAAAAATAAGGAAAAATTTTCAAAAATAGGAAACTATAAAAAAGGAATACCACCACTTTTACAACTCAGAAGATTATTTGAAAATTCTTTAGCTGTTGGATTTGATCCTTTCTTTGAAGAAGATATTTTTGAAAAAATAATTGAAGATGCTGAAAGAGATAATATAAAAGGTGTTTTTGAAAAAATAGTTTATTTATCAGTAAAAAATAATGAAGATATAGATTCTATTTTAAGCAATATATCAAAAAAATATTATAATAAATTTCAAATTTTTGAAAATATTCTTGGAAATAAATTTAACGATATTGATAAGAAAGAGAAAAAGAAAATATGGGATAATTTAAAAGAGGGGGAAGTTTAATGAAAAAAGTATTTTTAAGCTTAATGGTTATTATTACAATTGTATCGTTTTCTACTGTAAAATACATGGATTTCAAAGATAATACGGTTGTAAAAGTAAACAATGATAAAGTAAATTCAGAACTTTTAAATGCAACATCAAAGTCTATTTTAATCTTACAGGATTTAAAAAGTAAGTATGGTGAATTTTATAATACTTTAACTGGAACAGCAACTGGTATAAAATTTTTAAATACTTACAATAAAGAACAAGCAATGAAACTTGTAAATCAGTACTTGTTTATACAATTTGTTGAAAGTAAGGGAATAAACTTAAATAGAGATGACTTAAAAAAAATATATGTTCAAAAAGTAAATGATATATTTTCAAAATCAAACATATCACCAAAAGACATAAATTTATACCTTTTGAGTAAAGGATATTCATCAAAAGAAGTTTATGTTGAAGATAATTATTTAAAAGCTTTGTACAAAAAGGCAATTAATGAACTTTATTTAAAAAAATATGATGAAATACCCTTGAAAGAAGATGAAATTAAGAGTTATTATAATAAAAATTCAAAAGCATATGTTTCAAAGCCAAAAGCAGATTTAAAAGTGATAAAAATAAATAATACTGATGAAGCATCATTAACTTATAAAAAAATTATAGATGGATATTATACATTTGATGAAGTGTATAATATGTTTAAAGATAAAAATGAAGCTGAAAAAATAACAGTTAATCTAAATGACAATGATAAAGTTTTAGCTCAAGTAATTAAAAATGCATCTGGATATATTTTTGAACCAATGAAATATGGTGATCATTATGAAATTATAAAAATAGAAAAAAAATACCCATCTAAGAATTTATCATATGAAGAAGCAAAGAATTATGTTGAAAGAGATTTAAAAGATCCAATTGTAAAAAAATATTTTAGTGAAGAGTTGCAAAAAGAGTTTGATAAGTTTAAAAAAAATTCAGAAATAATCTTTAACGAGAAAATGTTTTAGGAGGTAATTTTATGATAACAAAAGAACAAGTTATGTCAGCATTGGAACATGTTTATGACATTGAAATAGGATATGATGTTGTGTCACTCGGGTTAATTTATAAAGTGAATATTGCAGAAAATAATGATATTTACGTTGAAATGACTCTAACAACACCAATGTGTCCTATGGCTGGGTTTATGGTTCAAGAAGCAAAAGATAAACTAAAAGAGGAAATAAAAGAGGCAAATAATGTATTTGTTGAATTGACATTTGATCCACCATGGAGTCCAGATATGGCAAAAGATGAAGTAAGGCAAGTACTTGGAATATGAAGCTAAAAGATTTAATTAATAAAACGGGAGACTATGATGTTTCCCGTTTTCAATTATTAAAAATAATTTCTAAAATAGAAAATAAAGATATGAGTTATTATTTGTTGAATGATGATATTAAAGAAGGAACAATAAAAAAACTTCTTAGAGTTTTAAATGGATATCCGCTTGAGTATTTAATAAATGAAGTAAAATTCTTAAATAATAAGTTTTACGTAGATGAAAGAGTTCTAATTCCAAGAATTGAAACAGAAGATTTAGTTCTTTATGCAAAAAAAACAATAGAAGAAGAAAATATAAAAAGTATAGTAGATATAGGTACTGGTTCAGGAGTTATAGCAATTTCATTAAAAAAATATTTTCCAAATATGAATGTTTATGCAATAGATATTTCTGAAAAGGCATTAGATGTTGCAAAATTAAATGCTAAAAAGTTAAATGTTGATATAAATTTTTATTGCGGAGAGTATATAGAACCAATAAAAGATAAAATAAGTGAAATTGAAATGATAGTGTCAAATCCACCTTATGTAGAAGAGTCTTTTAAAAATAATAGATTGAAGTATGAACCGTCTATTGCATTATATGCTGGTATTGATGGACAAAATTTTTTTAAAAATTTATTAAAATATGAGCAGTTAAAAGGGAAAATTATGTTATTTGAAACAACTGAATTTAATTATAAAAAAACGGAAGAAATTTTAAAATTTTTTGGAAATACAAAAATTTTAAAAGATTCATTTGATAAAAAAAGATTTATTGAAATAAATAATAATAATTTTATTTAATTCGTTTTAATAGAGTTTTTTTAACTTTTTATATTGAGAAGTTTAATGTTATAATCAAAAAAATAATATTGGAGTGGTTGTGATGAAGTATAATATAAATAAAAAATTAAATAATGTTATTTCATGGTGGAACTCAAAGACATCTGATCGGTGGCTTTGAGTTTTTCTATATATTTTTAAAGAAAAACTTTTAAAACAAAATCAGGTGTCTGCTTATGCAGACACCATTTTTTTTGGGGGAATAAAAATGTTTAATTTAAAGTTAGTTTCAAAAAAATTTAAAGAAAAAAATATTATTAATTTGAAAAATCTAAAAATAGGAAAAGATTTAATTATTATAGCTGGTCCTTGTAGTGTGGAAAGTGAAAAACAAATTTTACAAACAGCATTAGAAGTAAAAAAAGCTGGAGCAAATATATTGAGAGGCGGTGCATTTAAGCCACGAACTTCACCATATTCATTTCAAGGACTTGGAATAAAAGGTTTAAAATTATTAAAAAAAGCTGGTAAAATGTTTGATATGCCTATTATTACTGAATTAATAGATATAAGGGATATTAATTTAATTGGAGAATATTCTGATATAATTCAAATAGGAGCAAGAAATATGCAAAACTTTCCTCTTTTAAAGGAAGTTGGGAAAACAAATAAACCAATAATGTTAAAAAGAGGAATGAACTCAACTTTAGAAGAATTTTTATGTGCAGCAGAGTATATAATGAAAGAAGGAAATAATAAGGTTTTTCTTTGTGAACGAGGTATTAGAACTTTTGAAACTTATACAAGAAATACCCTTGATTTAAGTATAATACCATCTATAAAAAAAGAATCTAATTTAC
The DNA here is from genome assembly GCF_014701195.1 of Tepiditoga spiralis. Lineage (NCBI taxonomy): Bacteria > Thermotogati > Thermotogota > Thermotogae > Petrotogales > Petrotogaceae > Tepiditoga > Tepiditoga spiralis. The sequence continues at coordinate 1,251,698 of NZ_AP018712.1, forward strand.
CAATTTTTGTTGATCCATCTCATGGAACAGGATTATTATCACATATTGAACCAATGAGTTTAGCTGCTATTGCAGCTGGTGCAGATGGATTGATGATAGAAGTTCATATTAATCCAGAGAAAGCATTATCAGACGGATTCCAAGCTTATCCAGCTAATGAGTTTAAAACTTTAGTTGATAAGATAAAAAGATTGTATTTAACTTTAAATAAAAAATAAAAGGAGAAAATATGAAAACAATAAATATTATTAAAAATTCTAAGATTTATGTAGGAGAAAGTTTAGAAAACGTTCATAATTATATAAAAAATAAAAATATTGTAGTTATTACAGATGAAAATATAAAAAAATATTATGAATTACCTTTTGAAAAAATTATAACTTTAAAACCAGGAGAAAAAACTAAAAAATTAAAAACTATTGAAGAAATAGCAAAAAAATTAATAGAGTATGAAGTGGACAGAAGTAGTTTTCTTTTGGGTATTGGTGGTGGAGTTGTTTCTGATATTACAGGTTTTGTTGGAAGTATTTATATGAGAGGATTAAAATATGGTTTTGTATCAACAACATTACTCTCTCAAGTTGATGCTTCAATAGGTGGAAAAAATGGAGTTAACTTTTATAAATATAAGAATATTTTAGGAACTATAAATCAACCTGAATTTGTACTTTCTGATTTAAAAATGTTAAAAACTTTGAGTGATAAAGAGTATAGAAATGGTCTTTCAGAAGTAATAAAGTATGGATTAATTTTAGACAAAGAATTATTAAATTTTATAGAAAAAAATATAGAAAAACTTTTAATGAGAGACGAAAAAACACTAGAATATATAGTTCATACTTGTAGTTTTTTAAAAAGTAAGATAGTGAATGAAGATGAAAAAGAAAATGGAATTAGAAAAATTTTGAATTTTGGTCATACTTTTGGGCATGCAATTGAAAGAATAAAAAATATTAAGCATGGAGAAGCCATTAGTGTAGGAATGATGAGAGCTTTACAGTTATCAAAAAAATTAAATTTTATTTCAGATAATGATATTAAAAGAATTGAAAAGCTCTTAAAAATATTTAAATTACCAACAGAAATTAATATTTCAACAAAAGAGTTAATGATTTTAATAAAAAAAGATAAAAAAAGAAGTAATGATTATATTGATTTTATTTTATTAAAAAAAATTGGTGAATATAAAATACAAAAACTAAAGTTTAAAGAATTGGAGGAGTTATGATAAAAATTTTAAGATCAAAAATTAATGGAAGTATAACAGTTCCATCATCTAAAAGTATAATGCAAAGGGCTATAGCTATTTCTTTATTATCAAATAGAAAAATAATATTAAAAAATATTTCTTTTTGTGAAGATTCAAATAATTCTATTAATGTAATTAAAAAGTTTGGAAAGAAAATAATTATTGATGAAAATAATATAGTAATTGATGGAAAAATAGAAGGTATTCCAAATGAAATAAATTGTGGAGAATCTGGATTATGTGTTAGAATGTTTACTCCAATTATTTCGCTATTTTCAAAAAAGATAAAAGTTAATGGAAAAGGGAGTATTTTAAAAAGACCTGTTGGATTTTTTGAGTCAACTTTAAAAGAACTTGGTGTTGGTTTTAAATGCAACAATAATTTTTTACCCTTAGAAGTTAAAGGACCTATAAAATTTAATAAATGTTTAGTCGATGGAAGCATAAGCTCACAATTTTTAACTGGTTTATTAATAGCACTTCCAAATAAAAAAAATGATACTATTGTTGAGGTAAAAAACTTAAAGAGTAAAGGTTATATAGATATGACTTTAAAAATAATGAAAGATTTTGGTGTAAATATATTAAATGAAAACTATAAAAAATTTTTTATAAATGGAAATCAAAAGTATAAAAGAGATTTTTATACTATAGAAGGAGATTGGAGTTCTGCGGCATATTTTTTAGTGGCAGGAGCTATTTCTGAAAGTATAGAAGTTCATGGTTTAAATATAAATTCGAAACAACCAGATAAAAATATAATAAATATTTTAAAAGAAGTTGGAGCAAATGTTGAAGTGGGAAATGAAGTTGTAAAGGTAAAAAAGAATGAGCTAAGAGCATTTACTTATGATTCAAGTGATTCTCCAGATTTATTTCCTGTACTCGTTGTTTTGGCAGCTTTTTGTGAAGGGAAATCTATAATATATGGAGTTAATAGACTTTTATATAAAGAAAGTAACAGAGCAAAGGTTATTTTTGAAGAATTTTCAAAAATAGGTATAAAGATAAATATAGATGGAAATAAAATGGAAGTTTTTAAAAGTGAAATAAAAAATGGATTTATTAACACTCATAATGATCATAGAATAGCAATGGCTGCAGCTATTGCTGGTATAAATTCAAATACTAATATTATTTTAGACAATAAAGAATGTGTTAATAAATCATATAAAATGTTTTGGGATGATTATAAAAAGGTTGGTGGAAAAATTGAATAGTTTTGGTACAATTTTTAAAGTATCAATTTTTGGAGAGTCTCATGGTGTAGGAGTTGGAGTAATTATTGATGGATGTCCACCAGGAATAAGTTTATCAAAAGAAGATTTTATAGAGGATTTGCGTAAACGAAAAAGTGGTACTTTGGGAACTACAAAAAGAATTGAAGATGATGAACCAGAGTTTTTAAGTGGTATTTTTAAAGGAAAAACAACAGGAGCTCCAATAACTATATTTTTTAAAAACAAAAATATAAAATCAAAAGATTATGATGAATTTAAGAATATACCAAGACCAGGACATGCAGATTTTGTAGCAATGAAAAAGTATAATAACTTTAATGATTATAGAGGAAGTGGACATTTTTCAGGTAGATTAACATTGGGGTTAGTTGCTGCAGGAGTAATTGCAAAAAAAATTATAAAACCAATATGTATAAATGCTATTTTAATAGAAGTGAATGGTAATAAAAATATAGATGAAGAAATACGAAGAGCTATTAAATTAAATGATTCAGTAGGTGGAATAGTAGAAGTAATAGGAAAAAATATGATGAATGGACTTGGAGAACCTTTTTTTGAATCTGTAGAATCTAAAATTAGTTCTATTATTTTTTCAATTCCAGGAATAAAAGGAATTGAATTTGGATGTGGTTTTAATTGTACAAAGATGTATGGAAGTCAAGTTAATGATGCTATTTTAAATGAAAATGGTAAAACAAAAACAAATAATTCTGGTGGAATAAATGGTGGAATAACTAATGGTAATGATTTAATTTTTAGAGTTGCAGTTAAACCAACATCAAGTATATCAAAGATACAAGAAACATTTAATTTAAAAACAAAACAAATGGATAATTTACAAATAAAAGGAAGACACGATACATGTTTTGCATTAAGAGTTCCAGTGGTACTTGAAGCTGTAACGGCAATAGCAATAACAGATTTTGTTTTAATAAAAAAGGGGGAAGAATAACATGAAAACTTTAAAAAATAATTGGTGGTGGAAGATACGGGTACGGAGGTAATAAAATGCCGACGTTACCCGTCGGCGGTTTTATATAAGACCGTCTTAATTTTTATATTAAGATGGTCTTTTTTTATAAAAATGGAGGTGAAAAAATGGTTAGTATAGAAAAAATAAATTTTGAAACTATAAACACAGATCTTATTTTGCAAAATTTAAAATTTATAGGAGTTTTTGAAAAGGATAATTATTCAATATTTGTATTAGAAAAAGCTTTTGAATTAATAAAAAAGAAAGAAAAATATTTTTTAAAAAAAGAAGGTAAGAGAAAATTTATAAAAACTAACAAAAATTATTTAGAAGTCTTGAATGAATTTAGAAAATTTATTCCTGAAAATGAATTTAAGAACTATAAAAATATTCCATTTGGTGGAATTGGATATCTTGGTTATGAATACTTTAATGAAGTAGAAGATATAAAGTTTAATAAAAAATATCATGATAATTTATATGATTGTAATTTTATATTTGGAAGAACATTTTTAATCTTGGATTATTTAAAAAAAGAAATATTAATACTTTCAATGAAATATTTGAACGAAACTAAAAGTATAGATACAAAAAGCAATGTGAAAAAAGTAAAAAAAGAGGTAGAAAATATTTTAAATAAAAAAAATTATAGCAAAAAAGGAAATTTAACTCCTTATTTTTATAAAATAATTCAAAATGAATCTAAAAATGAATTTTTATCAAAGATTAATTATATAAAAAAGGAAATAGAAAATGGAAATTTAATACAATGTGTTTTATCAAGAAATATAAAAATAAAAACAAATATTCCATTTTTAAATTTATATAAAAGATTAAGAAAAAATAATCCTTCTCCATATATGTTTTATTTTAATTTTGATGATATTACTTTATTTGGTACTTCTCCAGAATCAATGGTAAGTGTAAAAGATGAAATTATATTAGTTAATCCAATTGCAGGAACTAGAAAAAGAGGTTGTACAAAATTTGAAGATAACTTATTAATTGAAGATTTGTTGAATGATAAAAAAGAACAAGCAGAACACCTTATGTTAGTTGACTTAGCAAGAAATGATTTAGGAAAGGTTTCTCAAAAAAATACAGTTAATGTTAAAGAGTATATGAATATAGAAAAATTTGAAAGTGTTATACATATTGTGAGTAAAGTAAATGGATTATTAGAAAAAAATAAGACTTCTTATGATGTAATAAAAGCTACTTTCCCAGCGGGAACAGTTACTGGTGCACCTAAATTACAATCAATTAAAACAATAGAATTATTAGAAAAAGATAGACGAGGACCTTATGCAGGTTTAATAGGTTTTTTTGATTTTTATGGTAATTTTGATAGTTGTATAACAATTAGAAGTGCTGTATGTAAAGAAGATACAATAAGACTTCAAGCTGGAGCAGGAATTGTTTATGATTCAATACCAGAAAAAGAATATTTAGAAACAGAAAATAAAATTAAATCGTTATTAAAGGTTATAAAAGAAGAGGTGAAAAAACAAGATGATACTTTTATTGGATAATTATGATTCTTTTACGTATAATTTGTATCAACTCTTAATTAATTTTGATAATGATGTAAGAACATTTAGATCAGATAAAATTTCAATTAAAGAAATAAAAAAGCTTAATCCAGATTATATTGTATTATCTCCTGGACCAGGTATTCCTAAAGATGCAGGAATTTTTATAGATACAGTAAAAACATTTATAAAAAATACTCCTATACTTGGTGTATGTTTAGGTCATCAAGCTATATTATCAGCTTTTAATGTTCCAATAGTTAAGGCAAAAAATATTTTTCATGGAAAAATAGATACAATAAGGCATAATGGAAAAAGCGTATTTAATGGAATTAAAAATAATATAAAAGTAACAAGATATCATTCATTAGTTGCAAAAGAAAGTGATATACCAAATGAATTTGAAGTTTTAGCAAAAAGCAGAGATGGAGAAGTTATGGCTATAAAACATAAAAAGTATAAATGTGTTGGAGTTCAATTTCATCCAGAATCAGTAGGAACAGAAGGGGGAATAAATATGTTAAAAAATTTTTTTGAAGAAGATATAAATACAAATGCTTTAATAGAAAAAGCAATGAAAAAAGTTCTTTCATTTCAAGAAAGTTATAAATTAATGAAAAATATTTCGATTTTTAATACAGCACAAATTGCATCCATTTTAACTATATTTAATATGCGTAAAGTTTCTTATAAAGAACTAGCGGGGTTTGCAAAAGTTTTAAAAGATAATGCAGAATATTTTCCAAAACCAAATTTAAATGAAAAAAGATTAGATGTTTGTGGTACTGGTGGATCAAAAATGAAAACTTTTAATGTATCGACAATTTCTTCTATAGTACTTTCAGCTTTAGGCGTCAATATAGTAAAACATGGGAATAGAGCAGTTACTTCTCAATCTGGAAGTATGGACTTACTTGAAAAGTTAGGATTTAATTTAGATATTGATAATGAAGAAGCTTATGATTTTTATAAAAAAAATAACTTTACATATTTATATGCTCCAAAGTATCATAAAATAATGAAATATGTTAGTGAAACAAGAAAATCTTTAAAATTTAAAACTATTTTTAATTTAATAGGACCTCTTTCAAATCCAGCACATGCAACATATCAATTGATAGGAGTTTATGATAAAAAATATTTAAAACAAATGTGTAAAGCTTTAAAATATTTGGGCATAAAAAGAGCAATGGTAGTATCTTCAAAAAATGGATTAGATGAAATTTCAATATTTGAACCAACCTATATTTGTGAATTAAAAGATGGAAAATTTTATGAATATATTTTTGATTTTTCAAATATAGACAATTATGTAAAGTACGAAGATATAAAGTATGAAGATAATCAGAATAATGAAAAGATAGCTTTGGAAATATTGAATGGAAATGATATAAAAAGAGCAAAAATTGTTTGTATAAATGCTGGTGCAGCACTGTATTTATATGGAAAGGCAAATAGTATAAAAGAAGGATATTATATGGCCCTTGAATCTATAAAAAATAAAAAGGCATTAAAAAAACTTGAAAAATTAGTAAAAGTAAGTGATATAAATGTATGATATTTTAAAAGAAATTATAGATAAAAGACAAATAGAAAATGTATATCCACAAAAAAGAACTGTACCAGTATTAAAGCCAAAAAATAACTTAGTAATAATGGAAATAAAAAAAAGTTCTCCATCAAAAGGAAAAATAAAAAACTTTAATATTTTAGAACAAACAAATCTATATATAGAAAATGGAGTCAATTGTATATCAGTATTAACCGAAAAAAATTTTTTTGGAGGTTCTTTAAATGATTTAATAAAAATAAAAAATAAATATCCAAATATTTTAGTTTTAAGGAAAGATTTTTTAACTTCAAAAAAAGATATAGAAATTTCATATAATGTTGGAGCAGACATCATTTTATTAATAACTTCATTATTTATTAAAGAAAAAAATGGATTAAAAAAAATGAAAGAATTAAAAGATTATGCTGAAAAATTGGGTATGACATGTTTAATTGAAATTCATTCTAAAAAAGAATTAAACTTTGCTTTAAAACTCGAACCAAAATTACTTGGAATTAATTCAAGAGATTTAAATACTTTTAAAATAAAAAAAGAATTGCCATTTGAATTAAAAAAATATATAAAAAAAATAAAAGTAATATATGAATCTGGTATTAATAATTATTTAGATTCGTTTTCAATAGGTGTATTTGGATTTAATGGTATACTTTGTGGAACATCAGTTATAGAAAACAAGAAAAGAATACCAGAAATAATAAAAGGATTTAATGATGGGAAAAACAATCAAAATAAATTTTATAAATATATGTTTAATAAAATTTATTTAAAGAAAGAGCTAGTGGTTAAAGTATGTGGATTAACTAATTTAAAAGATACTGAATTTGTTATAAAAAAAGGTGCAAATATCGTTGGATTTATTATGGCTAAAAGTTTAAGACAAGTCAATTATGAATTTTTAAAAAATACTGCATTAAAAATAAAAAATAATATGAGAGCTTTAGTGATTACAAAAGAATATTTGGATCAAGCAATAAAAGCATACAATGAAAATTTGATAGATGTTGTGCAAGTTCATGGAGAATTCAATGAAAATAAATTAAAAAAAATAAAAATACCTTACTATAAAGCAGTTAATTTAAAAGATAAATTACAAATAAAAAAAAGCATATTTACTTTATACGATGCATTTTCTGAAAACACTTATGGAGGTACAGGAAAAACATTATCAAACGAATTAATAAAAGCAATAAAAGAAAAAGAAAGCTTTTTGGCTATTGCTGGTGGAATCAATGAAAAAAATATACAAAAAATTTTAAAATATACCCCTAATATGATAGATTTATCTTCAGGTTTAGAAAAAGTTCCAGGAAAAAAAGATAAAGAAAAAGTAGAAAAATTTTTTTATGAGGTGAAAAAATGGAAAAAATAGAATATTATGGAGTTTATGGTGGAACTTATATACCAGAAGTATTAAAGTCATCAATAGATGAATTAAAAGAAAATTTTTATAGATATGCAGAAGACAAAAAATTCAATGAAGAGTACAAAAATTTATTAAAAACTTTTGTAGGAAGGCCAACACCGTTGTATTATGCAGAAAATTTAACAAAAAAAATAGGTGGAGCAAAAATATTTTTTAAATTAGAAGGATTGGCAAATACTGGGGCACATAAGATTAATAATTCATTAGGCCAAGCCTTGCTTGCTAAAAAAATAGGTAAAAAAAGAATAATAGCTGAAACAGGAGCTGGACAACATGGAGTTGCTACTGCTGCAGTTTGTGCAAAGTTAAATCTTGAATGTGAAATATTCATGGGTGAAGTTGATATAAAAAGACAAAGGCCAAATGTTTTTATAATGGAACAATTTGGAGCAAAGATTCATTCAGTTACTAATGGTACGAAAACTTTAAAGGACGCTGTAAATGAAGCATTAAGATATTGGACAAAAAGAAGTTTTGATACGCATTATTTAATAGGTTCTGCATTAGGACCTGCGCCTTATCCTCAAATGGTTAAATTTTTTCAATCAATTATTGGTAAAGAAGTAAAAGAACAATTAAGAAGTGAAAATATAAATAAACCAGATTATATGATTGCTTGTGTTGGAGGAGGTTCAAATGCTATAGGTTTTTTTTCAGAGTATATAAATGATGAAAGTGTTAAATTAATAGGTGTTGAAGCAGGTGGAAAAGGAATTGAAAGTAATGAACATGCATCTAAAATTTCTGGTAATGGAACAGTTGGTATAGTACAAGGATATAAATCAAAATTTTTGCAAAATAATGATGGTCAGATCTTATCAACACATTCGATAAGTGCTGGATTGGATTATGCGGGCATAGGTCCTGAATTAGTATATTTAAATGAAATAAAAAGAATAAACTTTGTAAACGAAAAAGATGATGAAGTTATAAAAACTTTTAATTTTGTAACAAAAAATGAAGGAATAGTACCAGCTTTAGAGTCAACTCATGCAATATCTTATGCATTAAAATTAGCTTCAAATTTAAATAAAAACAAAAATATAATAGTAAATATTTCAGGAATTGGAAATAAAGATATTTTTATAACTGCTAAACTTTTAGATAAAACAAATTGGATTAACTTTTTAAAAAGAGAGGTTGAAGAAAATGGATAAAAAATTTTTGATGACACATCTTGTATGTGGATATCCAAATTTAAAAAAGACAAAAGACATTATAGAAGCAATGAATGATGGTGGAGCAAAGTATATAGAAGTTCAAATTCCATTTTCTGATCCAATAGCTGATGGTCCTTTAATAGAAGATGCTTCTAAAGATGCAATAAATAATCAAATTACAGTAAAAAAGTGTTTAGATTTTATAAGTAGTTTAGATGAAAAATTAAGAAAAAAAATAATAATAGTAACTTATGCTAATATTATTTTTAAATATGGAATTGAAAATTTTGTATCTAAACTTTCCAAGTTAAAACTTTATGGAATATTAATTCCAGACTTATTACCTGAATATGATGAGGGTTTATCAAATTTTTGTAATAAATATAAAATACATAATATATTAATAATATCTAAAAATACAAACTTGAATAGAATAAAGTATTTAAATAAAAAAGGAAATGGTTTTTTTTATGTTACAGCAAGAAATGGAATAACTGGAGAAAAGACAATATTTAATTTAGAAACATTAAATTGGTTAAAAAAAATTAAAGACATTATAATTAAGCCAATTGCATTGGGATTTGGAATAAATTCAAAAGATCAAATATTAAAAATAAAAGAATTTACAGACATAGTAGTTGTTGGAAGTCACTTTATAAAAATAATTAATGAAAATAAAAACTGCAAAAAAATATATGAAGTAATAAGAAAAGAAACAGAAAAATTAGTGAATTTTTTATAATAAAACTCCAGTTAAACTGGAGTTTTTAGTTATTTATTAAGAAATTAGGATCTTGATAAGCTGGATTTGGATACTTATAAAATCCTTCACCAGTTTTAATACCTTTTTTCCCTTTATCTATATAATTTTTCTTACAATATTCAGCCATTTTTAATGATTCAGTATCATTACCAATGGTACCATTTCTTAAAGCAATATTGTAAACTGTATCCATACCAACCATATCAATTATACCAAAAGGACCTATTTTTGCTCCTGTACTAATCATCCATGTTTTATCAACACTTTGAGGATCAGAAATACCTTTGAAAATAAGAGTTCTTGCAGCTTTTAATAATGGAACTAAAAGGGAATTTAAAACATAACCAGGTTGTTCTTTATAAATTGGTATAGGAATCATACCAATATCTTTAGCAAAATTTAAAACTATGTCAAAATATTTTTTATCTGTTTTATCATGCATCATTACTTCTCCAATGTTTGCATCCCAAACCGGATTTGCAAAGTGTAGAGCTAAAAATTTTTCTGGTCTTTTTGTTTCATTAGCAAACATACTGGGCAACATTGTTGAAGAATTTGTTGTGAAAATGGTTTTTTCTGGAGCAACTTTAGATAAATTAGAATAAAATGTTTTTTTTATTTCAGATACTTCTGGAATAGATTCACTTACTAAATCAGCATTTTTAACGGCTTCTTCTAAATTTGTTGTGTAAGACAAACGAGAAAGAGTTGAGTCAATTTGCTCTTTAGTTGCTCCTTTTTTTTCTTCAAATAATTTAGCAAATTTTTTATGAAATTCTTTTCCGCCTTCAAGTCCTTTTTCAAAGGCATCATAAACAACTACATTAAAACCATTAAATGCTACTTGCCAAGCTATTTGTGCCCCCAACACACCAGCACCAGCTACCATTACATTGTTTATTTCCATGATTTTTCCCCCTTACTATAGATAATTTTGAGCAAATTTCACAAATGCTCAATTTATATTATATCACTTTTTCACAAAAATGTCATCATAATTTACCACCAATTCAATGGACAATTTAAAAAATAAAGTATGTATAATAAAAAAATAAAATATTAAAACAAGATAAAAAATAATTTTTTCTGGTATAATTTTAATATATGAACGTTTTTTTATGAAAAAATTAAGAATTAAAAAAGCCTATATTTTAGTATGATGTAGTGATTATGAGTGATTATTTGTAAAAGAACACAAATATAAGTAAAAAAAATAAAAAATCTTTAAAATACCTTGATTTTAGTAATAAGTTTTTGGTATAATTACTATGAAAACAATTTCATAAATTATCCGGAGGGAGGAAGAATAATGAATTTTTTAAGTAAAGTTACAGCAATTCCAAAGCTTCCTGAAAGAATAAAAGGATTAAAAGTTCTTTCAAAAAATATGTGGTGGACATGGAACTATGATTCACAGAAGTTATTTGAAATAATTGATTTAGATTTATGGATTTCAACAAATAGAAATCCAGTAGTTTTTTTAAAGAATGTTAGCCAAAAAAAATTAGATTCTGTTTTGAATGATGAAGAGTTTTTGAATTTATATGATTATGTGATGAAAACATTTGAAAATTATATGAACACGGATGATACATGGTTTAATAAAACACACAAAAATTATAAAGGTGGAGAAATTGCTTATTTTTGTGCTGAATATGGAATACATGAATCTTTACCTATTTATTCAGGAGGTTTAGGAATATTAGCTGGAGATCATGTTAAATCTGCAAGTGATATAGGAATACCATATATTGGTGTTGGATTTTTATATAGACAAGGTTATTTTCAACAAAAAATAAATAATGAAGGTTGGCAAGAAAGCATATATGAAAGTTATGATTTTGCAGATCTTGCTGTTGATCCTGCAAAAGATAAAAATGGAGAAGAAGTTTATGTTGATATAGATATAGCAGGTAAAAAAGTATTCGTGAAAGTTTGGGAATTAAAGGTTGGAAGAGTAAAGGTATATTTATTAGATACAGATATACCTCAAAATGATCCAGATGAAAGATGGTTAACTTCAAGATTGTATGGTGGCGACCAAGAAATGAGAATAAGACAAGAAATGCTTCTTGGTATTGCAGGAGTTAGAGCATTAAGAAAATTAGATATAAATCCTTCTGTTTGGCATATGAATGAAGGTCATGCTGCATTTTTAAATCTTGAAAGAATGAGAGAATTAATACAAAGTAATAATTTAACTTTTAAAGAAGCAATAGAAGTTGTTAGAGCTGGATCAATCTTTACAACACATACACCGGTTCCTGCTGGAAACGATGCATTTCCTTTGTATTTAATGGATAAATATTTTGGTAATTATTGGCCAACATTAAAAGCAACAAGACCAGAGTTTATGCAATTAGGATTAGAAGCTAGACCAGATGGATCTGAAATGTTTTCAATGACAATATTGGCACTTTCTCTTGCGGGAAGAGCAAATGGTGTTTCAAAACTCCACGGTGAAGTATCAAGAAACTTATGGAAACATGTATGGAATGGTATAGAAGCAGTTGAAGTACCTATAACTCATGTAACTAATGGAGTTCATAGTGAAACTTGGATAGCAGATGACTTACAAAAACTGTTTAAAGAAGAGTTTGGTGAAAACTGGAATAATGAAATAGACGATCCAGATATGTGGGCTAAAATTGAAAAAATATCAGATAAAGAATTATGGGAAAAGCATCAAAAACTAAAATTAAAACTTATTAATCATTTACACGAAAGATTAAAAACACAAAGATCAAGACATGGTGAAACTGTTGAAGAATTAGAAAGTATAGAAGATATTTTAGATCCAAAAGCATTAACTATAGGTTTTGCAAGAAGATTTGCAACTTATAAAAGAGCAATATTAATATTTAGAGATTTACAAAGACTTGAAAAAATACTAAATAATCCAGAAAGACCAGTTCAAATAATTTTTGCTGGTAAAGCACATCCAGCTGATAAGCCTGGACAAGAGTTTATAAAAAGAATATATGAAATTTCAAGAATGGAGCAGTTTAAAAATAGAATAGTTATAGTAGAAAATTATGATATGAATCTTGCAAGACATCTTGTTTCAGGTGTTGATATTTGGCTTAACAATCCAAGAAGACCTCATGAAGCATCAGGAACATCAGGAGAAAAAGCAGGAATGAATGGTGCAATGAATTTTTCAGTTCTTGATGGCTGGTGGGTTGAAGGATATAATAAGAAAAACGGATGGGCAATAGGCGATAATAGAGATTATACAGATTTAGAATTACAAGATAATATTGATAGTGTTTCAATGTATAATACATTAGAAAAAGAGATAGTACCAATGTATTATGATAATAGAAAAGAAGATATTCCAGTAAATTGGATTAAAGTTATGAAAGAATCAATAAGATCAGTTGCATCTTTTTTTAATACTTCAAGAATGGTTAAAGAATATACACAAAAATTATATATGCCAGCACAAGTTCAAAACAATAAGTTCGTAAAAGATAATTTTGAAGTAGCAAAAGATTTTGCAAATTGGAGAGACATATTAGAAAGAAATTGGAATTCAATAAAAATAAAAGTAACTTCTAATCAAGATTTTTCAGAAACACTTGAAGTTGGAAAAATAATAGAAATAGAGTCAGAAATATATTTACCAGGAATAGGACCAGATTCAATAGAACCAGAAATAGTTGTAGCTAAACTCGAAGATGATAAAGTAATAAGTTTAAAAACATATGATTTAAAGATGATAAAAGAAATTCAACAAGATACTTATTTATATAGAGGTAGTTTTGAAATAGAAGATAGAGGCCAATATGGATACAATGTTAGAGTTTCTGCAAGTCATCCTTATATGCCACATAGAAATTATTTAATGAACTTAGTAAAGTATCCTATGTAATAAATATAAAAAAGTGATTCCGAATGGAATCACTTTTTTTAAAAATATTCTAAATAAAAATATTCTAAAAAATATTTTCTTTTACTGTTATATCTTTTTCATTTTTATAAATATTTAATGAGTTTAGTTTGTAACCAAGTTTTTCAATGTTGGTTGATAATTTATCTAAATCTGATTTAAAAATTTCTTCATTTTTATCAAGTCCAATTTTTAATATTACATCTTTTTCAGAAATATACATGTTTATATCTGTTATTCCAAAAGTTTCGGTTGGAAGAACTAATCTTAATTTTCCATAGTTTGAAGAATTTTCTTTGTTATTGTGTATTTCATTACCTTTTTTAAAACTCATAAATACAGGTACTCCAAGCATATTAAACATCATATATGAAGTATCATTTATATTTTTAGAATTTTCCATAGTTTTGTAGGCTGAAACTGCTTTTTCCATAGTTTTGTTTAATGTGAGTATATTTTTTTTAAATAATGTTTGTACTTGTTCTTCGTCTTTTTTCTTAACTTGCTCGAAATTTAATCTTTCATTTATAGAGTCATTTTTAAAAATTTTTTGTTTCAAAGTATTTGTTTTTACAATATTTTGTTTTTTTAAATGTTGTTCAAGATTTAATTTGAAGTTTTTATCTTTTAAAGTAGTTATTTTTTGATTTTTAATTTTAATTTTATTTTTTTGAATGAGTTTTTGTTTTATATACTTTTTTTTAGAAGATTGATTTTTAGAACTTTGTTTATTTATAATTTTTTTGAATTTAACATTTTTTTGAATTATATATTTTTTAGAATTTTTTACTAATGTAGTATTTTTGTGTGGAATTATTTTTTTTAAGTTGATATTTTTTTTATTAATAATACTTTTGTATTTTTTAAAAGAAGGTAATCGTATAAGTCTTTTTAATTTTTTTATGTTATTTTCTTTTATTGATATTTTACTTATTTCTTCATTACTTTTTTTGTTAATATTCAAAAATTTATTGTCTTGTATTTTTTCATTTAGTTGGTTTTTATTTTTTAAAATATTTTTTTCATTAATTATTGATTTATTAACAGTTTTAATACTTTGATTATTAGTATTTTGATTATTAATTTGTTGAATATTTTTTTTAAAAATATTTTGATTGTTTTTGTTTTTTTCTAATACTATATTATTTTGTTTTTGATACTCATTAGTTTTTGTTTCTTTTGTATCTTTATTACTTATAATATTATTGTTTTTAAAAATATTTTTCCCAGTTTTATTAATTTCTTCTTTTAATATCTTTTTTCCTTCATTAAAAGTTTCAATTTTTTGTTTTTTAGATTCAGTAAATTCAAATGTATTTTTTTTATTTATTTGTTGCTTTGAGTTATCATCATTTTTAAGAATATTTTTTTCAAGATTTTTATTTAATTTTTTATTTTTTATTATACCTTCATTATTGTCATTTTCTAATATATTTTTTTTATTTAATGAAGTATTATTGTTTTCTTTTGAAGTATCTTTTTTTAATAATTCTGTATTTAATGAATTATTATTTAATGAGTTTTTATTAATTTCTTTTTTAGGTGAAATAAAATTTTTTATTATTTGTTCAACTTTTTTTGCAATAAAATTTGGTGATGGATGAACTAATTTTGATTTTAAAAAGCTTTTTGAAAATTCATCTATTATAGAACGAATAAATCCTTTAACTTGTTTTTGCTTTTCAGGGGTTATATTTTCTAAAAGTTTTTCTATATTAGTATTTTCTAAGTTGTTTTTAGAAAAATTTTCTTTTAGTGATTCAGAAAATTCTGAGATCCACATTAATAATTTACTCTTTTGAATGTTTGGAATATTTGAAATATCTATATTGAATGAAAGATTTTTAAAAATTTCTATATGGAGTGTATTATTAGTTAAGTTACCAAGCGCTTTTGTAAAAATAGCATTTTTTAATTCTTTTAAATCATTTGAAGTATTGAAAAGTAAATTTACAATACTTCCTTCTGGAAGCTTTTTTCCATTGCTATCTAATATATAAAGTTTACCCCCAGCATTTACTATATTTAATTTATTATCAGAATAAACTACCTTTCCTTGAAGCTTTTTAGAATATACATTATTAGAATTTTTTTTTATTGGTATATTTATTTTAACTTGCGAATTAATTTCATTCATAAAATCACCTCAAGATATTATCGGCTTTTAAATTACTTTCCTTCAAATTCCATATATTCTGGAAATACTTTGGCGTGTTTAAAAATTTTAATTATGTCTTCTTTTTTTAATAGTAAAACTGTTCCAAGTTTATTTGGATGACTATCAAATTCTTCATTGCTTTCCCACATTTCTTTATCTATAATTACTTTAAAATTATCTTTTTTATAGTTTAAAAATGCTATATAAGATAAAGAACCTAACTCTATATCAAACAACTCTTTTAACTGTGCTTCTGAAGCAAAGCTCAAATTTTTAACTTGAAGTTTTTTTGATAATTTTTTTAGATCAACTTTTTTATTTTCATCGACCATGACCATAATATATTCATCTTTTTTCTTTATTTTCAAAAGTAAATTTTTAGTTCTAACTCCAGGCATATCTTTGGGTAATAAATTAGTTATTTCTTCACAAGTTTTAGCATTTTTATCATAATCATATTTTTTATAATTAATATTTAACTCTTTTAATATTTCATAAATATCCATAAAAGTATACCTCGCTTTATAGTTTTAGTTTGAATATTTCTTTTAATTCTTTATCTGAAAATTCTGTAATCCATTTTTCACTAAAATTCAATATGTTTTTACTTAGTTCATTTTTACTTTTTAAAATTTCATTTATTTTTTCTTCAAAGGTATTTTTAGTAATCATTCTGTGTACTATAACATTTTTCTTTTGACCAATTCTATAGGCTCTATCTGTTGCTTGATTTTCTACAGCTGGATTCCACCAAAGATCATAGTGAATTACATGTGATGCGTTAGTTAAATTTAATCCAGTTCCTCCAGCTTTTAAGGATATTATCATTATTGGAAATTGATGTTTAGTTTGAAAGTCTTCTACCATTTGGTCTCTTTGTTTTCTTGATAAAGATCCATAAAAAAACAATGAATTTGTTTTCAATTCTTTTTTTATTAACTTTTCCAATATAATGCCCATTTCTTTATATTGAGTAAAGATTAAAACTTTTTCATTTGATTCTAAAATATTATTTAAAATAGATATTAATTTTTCTGTTTTTCCTGAATCGTTTGATTCAGCTTCACTGGATTTTAAATACTGTGAAGGATGATTACAGATTTGCTTTAATGAGGTTATTAATTTTAATATCATTCCTTTTTTTTCTATACCACTACTTTTTAAAATTTCATCAACTAAGTTTAATGTTTCTTTGTATAAAGCTATTTGTTGTGGTTTTAAATAAACATATTGATCAAAAATTATTTTTTCTGGTAAATCTTTTATTATACTTTTATCTGTTTTTAAGCGTCTTAAGATAAAAGGAGTTATTATTTTTTTTAAGTTTTCCATTTTTGATATGTCATTAAACTTTTCTATTGGCTTTGCTACATTGTTTTTAAAAGTTTCATTTTTTCCAAGATAACCAGGCATTAAAAAATCAAAGATGCTCCAAAGTTCTAATAATTTATTTTCTATTGGAGTTCCAGTTAAAGCAATTTTTTTATTTCCATTTAAACTTTTAACTGATTTTGTTTGTTTTGTATTTGGATTTTTAATATTTTGAGCTTCATCTATTACTATATAAGACCAATTTATTTTTTTAAAGTTTTCAACATCTCTTCTTATTAATCCATAAGAGGTTATTAAAACATCTACATTTTCTTTTAGCTCACGTGCACCTCCATAATAAATATGATACTTTAATAGCGGTGCAAACTTTGTTAATTCATTTTCCCAATTTCCTATTAAAGAAGTAGGGCAAATAATCAAAGCAGGAGACTTTAATTTTTTTAACTCTTTTTGTTTTAATAATAAAGAAATAGTTTGTATTGTCTTTCCAAGCCCCATATCATCTGCTAAACAACATCCAAATCCATTTTCACTATTTGTATATAACCATCTATAGCCTTTTTTTTGATAAGTTCTCAAAGTAGCATTTAATGATGATGGTTGTCGTATATTTTTTGGTTTTTTTAAGTTTTCTAAAATCTTTTTAACTTCATCATCAAAGAACAATTTTATCCCATTTAGTTCTTCCGTCAATAATGCACTCATTAATTCATACTGTGAATTTATATTAATATCTTCATCTATTTTTTTTAAAATCTTTAAAAGTTTTTCAGGTTCAATTTTTATATACATATCTTTGAACTTAATAATACCTTTTGATTTTTTAGTTAATTTAAGGAATTCATCATAACTTATAGTTGTATCTCCAAGTGCTATTTTCCATTCAAACTTAATTAATTCATTTAAGTTTATATAGCTTTTTATATTTTTATCTGTTTTTACTTGTAAAATAGCTGATGGAGTTAAGATTTTTTTCATTTCTTTTGGTAATATAATATCTACGTTGAATAATTCTAATACTGGCAGTGTGTTTGTGAAAAAATCACTCAATTCTTTGGGAGTTATTTGTACGGATTCATTTTTTAATATTTTTGCTCCATCGTATGACTTTGAAGAAATAAATCCAATTTGTTTTACTATATCAATCTTAAATTTTTCATATTTTTTTAAAGATAAAAATTTGTTTAATGGAATTCCTTCTTTTAAAGGATCTTTTTTGTCTTGAACGTATAATTCCATTACATAATGATCTTTTATAAAAGGATATATCTTTATAAGTAAAGAGTATCTTATATTCTTCAAATAAAAAGGTTCAAAATAATTTTTAAGAGCATTAAAGGTTTGTTTTTCTTCAAACTTTTCGGCATTATATATATCATCAGTTATAAAAGTATTCAATAGCTTATCAAATGTCAAGTCTTTACAAGCTTTTTTTATAATTTCTTTTAATATTAAAGAAATTATGTATTCAATAGAACTATCTTTTTTCATAGTTAAACTTTCATTTTCAGTTACTATAAAATTATTTGGAAGTATACTAATTAAGTATTTAATATACTCTTTTAATCCATATGTTAAAGGATTATATTTTATATAAAATTCATTATTGCTTATGGAAACAGGTTTTGGAATAAACAATTTATTTAAAACAAGATTATATGTAAAACTTAATATTTTTTTGAAAAAAACAGAATACTCATTATCAAAATTATTTATAGTCAAAGGAATACTTTCAAAGTTGTTGTACAAATCTTGAAAGGATAATTTGCTTTTTTTATTAAATGGATTATTTTTTATTTTAATTATTGGATTCAGTTCTGAGTATATTACTTTAAAAGAAGTATCTTTAAAGTAAGTACTTTTATTTTCTTTAATTTTTAAATTTTTTATATAGTTTATTGTTGTTTCATATACAGTATTAAATAAAAGTTCATTAAAGTTTCCATTAAAGAATAAGGTTTCATTTGGAAGCATTTTTATTATATTATCTATTTGAGAAGAAAAATCAACAATTGGTTCTTTAAATTCTTTAATTTTTTCATTAGTGTTTATTGGAATGAAGATTTTATCTTGAATATTTGAGTTTGTTTTTGCAAATGATATTAATTCATCTTTTTTTAAACCATGCATTTCAAAAATTAAAAATGGATCTTTATCTATTTCATTTGCAATAATATAGTATACAGCAGCGAGATGTTTACAAGGATTTGCCCAATCTGGACACGAACAATGAGAATCAATTTCTTTCCAAGATTTTGGAAATAAGTATATATGTTCATTTTCTAAAATAGAAAGCAGTTCTTCTGGCATAACACCAATTATTAATTGAGAAGATAAGTCAGGTCTACTATTTAAAAGCTCTTTTATTTTATTTTTTTCTTTAGTTAAAAAATTTTTTAAAGATATTTTTTCATTGTAAGGTTTTGGTCTTGTTCCTTGAACCTTAGCGATGATATCAAATTCTTTATTTATTTTTATTTCTAAAACAAGTTTTTTATTAGCATAAGTTTTTCCACGTGGAAGTCTATTTGTATTCATATCAATTTTTTTTATTGCTTCAACCCATTTTTTCCCCCACCATGTTTTACCAAAAATAATTCTTTTTCCCATAAAAATCCCTCATTTTATTTTTTTATTATGTTATTTAAAGATACTTATGCCTTTTTCAATCCAAAACTTTGCAAGAGTCAACATCTCACCCCAACCAACAGCACAGTCTAATTTTATTTTAAACTCTTCTTCATTGGTAACTAAGTTTTCATCTTCAACATAAATCCATGTTCCACCAATTTGAGCTTCAAAAAATCTCATAGTCACCATTGATTTGTATATATCACCATACTTGTTCCAGCTAAAAACTATTTTATTATGTTCAATCAATGTATGAATTATTCCTTCATCTAATACTTCTTCTCCATAAGTTTGATCAAACCATCTAATTTTCATTTTTCCTTCTTCTTTTAAGACCATTGTCATGCCATTAGTAAACCATTCATCCCATCCATTTGGATTTACAAAAGTATCCCATACTTTTTTTAAATCTGCTTTTATTAATTTGGCAGCAATTGTTGGTGGATAATTATATTTTTGAATTCTTTTATTAGAAAATTCTATTTTAGTTCCTGATGGATCGTTATAGACTTCTTTTTCAACATAATTTTCATCATAAAAAGATATTTCATTTTCCCCAAACATTCTCAACAGTATATTCACATTTTCATTTTGAATTAAAGCTTGATCGTCCATTTTAAATAAAACATTAAAACCAAACTTTGAGTAAAATTCTATTGATTTTGAAAGATCGTTTACTTTAATTGTTATGTGAGAAAAGTCCATAGTTTTCACCTCACGATTTCAAAGATAGTGCTTCCGCTTCCACTCATCATTATTAGTTCATTTTTATTTCTTTCTATTAATTCTGATTTTTTTTCTTTTATTTTAGCATACTTTTTAAACACTACTTGTTCAAAGATATTGAACATATTATTTTTTATTTCATAATAGTTATTTTGTTTTAAAGCTTCATACAATTTATAAGGATTTCCACATCTATTCAACGTATTCCAACTTTTATCAATTTCTTTATACATTTCTGGAGTGCTAATAGATACATTTTGTGGATATATTTTTATTTTTAAATTAAGTTCATCTAAAAAAGTTAGTTTTTCACCTTTTCCTTCTGCAATAGCTGTTCCACCTTTTATTAAAAAGGGAACATCACTACCAATTTTTTCACCAATTATGAATAAATCATTTAATGATACATTAAATTCATTTCCAAGGAATTTTAAAATAGCGGCAGAATCGGAACTACCTCCACCTATTCCACCGCCCATAGGCAAACTTTTATTTAATTTTATTTTTAAATTAAATTTGTATCCAGTTTCATTTTTAAACAAATCAATACTCTTTTTTATTAAATTTTGTTTCCAAGAAAAGTTTAATTTTTTATTGCAAGAAAAGATTTCGTATTCGTTAAATTCTATATCAATTTCATCATAATATGGTGTTGTTTGAAATAAAGTCAGTATATCATGAAATCCATCGTCTCTTTTTTTTGTAACATCCAAGTATAAGTTTACTTTTGAATGAGCATGTAAAATCATTATTTTAGTTCTCCATATTTTTTTAAAGCGTCAAAGGTTATAATAGACCATTCTTCTAATTTTTCTTTGTGTGTTTCAAGTTCTTTAACTGTCATCCAAGATAGTTCAAAGTTTTCTTTTTCTTTTATTTTAGCATCCTTAACAGTAGCTTTAAAAACAACACCAAGATGAACTCTTGAAACTTCATTTGAATCATTATAAAGCAATCCTTGATACTCTAATTTTTTTAAATCATTTATTTCAAGTTCTTCATTTATTTCTCTATTTAAACCATTTAATAAAGTCATCTCACCATGATTAGCGTCATCAATTGGATTTATATGTCCACCAATACCTATTGAGAGTTTTTCATGCAATCTTTTTTCAGTTTGTTTTTTTGTTCTTTTTACAACTAAAATTTTATCTTCTTTTGTGAATACCACATAAGGAATTATTTGTTTAAAGTCTTCATTATATTCAGCTTCACTTCTTTTAAAGAATTTAGCATTATTAAACAATGGTTCTAGAGCTTTGAACAACATTTTTCTAAACCCTTGCAAATTAGGAACTGTTTTATTCAGTAATTCTGCAGAAACTGCCCAAACCATTTCTTCCATTAAACAACCTCCACAGTAATATTTTGATTTGTATAAATACAAATTTCTCCAGCAATGGAAATTGAACGTTTTGCTATTTCTTCAGCATCGAGTTCTGTATTTCTCATCAACGCTTTTGCTGCAGCCATTGCATAAGGGCCACCAGATCCTATTGCAAGAATATTTTCTTCTGGTTCAATAACTTCTCCTGTTCCAGAAATTATTAATAAATGTTCATTATCTGCAACTATGAGCATGGCTTCTAACTTTCTTAAAGCTTTATCCATTCTCCAATCTTTCGTTAATTCTACAGCAGCTTTTAATAAGTTTCCATTAGCTGCTCTGTATTTTATTTCAAATCTTTCAAATAAAGAGAGTGCATCTGCAACAGAACCAGCAAAACCAGCAACTACTTTATTGTTGCCAAGTCTTCTAACCTTTCTTGCAGTTCCTTTGAAAACAGTGTTTCCAAGTGTTACTTGTCCATCGCCAGCTATTACAGTTTTTCCATTTCGTTTAACACCAATAATAGTCGTTCCACGTAATTCCATATTAATCCCTCCTATGATTTTCAATAATTATCTTTATCAATTCATTAAACTCTATATTATTTGCTTTGGCTGATTGAGGTAAATCACTAATTTTAGTCAATCCTGGTACTGTATTTAATTCTAATACGTACACTTCATCATTTAATATAATTGCGTCTATTCTAAATATATCTTTTAATTTTAATATTTTAAAAATTTCTTCTTTTATATTATTTATTTTTTTATTTATTTCTTTATTTGATTCATATATACTAAAATTAGTCATTCCATCTTTATACTTTGCTTCATAATCATAAAATTCATTTTTAGGAAGTATTTCAAGTATTGGTAAGACTACAAATTCATTATCTTTTTCTAAGAAAGATATTGAAATTTCAGTTCCTTTTATAGCTTCTTGAATCAATACTTCGGTATAAATTTTTATATTTTTTTCTAATTTTTCTTTGTATTCAACTTCATTGTGAACTATATAAACGCCCTTACTCGATCCACCGGTGTTTGGTTTTATAAAAATTGGAAATTTAAAAGGAGGATCAATATAATTTTTAGTGAGTATTGTTTTTGGCATTTTAAATTTATTTTTGAAAAGTTCATAAAATAAAAATTTATCAAAACATACAACACATGTTTTTTGTTCTGAACATGTATATGGTACTTTGTTTAATTCAAAGTATCCTTGTATTTTCCCATCTTCACCAGTTTCTCCATGAAGTACATTGAAAATTAAATCGAATTCTTTAATTTTTTTATTAAAATCCTTATCTGTTGGATCAATGAGTTCTGATTCATAATTTAATTCTTTTAATGTTTCTAAAACATTTTTAGCACTCAATAATGAAATTTCTTTTTCATTAGAAGTTCCACCAGCTAAAACGGCAATTTTCATTCTTTATACTCCTCAATATCAAAGTATTGTTTTTCTTCAGGGCAGAACAACATTTCTTTTTTATTTTTATAAACATAAAAAAGTGGTTTTCCGCAACTTTTACATTTGAAATTAGAAGGTTCGTTCCAAAACATTGCTCCACATTCTGTACATTTATAGTATAGTTTACCTTTTTTACTTTTTAGCTTTGCAACCTCTCCACCACATTCAGGACATTTTCCTCTTGCAGGTACACTTTTTGTAAATTTACATTCTGGATAATTACTACATGCAATAAACTGTCCAAATCTTCCTGATTTTAAAACTAAATCTGCACCACATTTTGGACATTTTTCGCCTGTTTTTTGAGCTTCAGGAGAAGCTAATGTTGGTATTTCTTCAGTTATATAAACTTTATCTTTTATTGTAACCCCTAATATGTATGGTGGAAGTTTTTTTGTTTTTTCACATTTTTCACATTTTAAGTACATTCCATATCTTCCAAACATTAGGTTCATTTCTTCATTACATTCTTCGCATTTTATGGTGCTCTTATAATTTAGATTTAACTCAGCATTTTTTATTTTTTTGCTTATTTCTTTCAATGTTGGTCCAAAGTCTTTATAGAATTCTCCAAGCAATTGTTTACTCGTTTCTTCTCCATGTTCTACCATATCAAGTTCATTTTCCATAGATGCTGTAAACTTTGAATCTATTATGTCTGGAAAAGTTTTTTCTAAAAAGTCATTTACAACAAAACCAGTCAATGTTGGTATTAAAATATTTTTTTCAAGTCTTTTTATATAATTTCTTGTTATTAAGGTTGAAATTATAGTGGCATAAGTTGAAGGCCTTCCAATACCGTTACTTTCTAATTCCTTAACAAGTGAAGCTTCACTGAACCTTGCTGGTGGTTTTGTTTGAGCTTCTTCAGCATTTAATTTTGCAGGTTCAACCTTACCACTTTTATTTAAGTTTATCTTTTTTTCAGTTTCTGAGCTTTTCCAAAAGATTTCAAATCCTTTAAACTTTCTTTTTTTTGCAGAAACTTGAAATTCAAATCTTTCACCATTATCAAAGATATTGTATGTTGTTTCATCATACTTTGAAGCTGTAGATTGAGATGCCATAAATCTATTCCAAATTAATGTATAAAGTCTTAAATTATCTCCACTCAAATAAGATTTTGCTGTTTGAGGGGTCATTTCTATATTTGTTGGTCTTATAGCCTCATGAGCATCTTGAACCTTTGATTTAGATTTTTTAGATTTGTATGTACCAGAAAATTCTTTGCCATAATTTTTTGTTATATGTTCATTTGCCGCTTTCATTGCAACATCTGATATTCTTGTTGAATCAGTTCTCATATAAGTTATAAAAGCTATATGTCCTTCTTTTGTTTCTATACCTTCATACAAACCTTGAGCTACTTTCATAGTCTTTTTTGAAGACCATCCAAGCATATTTATTGCAGACTGTTGTAGTGTACTTGTTATAAAAGGCATAGGAGGGTTTCTTTTTGCTTCTCTGTTTTTTACACTCTTAACAAAGTATTCTTTGTCTTTTAGATATTCTAAGATTTCATTTTTCTTTTCTAAATCAATTTTTTCAGCATTTAATTTTTTTCCGTTTTCTTTTACAAGTGGAATTTTTAATTCATTATGTTGTATAGAAATTTTAAAGTATGTTTTTGGCTTGAATTTAAATATTTTTCTTTCTTTGTCTATTAAAATTTTTAAGGTTGCAGATTGTACTCTACCAGCACTTGTGTTACCGCTTTTAAATATCTTCCACAATAAAGGACTTATTTTATATCCAACTATTCTATCCAACATTCTTCTTGCAAGTTGTGCATCTACTTTTTTTAAATCAATTTTTAATGGTTCTTTTATAGCTTTGTTTATAGCGTTTTTTGTTATTTCAGTAAATATTATTCTATTTTCTTCATTTTTCTTCAATTTTAATATTTCAGAAAGGTGCCAAGCAATTGCTTCTCCTTCTCTATCCATATCAGCTGCAAGAAACACTTTTTTCCCTTTTACAGTTTTTTTAATTGAAGAAATTACCTTATCTTTTCCGCTCATTATTTCAAATTCTGGTTCAAAGTTGTTTTTTAAATCTATTCCAAATTTTTTTGGTGGTAAATCTCTAACATGTCCTTTAGAAGCTATTACTTCATAGTCTTTTCCAAGATATCTTTCAATAGTTTTAGCTTTTGCAGGAGATTCAACTATTACTACGTATTTTGAATTTTTTGAAGGCATTTTAAAGTTCCTCCTGTTTGTTTATTTTAAATTTTCTTCCCATTCTTTTATTAAAATCTGTCCAACTTGCATCGTTATCAATCATCAAAGTATTATTCATACTCTCAATTGATTGTTGTATCTTTGAGTCTATATTATCAGCAAAATGAACTATTAAGCTTTCAATAGTTTTTGGAAGAATTGGACTTCCATACTCTATTTCACCGTGATGAGATAAGATTATATGTATTATTTCATCAAGATATTCTTTTTTTAATCCAGCTATCTTTTTGCTCTTGTTCATTACTAAGTTAGATCCAATGTTTATGTGACCAAAAAGCTCCCCTTCAGATGTTTTTTCAATACCATAAGGCTTTACTTCATATTCATATATTTTTCCTATATCATGCAATAATGCTCCAGCAATTAGTACATCTTTATTTACATTCTTATAAGTTTCAGAAATTTTTAAAGCTAATTCAGTAACCTTTAGGGTATGTGCAATTAATCCACCTTTATAAGCATGGTGAACAGTCATGGCAGCAGGAGAATTGAAAAAATCTTTTTTTATTTTTTCGTCATTTATAAAAATATCTTCTAAAAGTTTTTTTATTTTTTTATCATTTATGGAATTTATAAATGATAAAAGTTTTTTTTGTAATTCATTTATATTATTTTTATTTGAGTTTAAAAACTTTTCAGAGTTTATATCTTCTTCTTTGATCAAAATCACTGAATCTTCATTTCTTGATACATTTAATTGAAGTCTATTATCAAACATAACAACCTTTCCCGTTACATTTATTATAGATCCAATTTTTATTGTACTGTCAAATTCTTCAGCATGAAATCTATCTACTGCTCTAACAACTCCAGTTTTATCTCCAAGTGTCATTAATAAAAATTTTTTTCCATCTCTTGCTTCTTGTAATCTTTTACTTATCAATTTTACTTCTATTGTTATATTTTCATTGGGTTTTAAATCTTTTACATACAATGTTTCGTTAATTAAATTATTTCTTTCAAATAAATCTCCAAGATTAACACCATCACTCAAAATATTTTCCTCCTCTAAAATACACACGTTTTACTCTATTTGTTATTTTTGAAGTTATTTCATAATTTATTGTATTGGATAAGTTAGCTAATTCTTCAGAAGTTATTTCTTCATTTTTTTGTTTTCCTATTAAAACAACTTCATCTCCAATTTTAGCCTTTGCATTAGTTACATCTATTATTATTTGATCCATGGAAACTCTTCCTATAATTTTACACCGAATTCCATTTACAAGCATTTCTGCCTTGTTTGAAAGATTTCTAAAGTAACCATCAGCATAACCAACAGGTACTATTCCAGCAATCATTTTTTTATCTGCTTTAAAGGTTCTTCCATAGCCAACTGTATCTCCAATATTTAACTCATTTAACTTTGCTATAACACTTTTAAATGATAAAACAGGTTTTAATTCTTTTATAATTTTTTTATTAGAAGGTTGCATTCCATAAGAAGCTATTCCAGGTCTAACAGCATCCAATGAATATTCAGGAAATAATAAAGAAGCAGCACTATTAGACATGTGCTTTAATCTTATACTTATATTTTCTTCTTTTAAAATATCTAATACTTCTAAGTATTTTTTGTGTTGAAAGTGTACAAATTCATCCATATCATCTGCAGTAGCATAATGAGAATAAAAACCATCTATTTGTATATTATTTTCTTTTATTATAGTTATTAATTCTTTTAATTCATTTTTACTCAATCCAACTCTAAACATACCAGTGTTATAATTTATATGAAATTTAAACTTTGTTATATCTTCTTTTAAAATTTCAACAGCTTCCTTTAAGAAATCAACAGAAGTTATTGTTGGTAGTATATAATCAGAAAATTCAATTAATTCTTTAAGATCTTGTGGATTAAAGTAGTTAAATATTAATGTTTGAATTTTTGTTTCTTTTAATATTTCGAGTGCTTCACTTAAATAAGCGACTGCAATTAAGTCATATCCTTCTTTTTTTAATTCTTTTGCCAAGATTTCTTTTCCATGCCCATAAGCATTTGCTTTTAATACAGGTATTACTTTAGAATTTGTAATTTTTTCTATGTACTTTAAGTTATTGATGTAATTATCGATGTTTATTAAAACAAAAGTTTCTCTATCCTTCATTTTCATCCCCCTGAATTAAATTTAATAATTCTTCTATATTTTCTATTTTAGTGTGAAACTCATAAATATTACTTTTTACTACAATTTTAAATTTCTTTTTTTTAAAGGAAAAACTTTCAATTTCTTTTATTGAATATTCATTATACTCTTCATTATAGGCTTTTGTATTTATAAAAATTTTTTTATTTTTTGTATCTATAATTATTGGACTTTTTCTATACTTTCTAATCATTATACCAAAGTAAAGAAAAGTTATTATTAAAGAAAGTATAGCTATTATAACATTTGGAAAAAAATTATAAAGTATACTACCACATACATACAAAATAATAGTTATAAATATAACTTTCAAATAAGAAAGTTTTGAGTATCTAAAATGTTTAATCATATTTTTCCTCCAGTTCTTTTAAATATATTATACATCAAAGAATTAAGAAATCAAATAAAGATTTTTATAAATTATGGCGTTTATGATAAAAAATTACTAATAGTTATGTTTGCTAACTAATAATGTTTGTGATATTATATATAATGATATTATAATTTTGGAGGTGACTATATGCTTTCTAAAGAAACAGTGGAGAAAATCCTTTCCACACTTTTAAAACATGGTGGGGATTTTGCAGAAGTCTTTGTGGAAGATAAGTATGATAATCGTATTGAAATGAAGGATAACAAAATACAAAAGATCAATTCAGGAATAGAAAAAGGAATAGGTATAAGAGGATTTCTTGGAACTAAATCAGTTTATGCTTATACTAATGATTTTACTGAAGATAATCTTTTAAAGGTAGCAAAAAGAGTTGGTCAAGTTCTTGGTGAAGTTACAATGAATAATATTGTTTTGAACTTTGATAAAACCGAAGTTCAAAATATACATCCAATTCATTTTTATCCTCAAGATATAAAAAAGAATGAAAAAGTAAATATAATGAAAATAGCTTCTGAATCGGCAAAAAATTATTCTGATTTGATAAAACAAGTAGTTGTTAATTTTTGGGATTACGATCAAAAGATTTTAGTAGCAAATTCAGAGGGCGTTTTTAAACAAGATAGAAGAATAAGAAATAGACTCATGATAAACTCTATTGCAGAATTTAATGGTGCACGTGAAAGTGGATTTTATGGACCAGGTGCAGGAATGGGATTTGAATTTTTTAATATTTTAAATCCAAGAGAAGCTGGTGAAAGGGCTTCAAGAATAGCAAGCAGAATGGTAAAAGCTGATTATATTGAAGCTGGTAAAATGCCTGTAATAATTTCAAATGAATTTGGTGGAGTTATATTTCATGAAGCAGTTGGACATGCGCTTGAAGCATCTTCAGTTGCTAAAGGAGCATCTGTTTTTTCTGGAAAACTTGGTGAAAAAGTGGCTTCTGAATGTGTTTCTGCTGTTGATGATCCTACAATACCAAATGCATGGGGTTCAGCAAACATAGATGATGAAGGAACAGAAACAAAGAGAAATTTATTAATTGAAAAAGGTATTTTAAAAAGTTATATGATAGATAAACTTGGTGGAAGAAGAATGAATATGGAATCAACGGGAAGTTCAAGAAGAATGAACTATAAGTTTGCACCTACATCAAGAATGAGTAATACATTTATTTTAGCTGGCGATTACTATCCAGAAGAAATAATATCTAATACAAATAATGGATTATATGCTAAATCATTGGGTGGAGGATCAGTTAATCCATCAACTGGTGAATTTAACTTTGCAGTTAATGAAGGATATCTTGTTGAAAATGGAAAAATAACTAAACCTGTTAGAGGAGCAACCTTAATAGGTAAAGGGTATGAAGTAATAAAAAAGATTGATATGGTTGGCAATGACGTTGCAAGAGGACAAGGTATGTGTGGAGCTGCTTCTGGAAGTATACCAGCAGATGTTGGACAACCTACTATAAGAGTTAGTGAAATAGTTGTAGGAGGGAGAAATAAATGACATACAAAGAATTTAAAGAAAAAGCATTTGCTTATTCAAAAAAAATAGGTATTGAAGCTTGTCAAATAAATTATCAAAATAATAAAAATTTTTCTCTTTCATTAGGAAATGGAGAACTTGAAAAATATCAAGATGCATCGAGTTATAAAATAACATTAAAAGTTTTAAAAGATGGAAAAATAGGATCGGCATTCAGTGAAAGTTTAGAAGATGCTGAAAAAATAGTTGATGAAGCATATGAAAATTTGAAATTAATAGACTCAGAAGAAATAAATTATTTTTATGATGGAAAAGGAAAGTATCTTGAAATGAATACTTATTCTGGAAAGTTTGAAGAAATGGAAGTTAATAAAAAATTAGAATTTGTAAATAACATTCATAAAGAAATTTCAAATGATGAAAAGATAGCAATGGTTCCTATGGTCGTTTATCAAGAAATAGGAATAGAAAACAAACTTTCCAATACATATGGATTAGATTTAGAAAATAAAATGGATGGAGCATTTTCTTATGCTATGGCTGTTGCCAAGGATACATCACCAAGATCTGGTGTAGACTATATTGTGGCTTCAGATCCTTCTAAATTAACTTTAGACTTTGCAAAAAATGTAAAAAAATTTGCAATAGAAAAGATAGGATCTAAATCAGTAAAAAGTGGAAAGTATGATGTAGTATTTTTAAATTCAGCTTTTTCAGATGTTCTTGGCATGTTTAATCATATGTTATCAGCAGAAAATATACAAAAAGGACTATCACCATTAAAAGGAAAATTAAATAGCAAAATAGGAAGTAATAAGTTAAATATAAAAGATTTAGCTTATTATGATGGAAGTATATCAAATACACCATTTGATTCAGAAGGAGTTCCAACAAAAGATAAAGTAATACTTGAAGATGGGATTTTAAAAACATATCTTTATGACTTAAAAACAGCAAAAAAAGATAAAGTAGAACCAACTGGAAATTCAATTTCCGGAAGAATAACTTATATGAATTTATTTGTAGAACCTGGGATAAATTCATACGAAGAATTATTAAAAAAAGTAAATAATGGAATTGTTATTACTGAAGTAGAAGGTATGCACTCTGGAGCAAATCCTATATCAGGTGACTTTTCATTGGGAGCTCAAGGCTTGCTAATAGAAAATGGAAAGATAATTCGTGGTGTAGAACAGATAACTATATCAGGTAATTTTTTAGATATGCTCTCTAAAGTATCAGAAATAGGAAATGATATGAAAATAGGTCAAAATATAGTAAATCCATCTGTTATAATAAAACAAATGGACATTGCAGGAAATATTTAGAACGTCAAAAAAGTAAGATAATTTTTATCTATATCATTTATATCTATAGATAGAGCAAAAGATTTAATTTATTAAAAAAGTTTTTCTTTTTACAAGAAAAATCTTGAAATATTTTGATTCATATATTTATATTGAATAGGACACTCCTTTTATAGATTCTTGGAGTGTCCATTTTTTATATTTGAAACTTATTAATTAATGATAAAATTCTTTGTTTTTTTAGCGTTTCAAATTTATATCTTCCATACATCATTCTTTTTATTAATTTTATTTATTTTTTCTTCTACTAATACATTACTATAGCTATATTTTATGGAATTTCCTACTACTTTTATATCATTTTTTTATTTGATTCTTTCTTTCTTTTATTTGATATTAACTCTAATAAAATTAGGAGTAAAAAGATTTTTATTTTTAAAAATTTTTATCAAATGTTTCTTGTATTAAATTTGCCATTTTTTTATTACTAAATTGTGTTTTAAATTTTATTTGTACCATATCTCCAAAAAATTTTTCTGCATGCTTAATTTTTTGTATTTCTTCATTCCTCAAACTTTCTTCATTGGTATTTTTTGTTTCTACAATAAAATAAAGCTTTTTCTTCCCATTTTTAAAATTTAAAACATATGCAAAATCAGGTGAATAACTTTTCCCTCCTGCAACTGGTATTTTAATTGAGTTTTTAGGTATTTTAGTAAATACAATGACTTCTTTTATATTTTCTTTTATATTTTCTTCTTCTAATTCTGAATCAAAAAAAATTTCATCAAAAAAATAATTATCTGCTACTTTTTCATCAGAGTGAAATACACCAATATCAGAGGCATTAACCTCGGTTTTTATCTTTCCATCTTTATTTGTAAATTTAGTTGGATGGATAGAACTCGCAACTTTTTGATATCCAATTTGAAATTTACTTAAAGCCTTATACATTAAATAATCATTAAATTTTTGTTTAAATAATCTAAGTGTTGTTTGATTCAAATATTTATTTATATCTGTTTTAGTTTCTAAAAAACTTTTATGCAATGTTTTCAAATTTATATTCAAGCTATCAGACAACAGTTTTAAAAATTCACTATACTGAATTGTAGAAATTGGTGTAATATCATTTCCATAAATAGCAACTTCTTCTTTTAATATTACTTGATCATTTTCAATATCTATTTTTTCAGTCCTTTCTTTCACTCCTTCAACTTCAAAAGGTGTATAATTTTGTAAAAAATCTACAAAAAGCTTTTGAAACTCATTCTCATTTTCAATTTTATATTCTAAAACTACTTTTTCATTAAGTTTTTCCCATAATTCTTTTAATTCTGCATACTTTTCTACTCTTACTTTTATTTTTTTCTTTTTATCTGTTGATTTTCTTACTTTATTTGAATCAACCCCTTCAAAAATCAAAGGATAGTTTGCTTTTATATACTCAAAACCATTTTTCTTAAAGTCATTATTTCTTTTTATAACATTTTCATTATCTAGCTTTTCTAATAAATCATCTTCATCTATTTTATATTTTTC
The DNA here is from genome assembly GCF_014701195.1 of Tepiditoga spiralis. NCBI lineage: Bacteria > Thermotogati > Thermotogota > Thermotogae > Petrotogales > Petrotogaceae > Tepiditoga > Tepiditoga spiralis. The sequence continues at coordinate 1,284,281 of NZ_AP018712.1, forward strand.
AACTATTTGTTTGATAATTTTATCAGTTAGTTTTTTAGGTATATCTTCTCTTGAAATAGCTCCCGATTTTTCATTGATTTCATTTACTAGCTTTTCTACAAAATCATTTTCTGTAAAATCTACAAAATAGTTTAAATAAAATTGTTCATCTTTTACACGATTTCCATATTGATTAATTGGTAAACGAAGTCCTCTACCCACTTCTTGCAATTTTGATATTTCACTTCCACTACTTCTCAATTTACAAATTTGGAAAATGTTTGGATTATCCCACCCTTCTCTCAAAGTCCATTTAGAAAAAATAAATCTTCTTGGATTTTCTAAATCTAAGATTGCTTGTTTATCGTGTAAAATTTCATTCACTTCTTTTTCTATTAATTCATCGTTTTCACTATTATCTTTAGAAAAATAACCACCATGAGTTTTTGATATATCCTTTAAAGTTTTTTTTAAATAGGCTTTATACTCTTCATTTGTTTCAGTTTTTAATAATTTTTCAACTTCTGCTTTTATGTATTTTTCAACAGCTTTTCTAATATAACCGTCTTTGTTTCTATATTCTTCAATATTATCAATAAAGAACAGAGTTAGAGGTTTTATTTTTACCTCTCTTGTTAGATATTCTTTTTCCTTTTCAAAATGATATTTTATAGCTTTTTGAATCATTGTTTCTTGCAATGTTTCAGCATAAGAGTAAGGATTAATTTTATCTCCTTTTTTTAATTCTAACCCATTTGATAAAACAACTGTGCTTTTATTTAATTTTTCTATAAATAAGTCTGTCATTGCATTATGAACTTTTTCTAAACTTTCATTTTTAGTAATTTTAAAATGTTTTTTGATATTATTTTTTTTAAAACTTGCTTCTTTTCCATCAGAGTTTACAAATTTGACTATTACATTTTTACCCATTTCAAATTCTGTGATGTGTCCAATAACACCTTTTACTAAATTTCTATTAAAGGAATCAACTGCTGTAAGTATATAAATTAAATTTTCGTTTTCTTTAAATGTAGCACCATATCTTATGATAAATTGTGGGTTCATTTTTTGAATATTTTGCCAAGTCTTATTATTTTGATCAAATTTATGTGGTTCATCAATTATCATAAAAGGTTTTACTGATGATATTGCTTCAAAAGGAACTGAATATTTATCTAATAAACTCTTATCATATGATTTACCCAGTGTTAATACCTGTTTGCCTGTTTTTTTATCCTTACTACTCGCATTTATCATTCCTGCATTGATAATCAAGACTTGAATTTTATTTTTTTCAACACTTCTTGCATTTACGAAACTTGTCACTGCTGATGGCATAGATGGTTTTTTACTTTTTTTACTCTCTACAATATGAAGTTTCAAAGTTTTTCCATATTGCTCTTTAAAATGCTCTCTTGCACTATCGGAATTTAAAAAATCAATCGTTCCTGCCTTAATTGGAAGTGTTGGAACAACAATTATAAATTTAAAAATTCCATACAACTTATTCAATTCAAAAATAGTTTTAGTATATGTATAAGTTTTTCCTGTTCCTGTTTCCATCATTATATCAATGATGTTGCTTTTTCCTTTTCCTTTTCTTTCTATACTATTTTGTTCTTGTAAATCTCCAATATTATGAATATATTGAAAATTTGTATTCGTATCAAAAACTGGATTTACAAACTCTTTATTTATTCCTTGTGGCTTTACTATTTCCACATTATTAAAAACACCAACAGTTGATTTAACTGCCTGAGATTGATGTTCTAAATTTTTTTCAAAATTAAATCCTGCCATATTAATACCTCGCTATAAAATCAATATCTATTTGTTTTTTATTTGCATAAGATTTTACATTATCTGCAATTTCTCTTAAAGATTTACTTTCAAAATTATATCCAAAAGCAATAATACTTGCTGGATTAAAATCTTTCTTTTTATCAATTTCTTCAAGTAATCTTTTTAGACTTTTTGTAGTAAATCCTTTATTTACTAAATAGAGTTTTGTATCAAAATAATATCCAGTGTATCCATCTAAATCTATTTCTTTTAAGTTTTTAGTAAGAGGAATACCATCATAAGTTTTCCAAGTAATTAAAAGAGTTTTTAAATCTTCATCAGATAATTCTGTTTCATCAAAAAGTTTTAGTTGTGGGTCAAATTCTTCTGCTTTAAAAAGATAATTTTCCCAAACTCCTTCGTAATTTGGAATAGTTTCAAAAATTTTAAATCCAAAATCAACATTTGATAAATCTTTCTTTTTAGTTGCTTCAATTTTTATAGTATATTTACCTTTACAAGCAGGACAATGCTCCCCATTTCCGTTATAACCTTCGCACTTAACTTTTTTAGAACTTGCAGGTCTGTCTTTGTTTTCTTCTTGTATTTTCTCTCCTGCTCTTATGAGTCTTTCTTTGGTGATATCAAAAATTGTAGGATTTTCTATTTTTAATTCATTTTTCACAAAATCATAAGCAGTTTTATTTTTCTTTTTATCAATTTCTTCTGGAAGTTGAACCAAAATATATTTTCTATTTCCATTGTCTTCTGCGTTAAGTTGCATTACGGCATCGCCTGTTGTTCCAGAGCCTGCGAAGAAGTCAAGAATATACATATTCTTTTCATTATTATCGTTGATTAAATTTATTAAGTGTATAATTAATTCTATTGGTTTCGGATTGCTAAACAAAGCTTTAAATGGTTTAAAAAGATAATTAAACCTTTTTGTACCATCTGCATTTCTATATTGTTCAAACCAAGCTTTTTCTACCTGATATATGTTGTTGTCTTTTGAAGAATCAAAATATATTTTTCTTTGAATTTTACCATTATCATAATGAATAAAACGTTTGTTATCTTTTTCAAATTTATCAGCATTCCACAACCATCTTCCATCTTCTCCATTGACTTTATTTGGAAGTATTATTTTTTTTATTTTGCCCTTTTTAATTGTAGTTAATGTTCCGTCTTCTAATTCATAAATAGGATAAAACATATTCGGTCGTGCAGACCTTGTAGCATCTGAACCAGATGCTTGAAATTGAGCTAATAAATATTTTCCAAAAGAATCTTTCAATGGGAATTTCTTTACACCAATTAATTTTGGCTTAAAGGTAAATTCACTTTTTTTATAGATAAATACATAATCATTTAATTTTCTTAATTCTGATTTTGACCTTGTTGCGGCTGAACCTGCTCCTGTTTTTCTTGGAGCTAATGCAATAAAATTCTCCTCCCCAAAAATCTCATCCATTAAAATTCTTAATTGTGCCACTTCATTATCGTCAATAGAAACAAAAATAACTCCATCATCTTTAAGAAGTTGTTTTGCAATATAAAGTCTTGGATACATAAAAGTAAGCCATGCAGAATGAGAATTGCTTTTACTTTGAGTAAATTCTAAAATTCTTTTTGCTTTTTTTCATTAATTCCTGCAAGTTTTGATAATTCTTCTACAGTAAATTTTCTATCATCTTGATATACAAATCCATCACTTCCAGTATTGTAAGGAGGGTCAATGTATATCATTTTTATTTTTTCATAATAGGCGTTTGATAGATGTTTTAAAACTTCTAAATTATCACCTTTTATGAGTAAATTCTCTGAATTTTTATTTTCTTGCTTTTTATTCCACTCTTCATCTTCTTTCAAAAGAGTAGTTGCTTCATCACTTGCTAAAAGCTTTGCATACGATTTTCCGAGCCAATCCATACCATAAGATTCTTTTGAAAAATTTATTTCACTTTTTGATAATTCTTTTTTAAACTTTTCAAAATCAAAATTTCCATTTTTATCAAAACATTGTGGAAAATCTTTTTTTAGTTTTTCTACATTTTGGTTAGGAACCTTAATATTGTTAGTTATTTGTTGTTTATACATAATTACCTCCATATTATATTTAAAAGTTTATCATTATTTATATCTTTTCATAATATTTTCTCATTTTTTCAGCCATTAATTTCCTTCGTTCTATTAGAAATTCTTGATAATCATCCATTGTTATTTCAAAAATACTAATTGGAACTGCATTTTGTTTAAAATTGTCTTCAAGTAAGGAAAATTCTGTTATTCCACCATATTTTAATTCTCCTCCATTGCATTGTTCTTTAACCTCTTGTAAATATTTTTCAATTGGTTTATTTCCTATTTTAATATTTATTTCACTTTGAGTATAAACATAATTAGCAATTTGATTATATTGCCCTCTTGTTAGATCTTTCTTTTTTAATAAATCTCTTGGGAAAATATGGTGAACATCCCCTCTCTGTTCAATTAAGTTTTTAACGGTAATATCTTTTGATAAAAACCCTTTGTCATTAAAATAACATTGAGAAGCTAGGAAAACATTAAATACAGGGCTTGTAGAAATTGAAGTGTTTAATCTTTGAATTAATTCTGCATTCCAAAAGGCATCTGATAATTGAGCATCTTCAATTTCTTTTAGATATTCACCAAAATCTTTTTGAGAGATATTTTTTATATCAAAATCAAATTCACTTTCTGGCGAACCAGAATATCGTCTTGTTAATATAGTAAGAACAAACCATTTTTTTACATATTTTTCAATTAAAGCAGAATTATATTTTTGTTCTTTTAGTTTTAAGTAAAGTATATAGGCAAAATTTAATGCATTTACAGACCTAATCAAACGATTATCAACAAATCCTGCAGACTTTATAATCATTAGGAATCTTTTAAAGTTTGTTTCATTAATAAATTCCTTTACTCCTGAAATTAAAGAATCGTATGATTGTTTAGTAATTTCTTCTTCAAATTCCCTTGTTTCAAAATTTCTACCTGATAATAAACTTACTAAATCACTTAGTTTCCCTCTGTTAAATTTAAAAGTAAATGCAACACGCAAAATATCTTTATAAGTTGGATTGTATAAATCTCCATTTTCATTTTTTAACCAACTAATTTTCTGAAAATAGTCAGTTTTTGAAAATTCAGTATCATTTTCAGCAATATGAGAATAATATTCTGGAGCTTTTGATAAGTGGCTAAAATAATCAATTGCTTTTCTTAATAAATTTCCCCCATAAGTTTCATTTGATGAAATTTTAGACATAACAAAATCTGCTTGACTTAATTCAACTCCTTGACTGTTTATTCGGATAAAAATTTCTGTTACTTTTTCTATGTCTAAATCCCCACTTAATTCTATAAGTCCAATCTGCTTTTTAGGTATATTTATCAAATCTTGAAAAACTGTTTGAATTTTTAATTTGTCAGCATCAGGATTATTTTCTAAATAATCCCCTACTATATCAAATAAATTACCATTAAAAACAGTTGAAACATCATCTATCCATTTTTTATCTTTTGCTATAGCTGGTGTTAAAGTCTCAAACTTTTCTTCAAGTGGATTGAAGGCAATTTGAATCTTAATTTTTTTATAATCTTTGTTTACAACTTTTTGCCCAATAATTGCAGCAGTTAAAGATGTAACTCTCTGTTGCCCGTCAATTAATATTTTTTTGCCTTCTGATAAACTACCATCTTTTAATTTGACATTAGGGTTTTTCCAAGCGATTATATACCCTATAGGATAGCCTTGATATAAGCTATCCATTAAATCTCTAACTTTTTTTGAACTCCATACAAAAGGTCTTTGAATTTCTGGAATTGCTATTTCACCAGATTTTACCCAATTAATTAACGTTTCAATTAATGGTTGATTTACCGCATATTTTTGTGAATTCATATTATTTTAATCTCCTTTATATTTTTTATTTTTGATGATTATTAATGGTAAATATATTTTAGTATTTGTTGTTTTATTGCACTAACTTTTTAACTCAATGTACAGTTTATTTATATTCATGATTTTTCAAATTAACTATTATTCACTCAATACCATATATCTAATTGTGTTTTTTGTAATTATCTAAATATATAACAACTAAATATCTATTTTTAGGATTTCATTTTATATTTGGATTTTTCTTCACTCTTTTTATTAGGTATTTATCATAAAAATATTCTTTGATTATAGAATATAATGAAAATCTTTTCTCTATATTATAGTATAATTTTTTTTTGATAGTGTCAAGTTTTTTCGTATATAATTTCTATTATGTTATATCAAATTTTTTTAATTAATATTTTCAATTAGCCGTATAAAAAAATGTAAATACGATTTAAAAAGTGATGAGAACATATGGTATAATGAAATTAGAGGTGATAAAAATGAAAAAACTACCAATAGGAGTACAAGACTATAAAAAAATAAAAGAAGGAAATTATACATATATAGATAAAACAAAGTATATATTAGAATTAATAAGTTCAGAAGCACCTATTTTTTTATCACGCCCAAGAAGATTTGGAAAGAGTTTAACAATATCAACACTTTACTATCTATTTAAAGGAGAAAAAGACTTATTTAAAGGAACGTATATATACGATAAATGGGAGTTCAAAGAATATCCAGTAATAAAAATAGATATGTCAGATAATACATTAACAACATATGAAGAATTTATAAAATCATTATATGATAAAATAAATGAATTATATAAAGAAGAAGAACTGACACCAACAACAGATGATTTGCCGACAATGTTTGGAAACTTAATAATGAAATTAAGCAAAAAGCATGAAGAAAGAGTGACTATACTAATAGATGAATATGAATCGCCAATATTAGAACATCTAAACAACAAAGAAGAAGCAGAAAAAGTAAGAAGATTTTTAAGAGAGTTCTATAAGAAAATAAAATCAAAAGACGAATACATAAAGTTTGTATTCATGACAGGAATAACAAAGTTTACAAAAACAGGAGTATTTTCAGCATTAAATAACTTGAACGATATATCATTAGATAAAACATACTCGCAAATGTTGGGATACACACAAGAAGAATTAGAAGAAAACTTTAAAGAACACATAAAAGAAACAGCAATTGAGATGAAGATGGAAGAAAAAGAGTTATTAAAAAACTTAAAGATGTACTACAATGGATTTTCATTTGATGGAGAAGATAGTGTATACAATCCATTTTCAATACTACAATTTTTCAAAAAAAGGAAGTTTCAAAACTATTGGTTTGAAAGTGGATCACCATCATTTTTGTATGAATACATAAAAGGAAAGAAGATAAGATATGAAGACTTAGTGAAGTATCCAGTGAGTGAACTCGACTTTTCAACTCGAGAAATAGAAGAAGCAAATGCAAGTATATTTTTTACACAATCAGGGTACTTAACCTTTAAAGGAAAAGAACAGTATGGAATGGAATATGAATACCTATTAGACTATCCAAATATAGAAGTAAAGAACAGCTTTTCAAAGATGATATTAGAAGCAAACTATGAGCTTGAAAGAGGAAAAATAAAAGAAATAAACAAAACAGTGTGGAAAGCAATAAAAGAAAAAGACATAGAAGGAATAATAAAAGAAATAAAAAGAATAATAAGTGCAATCCCATACAACTTGCATAAAAAAGAAGAAAGCTACTATCATTCATTGATATACACAATACTCGCATCAGCAGGACTGAACGTAACAGCAGAAGAGTTAACGAACTTGGGAAGAAGTGATATAGTAATAGAATTTGAAGACATCATATATATAATGGAAATAAAGATAGACAAGAGTGCAGAAAAAGCCTTGAATCAAATAAAAGAAATGAAGTACTATGAAAAGTACAAAGGAAAAGAAGTTTATATAATAGGAATAAACATAAACTCAGAAAAAAGGAACATAGACGAATACAAAATAGAAAAGATATAATCCCAGCGGGTGCTGGGATATTTTTTTATAAAAAGAATATATAAAATTAAAAATTAAAACAAAACACAATAGATTAAAGATAAAATCAAAGTAAAAAAACACTCAAATTTTTGAAGTTGATATTGTGTTAATAATGAAATGTTAAACCAAAATATTTATACTCAGATTATACAGTTTGAGTAAATAGAAATGAAACAAAACGAGAAAAAAATTAATAAATAAAGAGGACATGGCCGATTAACTTAATATAGGAAGCATAACAACTTCTATATTAAGGAGGTAATGACCATGTCCAATAAAATGGTACCACTTTTATTAGCCATAGTCAACTGTCTGTTTAAATTTGTAAGGTTCAAAAGGTACGATACGAGAGTGTAAAATATTAAGTGTATAAGGAAAAAAAGATACAGATCTGGTGGTAAAATAAAACCAGAGGAGGTACGAAAAATGGGAAATGTACTACAGGAAATAATAAAGGAAATGGTAAGAAAAGGAGAAATCCGAACAATAAAGGATATAAAGGAATTAACAAAATCACTGACAGGAAATCTGATCCAGGAAGTACTGGAAGCGGAACTCGAAGACGAGCTGGGCTATGGAAAGTATGACAGAGAAAAGAAAAATACAGAAAATTCAAGAAATGGCTACAGGAAGAAGAATTTAAAGAGTAGTAGCGGTATGATAGAATTAATGGTACCTCGAGACAGAAAGGGAGAATATGAACCCAAAATAGTTCCAAAGTATTCGAATGATATTTCAGAGATAGAGGAAAAAATAATAAGTTTGTACGCAAGAGGAATGACCACCAGGGATATATCTGATCAGATAATGGATTTGTACGGATTTGAAGTATCAGCTGAACTGGTGAGCAAAATAACAAATAAGCTTATGCCATTAATAAAAGACTGGCAAGAAAGGCCATTACACGAAATATACACCTTCGTTTTCTTGGATGCAATATACTTCAACGTTAGAGAGGACGGAAGGATAGTAAAGAAGGCTGCTTATGTAATAATAGGTGTTGACATAGATGGAATTAAAGATGTGCTCGGGATATATGTTGGTGAAGTAGAAAGTGCCAAGTTTTGGATGGGAGTACTTAACAACCTCAAAAACAGAGGAGTTAAGGACATACTTGTAGCTTCAATAGATGGTCTTTCTGGATTCGAGCAGGCTATAAATGCAACCTTCCCGCAAACTATGATACAAAGGTGCATAATCCACCAGATTAGAAACACCCTGAAATATGTTCCTCACAAGGACAGGAAAGAGTTCGCAAAGGACTTAAAGACAATCTATACAGCACTGGATGAAAAGACAGGCTATGATAATCTAACCAATGTAATAAACAAATGGGGAGACAAGTATTACGCTTCATTGAGGAGCTGGGAGAAAAATTGGCACCTATTATCCACCTTCTTTCAGTTCTCAGACGGGGTAAGGAAGATTATGTACACCACGAACATCATAGAGTCACTTAACAGGCAATTCAGGAAGGCTACCAAGACCAAATCAATATTCCCTAATGACGATGCTGTCCTTAAAAGTTTATACCTTACTACCAAAAACGTGACAAAAAAATGGACAGCACGGTTTCACAACTGGAACGCTGTTATTTCCGAACTGGCCATCCTTTTCGAGGAACGTCTTAAAGACTACCTCTGAAAGTAGCTTGTAATCCTAAAAAACTTAATATTTTACACTCTCGGGAGATGGGTTGTCGCCCTTTCAGTCATTGCAGTTTTTTACTGTAAAAGGTTGGTTTTACCAATTTTGCCTTATTTAATTCATACTATTCAGGAACATTTTTTTCATTTTCTAATAACTACATTTTTTTAAGATTTTTGTCGTTGTTTTCCAATATTTATATGCTACCAGATATATCTAATACACACTAATCTTTACAGACTCTACGATACAAAGGATAAGCTTATAAACTATGTCTTTGGTCTTCTCACGATAAAAAACTTTTCAATGCTTGCACTTGAAAAACTCAGTAAAATGAATGAATCGTGTTATTCAAGGCTATTGAATTCTACAAGCGTTTTATACAGGGACCTCGTGAGTTCAAGGATAAGAATGATCGAGAAATTCCTTAGCTCGCATTATTTAAAGCCTGTATATTTAATACTGGACGAAACGGTAATTAAGAAGTACGGCAAATATATAGGGGGACTTAACAAGTTCTATTCAACAATAGAAAACATGGTAATTAAAGGCGTCTGCTTCCTTCAATGTTTAATGTATAATAAAAGTAAGCCAGAAATACAATTGAAAAATGGGCCAGGAAGGAAAAATGAGTCTGTAAAGATTAGTGTGTATTAGATATATCTGGTAGCATATAAATATTGGAAAACAACGACAAAAATCTTAAAAAAATGTAGTTATTTGAAAATGAAAAAAATGTTCCTGAATAGTATGAATTAAATAAGGCAAAATTGGTAAAACCAACCTTTTACAGTAAAAAACTGCAATGACTGAAAGGGCGACAACCCATCTGCGCGGTACAAAGTATAGATTTTTTAAGGATTACAAGCTACTTTCAGAGGTAGTCTTTAAGACGATCCTCGAAAAGGATGGCCAGTTCGGAAATAACAGCGTTCCAGTTGTGAAACCGTGCTGTCCATTTTTTTGTCACGTTTTTGGTAGTAAGGTATAAACTTTTAAGGACAGCATCGTCATTAGGGAATATTGATTTGGTCTTGGTAGCCTTCCTGAATTGCCTGTTAAGTAACTCTATGATGTTGTGGTGTACATAATCTTCCTTACCCCGTCTGAGAACTGAAAGAAGGTGGATAATAGGTGCCAATTTTTCTCCCAGCTCCTCAATGAAGCGTAATACTTGTCTCCCCATTTGTTTATTACATTGGTTAGATTATCATAGCCTGTCTTTTCATCCAGTGCTGTATAGATTGTCTTTAAATCCTTTGCGAACTCTTTCCTATCCTTGTGAGGAACATATTTCAGGGTGTTTCTAATCTGGTGGATTATGCACCTTTGTATCATAGTTTGCGGGAAGGTTGCATTTATAGCCTGCTCGAATCCAGAAAGACCATCTATTGAAGCTACAAGTATGTCCTTAACTCCTCTGTTTTTGAGGTTGTTAAGTACTCCCATCCAAAACTTGGCACTTTCTACTTCACCAACATATATCCCGAGCACATCTTTAATTCCGTCTATGTCAACACCTATTATTACATAAGCAGCCTTTTTTACTATCCTTCCGTCCTCTCTAACGTTGAAGTATATTGCATCCAAGAAAACGAAGGTGTATATTTCGTGTAATGGCCTTTCCTGCCAGTCTTTTATTACTGGCATAAGCTTATTTGTTATCTTGCTCACCAGTTCAGCTGATACTTCAAATCCGTACAAATCCATTATCTGATCAGATATATCCCTGGTGGTCATTCCTCTTGCGTACAAACTTATTATTTTTTCCTCTATCTTGAAATATCATTCTAATACTTTGGAACTATTTTGGGTTCATATTCTCCCTTCCTGTCTCGAGGTACCTTTAACTCTATCATACCGCTACTACTCTTTAAATTCTTCTTCCTGTAGCCATTTCTTGAATTTTCTGTATTTTTCTTTTCTCTGTCATACTTTCCATAGCCCAGCTCGTCTTCGAGTTCCGCTTCCAGTACTTCCTGGATCAGATTTCCTGTCAGTGATTTTGTTAATTCCTTTATATCCTTTATTGTTCGGATTTCTCCTTTTCTTACCATTTCCTTTATTATTTCCTGTAGTACATTTCCCATTTTTCGTACCTCCTCTGGTTTTATTTTACCACCAGATCTGTATCTTTTTTTCCTTATACACTTAATATTTTACACTTTCTAGTAAGGTATAAACTTTTAAGGACAGCATCGTCATTAGGGAATATTGATTTGGTCTTGGTAGCCTTCCTGAATTGCCTGTTAAGTGACTCTATGATGTTCGTGGTGTACATAATCTTCCTTACCCCGTCTGAGAACTGAAAGAAGGTGGATAATAGGTGCCAATTTTTCTCCCAGCTCCTCAATGAAGCGTAATACTTGTCTCCCCATTTGTTTATTACATTGGTTAGATTATCATAGCCTGTCTTTTCATCCAGTGCTGTATAGATTGTCTTTAAATCCTTTGCGAACTCTTTCCTATCCTTGTGAGGAACATATTTTAGAGTGTTTCTAATCTGGTGGATTATGCACCTTTGTATCATAGTTTGCGGGAAGGTTGCATTTATAGCCTGCTCGAATCCAGAAAGACCATCTATTGAAGCTACAAGTATGTCCTTAACTCCTCTGTTTTTGAGGTTGTTAAGTACTCCCATCCAAAACTTGGCACTTTCTACTTCACCAACATATATCCCTAGCACATCTTTAATTCCGTCTATGTCAACACCTATTATTACATAAGCAGCCTTTTTTACTATCCTTCCGTCTTCTCTAACGTTGAAGTATATTGCATCCAAGAAAACGAAGGTGTATATTTCGTGTAATGGCCTTTCCTGCCAGTCTTTTATTACTGGCATAAGCTTATTTGTTATCTTGCTCACCAGTTCAGCTGATACTTCAAATCCGTACAAATCCATTATCTGATCAGATATATCCCTGGTGGTCATTCCTCTTGCGTACAAACTTATTATTTTTTCCTCTATCTCTGAAATATCATTCGAATACTTTGGAACTATTTTGGGTTCATATTCTCCCTTTCTGTCTCGAGGTACCATTAATTCTATCATACCGCTACTACTCTTTAAATTCTTCTTCCTGTAGCCATTTCTTGAATTTTCTGTATTTTTCTTTTCTCTGTCATACTTTCCATAGCCCAGCTCGTCTTCGAGTTCCGCTTCCAGTACTTCCTGGATCAGATTTCCTGTCAGTGATTTTGTTAACTCCTTTATATCCTTTATTGTTCGGATTTCTCCTTTTCTTACCATTTCCTTTATTATTTCCTGTAGTACATTTCCCATTTTTCGTACCTCCTCTGGTTTTATTTTACCACCAGATCTGTATCTTTTTTTCCTTATACACTTAATATTTTACACTCTCTTTAAATAGAATTTTATAAATTATTAAAAAGAAAAGATATATGGATACTTTTAACTATGATATTAATACCAATATTTTATACTGTTGGTATGTATTTAAATGCTTCTTTTATACAATACACAAGAGAAACAAAGATGTATTGTATGGATTTTGTCAATGGTATGTATATGTTTGTATATTATGTTTCAATATTTACTTTTTTTATAATGTTTTCTAGCATTCAATCTCTACGAGGAGAAGTTGAAAATAAAAGTATCAAACTCTATATTCCAAGATGTCAAAGTAGATCAAAAATCTATATTGCTAAAAATATTAGTTTATCTTTGATGTTTATTATTATAACTATAATTTTTTATATTATAACTATTATTTTAGATTATTTATTTTTAATTCATAGAACTGATATAGCTTTAAACGTTTTTTGGAAAAGTCAAGATACAGAGTCAATAATATTTTTTATAATATCAATGCTATTTTATTATTTGTTCCTCATTCAATTTGCATTTTTTTTGAGTTCTTTTTTCAATCCTTTGATGAGCTCAATATTAGCTTTAATTACAACTATTTTAACTTTTTATTTAAAAGTAATTTCTTATATACAAACTTTAGTTCTAACTTATTATCTTGAAAAAATTATGAATAGTATTAAAATACAATATAATGATATATTTCTTTACTTTTTGTTAATCTTAATTTATGGAATAATTTTTAATTTACTTGGAATTAAAAAATTCAAAAAATTGGATGTAATATAATGAATTATAATAATGAATATAATAAAAAAGATAAGTGGTTATTTTTTATATTACTTAGTTTTTTACCAGTTTTTAGTGCACTATTTTTGAGTATATTATCTCTTACGTTATTAAACAACTTAAATTTATCAGTTAAAAGTATTTTGTCTGTTTTATTTTCTATGGGAATATCAATGATTTTATTACCCTCATTACTGGTTAAAAAAAGATTTAAAAATTCTTTAAAAAAATTTGGATTAAGCATAACTATTGAATTTTTTGATATTGTTTTTCTAATACTTATTTTTTTTATCATTATGAGTTTTCAAATATTTTATCATTCCATAGATTTTTTTAAAACAATACTGTTTCAAACTATAGTAGTAGCTATTTCAGAAGAATTTTGGGCAAGAGGAATATTAATTAACTATTTGAATAAAATCATAAATTCGAAATTTATGATTCTTAGTATTTCTAGTTTTATATTTGCTTTTATAACACACATCAATAATCCTATTGTAGATAATTTAATTTGGAGATTCCCTATGGGATTTTTATTAGGATATTTGTATATGAAAAGTGGAAAATTATGGATTCCTATTGGTCTACATTTATGTAATAATATGATATCTTTGTATATTTAAGTAAAAAAATTAAAAGGGAGGGATTTTATGAGAAAAAAATTTTTTATGATTTCTATAGGAATAATGTATATAATATTTACATTTGTTTTTATTTTTTATATGAAGGATATTAATGTTCTATCTTTAATATTAATTTGTTTAATCCCATCAATAATTTCTTTAATAATGTATTCTTTGTACTATTTTTTTAATTCATTGGATTTAAAAACAAATAATCAATTAACTATATTTAATGGAATAATTTATAGCATTTTTTTAGGGTTGATTTTATTTTTGATTAAAAGTAATAATTTAAAAGAAATTATTTTTAATAACAGTAAATTTTTAGAATCTAGTACAATGACAATATCACAAGATAAGTTTCCAATTATAAATTTATTGATATTTGTATTAATCATAATGATAATACAATACTTCTTAGGTAAGTTTATTATTAATTTAAAAAACAAGAAATAAATTAAAAAGTTTATTTTAGTAGGAGTGGAAAAGATGGGAATATCTATAACAGTTCAAAATAAAGATAATGATGATAAAAATAATAAAATAAATAAAAATGAAAAGAAACTCCTTAGTTCAATGGTTATTAAACCTTACTTTAAAAATTATATTTTATCTTTTATAATTTCTTTTTTTACTGCTTTTGGGATTATAAGCATTGTATTATTAGAAAAAGATTTAATAAATTTCCTCACAAACAAAAACTATGATATGTTTTTTAATATTGGTTATAAGTTATTCTTTTTAAGTATAGGTGTATCAATTCTTGTTTTCATCAAAACATTTGTAAATAATGTATCAACTGAAAAAATAATTGTAAAGCTTAGAAATAAATTTTCTGAAAAGCTTTTAACTTCTAAATATACAGATCTTGAAAAGCAACAAACTGGAGAAATAATGACATTGTTTTTGAATGATATTGATTTAATAAAAGATTATATTTCAAAGGTGTTTAATGACTTACTTTATCAACCAATCATTTTTATTATTTCTATTTCATTTGCTTTATTCATAAATTGGAAATTAACCGTTGTTTCATTTCTTATAATACCCATAAGTTTAATAATATCACTTATTGTTGCATTACCAATAAAATCTTATACTTTTAAACAACAAAATATAATAGATAAATCAAATACAATATTTAGTGATGCGATTTCTGGCATAGATGTCTTAAAAGCATTTCAACTTGAAAGTATATTTCTATCAAAATTCAAAAAACAAATTAGCTTTTTTTTAAAAAATTATAAAAAAATATCTTTCTTTGATTCTTTATTATTTCAAATGAATATCATAATTATGTTTTTACCTATTTTAATACTATTTGCATATGGAGGATTTGAGATTATAAATAATAGACTAACCCTTGGAGAATTAATAGCCTTTATGCAATTTATAATTTTATTCATTACTCCACTTAGTTTTTCTACTCACTATATTTCTTCAAGAAATAAAGCAGTTGTTTCAATTAAAAGAATTAAAAAAATATTAGATTTGAAAGAGGAACAAACTGGTAAAAAAACAAATATAAATATAAACTATAACCCTACTATTGAATTTGATAATGTATCTTTTAAATATACAGATGAGTTTATATTCAATGATTTGAGTTTTACAATAAATAGAGGAGAAAAAGTTGTTATTTTAGGCTCAAGTGGTTCTGGAAAATCAACAATTTTGAAATTGTTAATGGGTTTTTATAAAGTAAATAAAGGAAAAATAAAAATTTTTGGTGAAGATATTAATAATTATGATATACATGAATTAAGAAAATATGTGTCCATAGTTCCTCAAGATATTTTTCTTTTTAATGAATCTATACGTTGGAATGTAAAATTTTCTGATTTTGATAATGTTACTGATGAAGAAATTATTCAATCAATGAAAAAATCTCAAATTATTTCTTTAATCAATCAAAAAACTCGAACATTAGATACAAAAATAAGTGAGTTTGGAAATAGTTTATCTGGTGGCGAAAAACAAAGATTATCGATTGCTCGTGGTTTATCGAAAAGTGCGGAAATATTTATATTTGATGAATCTACTTCTGCGCTTGACCTTGAAACTGAAAATAAATTACTTGAAAATATTTTTTCGGAATTAAAAGATAAAACTATAATATTTATTACCCATAGAAAATCTATTTTAAAATGGTTTGATAAAAAAATTATTATAGAAAATGGAAGGGATCTAAATGAGTAAAAATTCTTCTGTTAAATTTATACTTTCATTCATGAGAAAAAATGGTGGTAATACATTTATATTTTTAGCTTATTGGATATCTGTATTTTTTGTTGCATCACAAAACTTCTTTTTTAATTATTATGTTGCTAAAGGGTTACAAACTTCTGTAGACGGTATGATGCAAAAAGACTTTTCGTCATTTTTAGGTGGTTTTATTCTTGTTTTAAGATCTTTTGGTATTTTGATTATTGTAATGGGGATATTTTCATATATAAATGATTATGTAGTAAAAAAAATTACAAGTATAATAAAAGAATATTTTTTTAAAAAAGTTTTAAGATTAAAACCTTTTTTTGATGAAAAGTATACTTCAGGAAAAATTATGACACTTTATAATAGTGATATAGAAAAAGTTGAAAGTATTTATTCAAATCAAATATTGAATTTATTAATGGCTATTGTGGGAGCACTTGGTGGTGCTGTTATAATATTTAAATTAAATAAATACATATTTATTTATATAATAACTATTGGTATTTTTAATCTCATATTAAATTATATTTTTATAAAAAAGATGAAGGTTAATTCTCGGAATATACAAAATACAATATCTAAACAAACAGAACATATTTCAAATTTTTTGAGTGGAAGTTATATAATAAAAGCTTTTAATAATGAAAATTTTTTTATTAAAATTTTTAAAAACACAACAAAAAAATATTTTGATTTTTCAAAAAAAAGAGCAAAATATGATGCAGGAATTTCTTTTGTAAATAATGCTTCAGAATATTTTGAATTTGCTGGTCTTTTAATAATATCTGGTTTTTTTAGTTTAAAAGGTGCAATCTCAATAGGGAGTGTTTTATTGTGTGTTCAACTTGGAAGACCAATTATAGATTTATTTAAAGCTTTGAGCTCATATTTTTCAAATATTCAAAGTATTCTTGCATCAACAGAAAGAATTTCAAATATTTTAAATTTAAATGATGAGGAAATAAATGAAAAAGAATTTTTTGAAAATAATACAAAAAATTTTCAAGAAACACCTTATGCCATAGAATTTGATAATGTTAGTTTTTCATACAATAAAGATAAGTATATTTTTAAAGATTTATCTTTTAAAGTTAAAAGTGGATCAAAAACACTACTCGTTGGTAATAGTGGAATAGGAAAAAGTACAATATTAAAGATATTACTTAAATATCATACTAATTACAGTGGGAATATTTTTGTGTTTGGAAAGTCTTTAAAAGATTATGATGTACATGAACTTAGAAAACTTTTTTCATATGTTCCACAAAATTCTTTTCTTTTCAATGATTCAATTTTTGAAAATATTCATTATGGAAATATAAATAAAAGTAGTGATGAAATTATTAAAGTATCAAAAAAGGTAAGATCTCATGAATTTATAGAAAAACTTCCAAATAAATATGAAACAACTTTAACTAACAACGGGAATACTTTATCAGGGGGACAAAAACAAAGATTAGCAATAGCAAGAGCACTTTTAAAAGATGCACCAATTTTTATTTTTGATGAACCAACATCATCTTTAAATGAAAAACTAAAAGACAAAATCAATTCAGTAATAAAAAATACTATGCAAAATAAAACATTTTTTTTGATTTCACATGAATTTAACTCTGAAGATTATGATGAAGTTATAACTCTTGATTTTAATAAAGTAAAGATCTAATAATATAGAATAAATTTATTTTTAATAATGCTTATAAGCTTAATTAAATGGTACAAAATATAGTAAATTCATTATAAATAAATATTTCAAGAAATATAAAATGAAACAAATCCATTTAACGGCTTTGTTTCATTTTATACATTTTTTCATCTGCTTTTTTTATAGATTTTTCAATAGATTCTTTTGAAGTTATTTTTTCAATACCATATGAAATATCGATTTTAAAGTTAAAGTTTAAATGCTTAACTTCGTTTTTTATTTTTTGCATTCGTTCTTCGATAAAATTTAAGTTTGTATTTTCAAATACAATTAAAAATTCATCTCCCCCAAATCTGGTGGCAAAGTCCATTTTTCTAATGTTATTTAATATTATTTTTGAAATAGATTTTAAAACTTTATCGCCAGTAAGATGACCATAATTATCATTTATTTGTTTGAATTTATCAACATCTATAACTACAAGAATTGATTCTTCACTTGTTCTTTTTAGTTTTTCTCGTTTTTTATAATGCCATTCATAAAAAAAGTATTTTGTATATAGTCCAGTTAAAGAGTCTTTTAAAGCAATATTTTTATATTTTTCTTTTTCTAAATGTAATTGATTTAATATTTCTTTGTATTTAAATGATAATTCTATTTCTTTAGCAATTGTATTTAAAATACTTTTATCTACTTTTTTATAAGAGTTTTCTCCAGTTTTTTCAAATAAAATTACCCCTTTATTATGTTTTGTTTTTATTGGTATCGATAAAATAGTCAAACTTTTATTCAAAAAATTTTTATCTTGTACACGTGGAGTATAATCCGGATCTTTCCACTTTAAAATATTGGGTATGTATAAAGATTTATTAGTATCAATTGAATACCAAGATATATTTTTTGTTTTTGCACTTTTTTTAAGCGTATAATCAATTATTTTGTTTTTACTTAACCCTAATTTAAAATTTAAATTGTTATTATCTAAAAAACCTAAACCTAAGAAATCTATTAAATTTAGTTTTTTTAATTCTAAATAAATATAAGTAAAAAAATCAAAAGAATCTATTTTTTCAGAAGTTATTAAATCAAATGATTTTTCTAAAAAGTCTATATTATTTAAAATTTTTATTATCTTTTTTTTATTTTTATATTTTAATAATAAAAATATAAAAGTAAAGACTATTATTAAAAATATTCCAAAGAGTATCTGTTTTAAAGTTTGAGATAGATTATATATATTTCCTTTTTTTGGAAAATATTTTGAAAAAATAGTATAATAATAAGAATTTTTATTATCTTTTAAAAGCTTAAATTTATTTTTAATATCATTTAAAAACAAAATTCCTGTTTTAGATTTTTTAGAAGTGGCTATAGTTAAATCTGCAGGAGAGAATACAATACCAGTTTTTTTTAATGTGTTATTAGAAGTAAGAAACGAATTAGAAAAAACTCCAGCAAAAATTATATGTTTTTTTAATGCTTTGACAATTTCATCATAATTATTAAACTCTATGAACTCACTATTTATATTAAAATCTCTTAAAAGGTTTTTAAATCCTTTTTCTCCAATGTAATGTATATCATTTTTCATAACTCCTATTTTTTTATTTTCTAGTAGTTTTATTGAAGATAAGTTTATATTTTTTGAGGTTGCAAGTTCTCCATAATTATAAAAAAAACTTTCTTTAAAAAAAATATAATTTTTTTCTCTTTCCTTTATATCTTTTATATTAATTAAAATGTCTATTTTTCCATCTTTTAGTTCTTCTAATAAGTTATTCAAATTACCATAGATCCAGTTAATATTCCAAGTGTCTTTTGAAATATAGTTTAGTATATCAACAAAAAAACCACTTTCAGTTTTATTTTTTTTAAAACAAAGTGGATAATCATTATAATAACCTATTTTTATGGATTGAGAGTATATGAATGAAATTTGAAACAAAAGAATTAATAATAATATTTTTTTCATATTTCCTCCAAATAAATACTTATATAATATATTATATAATTGTTTATATTAAAAAAAAGCAAAAAATGTAACAGAATAAAAACGATTATGTTTAAATTTAAATATAAAAAAATACAAAAAATACAAAAATATTTTTATAGTTGATTATGATATAATTAAGTATAAACGTTTAAGGAGAGGGATAAAATGAATATAGATTTTAATAATTTTGATTTATTTGTTATAAAATTAAATAAAAATGGAGAAATTATATATGCAAATGATTTTGCTACTTATTTATTGAAAACTACAGAAGAAGATTTATTAAATAAAAATTGGTTTAATAACTTCTTACCTAATGAAGTAAAAAAGGAAACTTTTGAATACTTTAAAACAATAATTTCTGGTGTTAATGAAATGACAAAAACACATGTAAATGAAATTTTAAATTCGGAAAATGAAAAAATATATGTTAAATTTTTTAATGATGTAGTAAAAAATAAAAAAAATGAAATTATAGAAGTTATTAGTATAGGAATTGACATAACAGAAGAAATCAAAACAAAAAAGTTAAAAGAATCTATGAGGAAGATTTATAAAGCCCTTTTAGATTTGTATGAAATATCTTTAAATAAAAAAAATTATTCAGAAGTTTTTAAATATTTTTTAAAAGAGGCAATTTCAATGATTGATGGTATTAATGCTGGTAGCATTTTTCTTAAAGATAATAATAAAAATTTTAAGTGTGTTGCAATATATAATTATGATTTTAAAGATATTAAAACACTTTCTTTTAATGAAAAATATTTTGAAAGATACAAAAAATTTTTTATATTCAATGATTATAAAAATTACTATACAAAAGTTAAAGATAAAATTAAAAATTATGGAATAAAATCTTCTATTTCTGTTCCGGTTTTTGTAGACAATGAGCATGTAGCTCATTTATTTCTTGATTCTTTTAAAGGTAAAAATGCATTATCAGATCTAAGCCTTAGTTTATCTAAAATAGTTTCAAATCAGCTCAGTATATTTTTAAAAAGAATGAAGGTTGAAGAAAAATTAAATAAATTATCTATGTATGATTTTTTAACAGATTTACCTAATAGAAGATATTTAGATCAAAACTTGGGCAATATATTCAGTCTTGCTGAAAGAAATAAGTTTGAAATAGCTTTCGTGTACATTGATTTAAACAAATTTAAATGTATTAATGACAAATATGGACATGATATTGGAGATTATGTTTTGAAAAAATTTGGTAAAATTTTAAAAGAATCTTTAAGAAAGAGTGATTTTACTGCCAGACTTGGTGGAGATGAATTTTTAATAGTTTTAAATGATGTAAGAAAAGAGTTTATTGAACAAACATTAAGTCGTTTGTTGAATAAAGAAAATGAAAGAATAAACATTGATGGAGATGAATTTAAAATTTCAATAAGCTGTGGAGTTTCAATCTTTCCAAAAGATGGAAAAAATTTTAATACTTTATTGATGAAAGCTGATAAAGCTATGTATAAAGCTAAAAAGTCAAAGAAACTCTATGAATTTTATTAAAGTTCATAGAGTTTAAATCTCAATTTATGATTTTTAAATAATTCGTATATTTTTTCAAATTTTATTCCAAAAATATTATCATTAAAGAGTTTTTTAGTTTTTATAGCTGCTATTTCTTTGCTTTCAAGAGTTGGTGTTAAGGTATTTAAAATATTTAATAAGGTTTTTATTATTATTTCTTCATTTTGAATAGTAGTATTGTAAAGAGCTATTCCAATTAAAATTTTATTTTCATATCTATTTAAAAGAACATCACCGTGGTCAAGATCTTTTTTGTTTTCCAATAATTTCCAATTAGAATTTTTCTTTAAAATTTTTATTACTTTATCTTCTTTTCCATTAATATCAATTCCAAACATTATATATTTTTCTGGTATTTCTGAAATTTTTTTTATCATTTTATCACCCCT
The DNA here is from genome assembly GCF_014701195.1 of Tepiditoga spiralis. Classification (NCBI taxonomy): domain Bacteria; kingdom Thermotogati; phylum Thermotogota; class Thermotogae; order Petrotogales; family Petrotogaceae; genus Tepiditoga; species Tepiditoga spiralis. Next base: position 1,306,188 of record NZ_AP018712.1, read on the forward strand.
TTTAAATTATAGCATAAATTGGAGGTTTAAATTGATTAGATTATATATAACTCGGCATGGAGAAACAGAATGGAATATTGAAAAAAAATTCCAAGGTTGGGGAGATTCACCGTTAACCAAAAAAGGAATAAATCAAGCTAAATTATTATCCGAAAGATTAAAAAATATTAAATTTAATGCTATTTATTCAAGTTCACTCAAAAGAGCTTATAAAACAGCTGAAATTTTAAAAAGAGATAGAAAAATTGAAATAAAGCAAATGGAAGATCTTAAAGAAATAAACCTTGGAAAATGGCAAGGAGTTAATTATGAAAGTTTTAATGGGATTTATTCCAATGAGCTTTATTTATTTTGGAATAAACCACATCTTTATAAAAATGAAACAGGCGAAAATTTTTACGAAGTAAAAAAAAGAGTAAAAGAAGTTTTAAATAAAATAATAAAAAATCATAATGAAGGAAATGTTTTAATTGTAACTCATGGAATTATATTAAAAATAATAATGTCTATTTATGAAAATATTGAGCTCAAAGATTTGTGGAAAAAAACTTATTGTGAAAATACTTCATTGACTATTGTAGAAGTTAATGATAATAAGTTTAATATATTAATGACAGGAGATAAATCACATTTGAAAGGAGAAGAGTATGCTATCAAATAAAAGGGCTAAAGAACTTGTCAATAAGTATGGGACTCCACTGTTTGTATATTCAAAAGATATTATTTTGGATAAGATTAATGAATTAAGAGAAAACTTTTTAGAAAAACACGATAACACAGAAGCTGTTTATGCAGGTAAAGCATTTCTTTGCAAAGAAATGTGTAGAATTTTAAAAAGAGAAAATATGAGTTTAGATGTTGTCTCTGGTGGGGAATTATATACAGCTATGAGTGTAGAGTTCCCTGAAAATAAAATATACTTTCATGGAAATAATAAAACAATTGAAGAGATAAAAACGGGAGTAGAATATGGAGTTAATTTTATTGTAGATAATGAAAATGAGTTGAATAATTTAATTCAAATTACAGATAATTTAAATAAAAAAATAAATATTCTTTTTAGAGTTTCACCAGGTGTTGAAGCACATACTCATAAGTATATAATTACTGGAAATGTAGACTCAAAGTTTGGATTTCAATTAAATGATTATTTATTAAAGGTATTAAAAAAAGCTATAAATTCAAATACTTTAAACTTTATGGGTTTTCATTTTCATATAGGTTCTCAACTATTTGATGTATCTCCATACATAGAAGCAATAAAAAAAATAACTGAATATGCGAAAAGAATAAAAAAAGAACTTAATTATGATATAAAAATTTTAGATGTTGGTGGTGGATTTGGTATAAAATATACAGATGAAACAGAGCCTAAGATAAATTTTTTTACAGATAAAATTATGGAAACTGTACAAAATGAATTTAAGTCAAAAGAATTAATAATTCCAAAAATTTTAATTGAACCAGGAAGATGGTTAATAGGAAAAGCTGGTATGACTTTGTATAAAATTGGAACAATAAAAGAAATTCCAGATGTAAGAAAGTATGTGAGTGTAGATGGTGGAATGACAGATAACATAAGACCAGCTCTCTATGGATCAAATTATGATGCAGTGGTTTTTAATGACTTAGATAAAAATGAAATTGAAAAAATAACTTTAGCTGGAAAGTGTTGCGAATCTGGAGATATTTTAATAAAAGATATTGAACTTCCAAAATTAAAGACAAATGATATTATTGGCGTTTTAAGTACAGGTGCTTATTGTTATTCAATGTCAAGTAATTATAATAAACTTCCAAAACCTGCAGTTGTGATGATAAATGGAAGTGAAGATAAATTAATAATAAAAAGACAATCTTATGAAAAAATGATAGAAGATGAGCTTTAAAAAACGGACAAAAATTTTTGTCCGTTTTATTTTTAGCAATTCTATTAAAATACTTACACTAAAATAAAAATAGAATTTATATTAATTAACTTTAAAACATAATCAAATAGATTGACAAGATAGTATTAAAAGAGTTATAATTATACTAACCAGTATTATACTATTCAGTATAATACTGGTTAGTATAAATTAGAGGTGAAAAAAATTGAAATTTTATAATAGAAAAAAAGAAATTGATTTTTTCAATAAAATAAAAAAAACAAATAAAAAAGTTTTTATTGTATTGTATGGAAGACGTAGAATTGGAAAAACAACTTTAATAAAAAAAGTTTTTGAAAATGAAATAAATACTTTTTATTATTTTGTTGAAGTAAAAAAAGAAGAAACGTTATTAAAAGAATTGAGCTTAAGTTTTTCAAAAGGTTTATATATGAATTGGTATGACCTTTTTTTAGATTTATTTAAAAAATATGAATACGTTATTTTTGATGAATTTCAAAACTTTTTTAAAATAAATAAAGAAATATTGTATGCCTTTCAACATGCATGGGATGAAAACAAAGATAAAACTAAATTAATAATCTTAGGTTCATATGTGGGAATGATAAAAAAAATATTTACTGATGAAAAAATGCCTTTATTTGGTAGAAATGACTATCTTTTAAAGATAAAAGAATTTTCTTTAAAAGATACACTTTTAATGCTAAAAGATTTTGGTTATAGTATAAATGAATCATTAGAAATATATAGTATAACTGGTGGAATTCCTAAATATTTATGGCTTTTTAAAGAGAAAAACTCATTAAAAACTTTAATTAATAATTTATTTATTGATGAATTCTCACCTTTAAAAGAAGAAGCAAAAAATATTTTAATAACAGAGTTTGGATCAGAACATAAATCTTACTTTTCAATTTTAGAATCTCTATCTGGTGGAATGAAGAGCAGTTCTGAAATATCAGATATTTCTAAGATACCTCAAACTAATTTGCCAAAATATTTAAATGAATTAAATAGCATATATGAAATCATTTCAAAAGAAAAATCTTTATTTAGTAAAAAAAGTAAAGACATAAAATATATGATAAATGATAATTTTTACAATTTTTATTTTCAAAATATATATAAAAACTTTTCATTGATTGAATTTGTTCCTGAAAAAGCACTTGAAAAGATTTATTTGAATTTCAATAATTATGTTGGATTTCAATTTGAAAAAATTTGCAAAAAATTTATAATTGAAAATCCAAATATACTTGGTTTTATACCAGAAAAAATTGGGAAATGTTGGGGAAAGGTTCCGTATAAAAAAAATGAGTCTTATGATATTGATATAATAGTATATAATGAAACTAATATTGTATTTGGAGAATGTAAATGGACAAATAAAAAAGTAGGATTAAAAGTATATGATAAATTAAAATTACGAAGTACATTTATTAATTGTGGTAACAAAAATAAAAAATATATAATTTTTTCAAAAAATGGTTTTTTAGATGAAATTCTCAATTTAAAAGATGAGTCATTACTTTTATTTACTCCTAAAGATATAAAAAAAATCTATAATATATAATGCATTAGCTTATGAATATATATTTTTTCTTTTTTCTTAACATAATAAAAATACCTCCGTGTAGTTCAATGCAAATTTTTAATTATTTACACTGGCTACTCTGGAGGTATTATATCAATCTATTTTCTTTATTTTTGAAATATTTTTTCCATTATATATCCAAGATAAAATCCCACAAAAATAAATACAATTACTAAAAAGTTTAAATGTGGGAATATCTTTACTGTTCCTGCGATTGTTAAACCTATTAAAAAAGACATAACTACTTGTTCATTCTTTTTAAGTAAAAAGTCTAAAAGTTTTACAATAAAAATTAAACCTATTATTACACCAATTCCAACAGGTAAAATTATTGTCATATCAAATTCTGAAATTGCTTTAATAAATGGTTCATATACTCCCATAATCAAAAGCATAGATGATCCACTTATTCCAGGGAGTACCATTGTTGCTGCACCTATAATTCCTGCAAATATTAAATAAAAAAAGTTTAAATTCCCATTAGCTTTAGTTGAAGGTAACATAAAAAATATTATTAAGAATATTATTATTGAACTAATTATAGTTAAAAGATTTGTTTTTGATTTTAAATTTATTTTTTTAAATAAATATACAATTCCTCCAAAGATTAATCCAACAAATGTCCCAACAAGATAAATTTCAAAGTTTGAAAAGAGATATGTTATTACTTTTGAAAAACCAATTACAGAAACTCCTGCCCCTAAAAATAGCATTAATAAAAACATAAGCATTTTTTTATTAAACTTAAATGAAATAAAATCAGAAACAGAAGTTAAAAGTTGTTCGTACTTTCCTGAAATAACGGCTATTGTTCCACCACTTATTCCAGGAACTAAATTTGCAAGACCTATTAAAAAGCCAAGAAAAAAATCTTGAAACATAATGTGCCTCCTATATGATTTTTACATAAATATTATTGCAATTGCTGCCATTGTAAAACAATAGTAAGCAAAGTATTTTAGTTTTCCATTAATTACAATCTTTTTAACTAAGTATAATCCTAATAGACCACTTAAAAATGCTGCTATAACCCCAAAGTATTGACTTGTGTTCAAGGTTATTTTTTGCATTTCTAATATACCTGCACCAAAGGTAACTGGTAAACTCATTAAGAATGAATATTTAACAGCTTCTTCTTTTTTCATTCCAAGAAGTAATGCAGCAAATAAAGTAGAACCACTTCTTGATACTCCAGGAAAAATAGCAAATGCTTGTATTAACCCTATTAAAAGAGCATCCATCCAGGTTATTGTATTCATAGTTTTTTGATTTTTATTTAATCTATCTGAAAATAGCATCATCAATGCCGTTATTGCTAAAAATATTCCTACGAGTTTTATAGAAGAAAAAGCTTCTTCTATTTTAGAATTAAACATGAGCCCAAAAAAGACAGCTGGTATTGTAGAAACTATTAGTTTTCCAGCAAGATTTAAATAGTCTTTGTTTAAAGTAAAAATTCCTTTTAAAATTAACCAAACTTCTTTAAAAACAAAAAACAATACCGCAAAGAATGTTGCAAGGTGAAGAACCGCAAAATAAGGTAAATTTGTGTTTATTTCCATAAACTTTGAAAAAATAGTTAAGTGACCTGAACTCGATACTGGTAAAAATTCTGTTAATCCTTGAACTAATCCCAAAATAAAATCTTGCATTTTGAACCTCCCTATTAAATAAAATCCAATGCATTATATCATTTTTTTATTAAAATAGACTTAAATTCTTTTATGGTATAATATTTTTATCTTAAATAAGGAGGGTACTTTTTTTATGGATAAAGCTATTATTGATTTTTTTCAAAATTTTACTACTTCAAATCATTTTATTTTAAATAACATTTTTATATTTTTTACAAAAATTGGAAATTTAGGAATGATTTGGATTTTAATTTCATTATTGTTTTTAATATTTAAAAGTACAAGAAAGATTGGTATAGTATCATTACTCAGTTTATTTTTTTCTTTTATAATTTCAAATTTATTTTTAAAACATCTCATTGCAAGGCCAAGACCATTTACAACTTATGATTTAAAAATACTCATACCTTTGCCAAAAGATTTTTCATTTCCTTCTGGTCATGCTTCAGCTTCTTTTGCTTCAGCTTTTGGTATTTTTTTGAGTTCAAATAAAAAATCATTAAAATGGGTTGTTATAACTTTAGCTTCTTTAATTGCATTTTCAAGGATATATTTGAGTGTTCATTACTTTATTGATGTTATTTCTGGAGTTGGAATTGGTATTTTTTGCGGATATTTATCTATAAAAATATACGAAAAAATTATGAAAAACAAATAAAAGAAACAACTTTTGTTCAAAAGTTGTTTCTTTTATTTATGATATAATTGATTGGGGGTGATTACTATAAAAGACATTCAATTAAAAAATATAATGGAAGATATAGTTGAAGATGTTTATAATGATTTACTAAAAACAAATTTGATTAAAATTTGTAACTGTCCAAAATGTCATGCTGATGTTTTGGCAATTGTTTTAAATAATATTAAACCAAAGTATGTTGTCACGGAAAAAGGAGAAGCTATTGAAAGAACAAATGAACTTCGAGATCAAATTAGAGTTGATGTTCTAGAGCAGCTTTTAAAGGCTGTTGAAATTGTTAGTAAAAATCCTCATCATAATCAAAATGATGTTGGATTAATTTAATTTTCATATTCTTTTACTAATCTAATTTTCCATTTATCAGTTTTTAAAAATCCATAGGCTAATAACATGGCAAGAATATTACTTATTATCATTGCATAAAATATTCCTATAAAACCATAATAGTCAGCCATAAGTTTTATTAAAGGTATTCTTATGATCCATAATCTTGTTAAGTTTATTATGGTTGTTTGTACTGTGTGTCCTGTTCCGTTCATTGCAGCTAAAAAAATTGACATTGTTGCAAAAAATGGTAATGATAATGAGACCATAGAAAAATAAATTTTACCAGTATTTATTACTTCGATTTCATTTATAAAGAAGCTTGTTACGTTTTTTCCATATAAAAATAAGAAAAAACTTAATATAAAAACACTAAAAAAGGTTAATATTGATGCTTTTTTTAAGGTTTCTATTGCTTTATTTTTATTGTTAGATCCTATAAACTGACCTATCATTATAGAGGTTGCTCCCGAAATTCCCATCGAAACCATAACAATTAAATTAGTAACTCTATTACCAATACCATAAGCAGTTACGACGTTTGTACCAAATTTTGACACAACCTTCATTATTATTGCAAATCCCATGGCTGTTACTGATTGACCAAATGAAGTTGGAAGTCCAATTAATAGTATTTTTTTTATATATCTTAAATCAAACTTCAAATCTTTAAGATGAATTTTAAAACCATATTTTCCTGTAAACATTTCATACATTAAGTATAAAGAAAAAATAATTTTTGATATTAAAGTTGCTATGGCAGCGCCTTCAACTCCCATTTTAAAAACAAAAATAAAAATTGGGTCTAATATTATATTTAAAGTTATAGAAAAAAATCTTAAAATGAGCGGAGTAAAGGTATTTCCCCATCCTCTAAGAATAGCTGTGTTTACTTCAAAAAAGAATAAAAAAGGCGTGGATATTAATATTATATTGAAGTATTTTAATGAATATTCTAAGGTTAAATCTCTTGCGCCTATGTAATAAAGCATACTTTTTGAAAAAAACAAACCAAAGAGCATAGTAATAATGGAAATTAAAGTAACTGTTAAAATTGTTTGAGCAGCAGATTTTTCAGCGAGTTCTTTTCTTTTCATTCCTGTATATTGAGCTACCATTGAAGAACCTGCCATACTAAAACCGCCAGATATTGAAATAAATATAAAAATTAGTGGCCATGATATTGTAGGCGCTGCTATTTCAATACTTCCTAATTTACCTAAAAAATATGTATCGGTTATATTATATACAGCTTGAAAAATATTTGCTAAAATTATTGGCCATGATAACTTTAATAAACTTTCCCATATACTCACTTTAAAAATATCTATTTTTGTTTTCAAAAGAATACCTCCTCATTAATTAGCTTTCCTAACTAATTATAACACATTTTTTTTAAAAATGGTATAATAAATTCATGGAGGTGTTATTTTGTTTGAAAAAAGAGAATATCCAGAAAAATCTTGGTCTGTTTCTAAAATGGATATATTTGAAAGTTGTAAAAGAAAATATTATTATAGTACATATGCTCAATGGAATGGATGGGAAAATGATGCATCTACCTTATCTAAAAAAGCCTATACATTAAATAAATTGGGAAATGTATATTCTGCATTAGGAACTTATTTACACACAATGATAAAAAATAATATTCTTGGAATGAATATGGATAGTAATACTATTTACTTAAATATATTAGGTAGTATAAAAGAAGATTGTAAAAATTCTTTTTATAAAAAAGAAGAATGGCTTAAATCTCCAAAAAGCATAAATATGCTTCATGAATATTATTATGGAAACGGTTTAGATAAATCTTTGGGTAAAAAAATAGCTCAGAGAGTAAAGGTTTGTTCTGAAAATATATTTAACTCAAAGACTTATAATGAGTTAAAAGATACTAAGAGTAAGATTTTTGAACTTGATGAAGAGTCTTTTAATTTTTTTAAATATAAAAATACGAAGTTATATGCAATTTTAGATGCTTTATATAAGATAGATGATAAAATTGTAATAGCTGATTGGAAAACTGGAAAAAAAGATACTGCAAAACATGATATACAGATGATAATTTATGTGATGTATGTTCTTTCAGAGTATAAGGATATTAATATAGAAAAAATAGAGTGTGTTAATGAGTATTTACTTACAGGAGAGAGTTATGTTAGAACATTTACTTATGATGAAATAAAAAATGTTCAGAAATATATAGATAATAGTATTGAAAAAATAGAAGAGTATCTTGAAGATTCGGAAATTAATAAGCCAAAATCAATGGAATCATTTAAGGCTAATCCTGGTTATTCGTGTAAGATGTGTAATTTTATTGAGATATGTGATGAAGGTAAAAAATTCTTAAAAATAAAATAATAAAGGAGTTTTAACTCCTTTATTATTTTATTTTTATTATTTTATCTAATTTTACTATTTCAACTACTTTTTTAACATTTTCATTTACTATATTGTGAATTTCCATTAATCCACCATCTCTCTTATAATCAGCAAAAAAATAAAAAATTCTACCAAGTCCACTACTATCGATGTATTCTAATTCTTCCATGTCAATTACTATTTTTCTTATACCGTTATCTTTTAGTTCATATAAAAGTTTTTTTAAATCAGAAGAATTTGTTATATCAACTCTTCCATCAAGATAAACTCTTGCTGTATTTCCTCTAATTTCTTTTCTCATTGAGTCACCTCCATTTTTCATTTACTATTAAATTATAACATATATAATTAGAAAAGTAAACAAAGTTTTTCTTTTTTTTAATATTTTAATTCAAAAATAAATGCAGATTTTTTTGGAGCAATAAAGTTTAAATTTCCATTGTTAAAGTTTAATTCTTCTTGATTTGTTTCTTGATTTGAAATAAGTAGATTTGCTTTTCCTTGATTTATTTCTAATAACCAGACAGGAATATTTACATTTTTTTCAATTTCTTCTCTATTTATTATAACAATGTATTTCTTTTCATCGTTCCATAATCCATAAGATAAATAGCCACCATCATTATTTAAAAATTCGAAACTACCTTTTCTTAATGCATTGTTTTTTTTATAAATACTTATTATTTTTTTTATGAAGTTTAGTATTTTATTGTTTTCGACTTCATTCCAAGGAAATGGTCTTCTGTTGTCTGGATCTGTCCAACCAGCTAATCCAATTTCATCTCCATAGTATAAACCTGGTGAACCTGGCAATGTAAACATCATCATTATTCCAATTTTAAAAACGTCTAAATCAATATCTTTAGCTGCTTCTTCATGACCTATTGTATTAATCCTTCCTATTTTTCTGGTTGTTCTTGTCATCCATCTTGAATGGTCATGATTACTAAGTTGATTTAGTGCTATAAATTTACTATTCATAGGTAGTTGAGATAATGCATGAGTTACACTTTTTATAAACTCATTTGAATTCATGAACAATGATTCATTAATTGAATCATTATGTTTTTCAATACCAGTTAGAAAATAACTAACAGGATCCATACAAGTAATATAGTTCATAATTGAATCCCATGATTTTTTTTCTATCCATTCTAATGGAGATTTATATACTTCTGCAAATATTATTGTATCTTTATTTTTAGACTTTATTTTTTTATTAAAAAATTTCCAAAATTCAATATTTTCTTCTTTGCTTTTTCCAAGATCATCTGCAACATCTAATCTCCAACCATCAATTTTGTAATTATCAACCCATTTAATACCTATATTTGCTATATATTCTCTTAGTTTTATATTACTATAATTTAGTTTTGGTAAAGTACTATATCCCCACCATCCTTCATAATTTTCACCATTCCAATAAAAATTTTCTTTATACTTTGAATTTTTATTGTTTTTTACGCCATCATCATATATGTTAAGTTCATCAACCCATTTATGATACGATCCGCAGTGATTAAAAACACCATCAAGAATTATTTTTATATTGTTTTTATGTAATGTGTTAACAAAGTCTAAAAATAAAGAGTTACTTGCTTTAAGATTACTTTTAAAGGTTGTTCTAACTTTATATTTTTCTTTAATATCTTCTGTATCTTCTACTATTTTTCCAAAATGAGGATCTATATTTTCGTAGTCTTGTGTGTCGTATTTATGAGGGCTTGGAGAAACAAAGATGGGATTGAGGTAAATCGTTTCCACTCCAAGATCTTTTAAATAATCTATTTTATCCATTATTCCTTTTAAATCTCCACCATAAAATTCTCTATGTCCATTTTCTTGACTTGGTAGTTCATTCCATTCTTTTTTTATTATTTTTTTACCATCGTATATATATTCATCATTAACAGGATCATTAGTTTTATCTCCATTATTAAATCTGTCAACAAATATTTGATAATAAATAGATCCATGAGACCATTCTGGAGTTTTAAAATTTGGGATTAAAACAAAATTATGTATAGAACGTTTGTTTACTAATCCCATTGCATCATATTTTATTTTTTGATTTTTATCTAAAAGTTCTATTTCAAAATGATAATGAATATTTCTATCTGGCATTATAAAAGATCTTTCAAAATAAACAAAAAGTTCTGTTTCTTTTATGAGCTTCATTTTTATATTTCTGTATTTTTTTATATTTTTTTCAGGTGTTACATAAACGCTTCCCAATACTTTGCCGAGATATTTTGGAACTCTAACTCTTATTTTTACTTTTTCACCTACAATAGGTTCTTCTGGAGTCAAGTAAAGTTTGGTTTGGTCTGAGTAAATTCCATTCATATTAAATCCTCCATTTGATTTAATTCTTCATTAATTTCTACTTCTTCTAATTCTATTTTTTCTAAATTCTTTTCAAGCTGTTCCTTTTCTTCCATTAATTCCATAACTTTTGAATAATTATTTCCATGAGTTATCATTAATTTTTCTAGATCATCTAATCGTTCGAAAGTGTTATTAGCTTCATTTTGAATTTGAAGCTTTCTTCTTTCTAATGTTTTTTTTCTGTTTTTTAATTTTTTTATTTCTGCATAATTTGAAGTGTCTTTTTTTCTTTTTTCAATTTTAAAAGAATCATTTTTTATATCTTCAAGAAAATCATTTAATTCTTTAGAAACTTTTGATTTCCCATCTTTTATAAAAACAAATTTATTGCTGATATTTTTTATCAGTCTTTCATCATGTGATATTAATATAATTGCACCTTTAAATTCTTTTAAAGTTTCTTCAAGAACTCCTACAGTTATTATGTCTAAGTGATTAGTAGGTTCATCGAGTACTAATACATTTGGTTTTGTTAAAATTATTTTTGCAAGAGCTAATCTTGTTAATTCCCCACCAGATAAATCTTCTATTTTTTTAAATACATTATCACCATAAAAACCAAATCTCCCAAGATACTTTCTAACTTCATAATCAGGCCAATCTGGAACAAATTTCCAAGTTTCAGAAAGCATATCTATACTTTTGTCAAATGAAGAAATAACCTGATCTAAATAACCAACTTTTATGTTGTATCCCCATTCATACATTCCTGATAGTGGTTTGAGTTTATTTGATAGTATTTTTATTAAGGTACTTTTACCAGATCCATTTTTTCCTATTATAGAAACCTTTTCTCCTTCCATAACATCAAAGGATATTTTGTTTAAAAGAGGTTTATCTTCATAAGAAAAGTTTAGATTTTCAACTTTTAAAACAACGTGTCCAGTTCTAGTTGGTTCTGGAATTTTTATTTTTATTCCTCTGTCTTGAGTTAGTTGTTCTATTTCAGAATATTCTTCTTTTAATTTTTTTAATGTCCTTTCTCTTATAATTGCTTGTCTAACCATTTTTTCTGTTCCAAATTTTCTATACATAGCTATCATGTTTTCTACTCTTTTAATTTCTTTTAAAAGATTTTTCTTTCGTGCTTCTGTAGAAATTATTACTTTTTCTCTTTGGTCAATATATTTGTCATAAGTTCCATTAAATTGCCATAGTTTATAATTATTTATTTCTACATATTTATTACAAATTCCATTTAAAAAATCTCTATCATGAGATATTAAAATTATTGCTCCTTTATAGTTTTTTAAGTATTTTTGTAACCATTTTATAGAGTACAGGTCTAAATGATTAGTAGGTTCATCAAGCAACAAAAGATTATGGTTTCCAGCTAAAGCTTTTCCAAGAGAAAGACGTGTTAATTCTCCACCACTGAGTGTAGAAATTTTTCTTGTCCATTGAGATTCATCGAATCCAAGACCAACGACTATGCTTCTAACTGTTTTATCTATCATTACTTCTTCAACATCCGTTACAGCTTCTTTTACAAAATCAAATAAAGTTAATTCTGGATTTGTTATTCTAAATTGTTTTAAAAAGCTTTCTTTTAAAGAGTTACTTCTTATTATTTTTCCTTCAGTAGGTTCTATTTCACCGGAAAGTATATTTAAAAGAGTGGTTTTACCACTTCCATTTTGACCGATTAAAGCTATTCTATCTTGTTCATATACAGTTAAATTAACATCAAAAAATAATTCTTGTGTTCCAAAGTTATGTGCAATATCTTCTAGTCTTATTAGCATAAAATTCACCTCTTACTATTTTCTCAAGATATTATACAACATAAAGTTAAAATATCAAAGAGTATTGAGTATATTTAAGTTTAAAAATAAAAAATGATAAAAAATAAGTATTATTAGACTTGTTTTTTTTAATTTAAAGTGGTATAATTTGCATGAATTTATTAAGGGAAAACAGTGAAATTCTGTTGCGGTCGCGCCACCGTAAAGCCGGGATACTTAATAAATTTGAAACAAAAACCAACCTTCCGCGCCAGAAGGGGGGGCTTATTTTTTTGGCGTAATAAATAAATAGGAGGAGTATAAGGTGAAAAAACTTTTAACGATTTTATTTGTAGTTGTTGCATTAGTATCATTTTCTCTCACTGTAATAGATGATATAGGAAGAGTGGTTACATTTGAAACATCAGTAAATAGAGTTATATGTGCAGCTCCATCAATATCTGATTTTATTTCTAATTTGAACTTAAAAGGTAAAGTAGTAGGAGTTACTGATTGGGATACTTCAATTGGAAATGAAATATCTTATACAGTAAAAAAAGGTGATACATTATACAGTATAATGCAAAAATTTGGATATTCTGATGCAAGATTAAATGAAATAAAAAAAGCTAATAATTTAAAGAATAACTCTTTAAAAATAGGTATGAAATTAAAATTGCCTCTTGCAGAAAAAATAGGAAATATGGTTCCTCTTAACATTGAAAAAATAGTTTCATTGAATCCAGATGTTGTTTTTTTAACTGGAGGATTTCAAGAACCAGAAGTTAAAAAACTTGAAAAATATGGTATAAAAGCATTTGTTATAAATCCAACATCATTTAATGAAATACTTAGAGATGTATCTGTTATTGGTACAATATTAGGAAAATCTAAAGAAGCGGAAAAACTATCTTCTTCTTTAAGAGCAAAGGTAATTTCAATTGCTAAGAGTAATTCAAATAAAAAGAATAAACCAAGAGTAATGTATGCAATGGTTTCAAACAATGTTTCTACAATTTGGACAGCAGGAACAGGTTCTTTTACAAATGAAATGATAGCCTATGCAGGTGGATTAAACCTAGTAGCTCCTTACACTGGAAACAATGGATGGTTATCTGTTGGACCAGAATTTGTTGTTAATGAAAATCCAGATGCAATAATAGTTCCTTCTTATTATCCAGGAGATACATCATCTAAAGATAAGTTAATGTCAGCAGAACAATTTAAAGATGTTAATGCAATAAAAAATGGAAAAATAATATTGATAGATGGAAATAAAGCTTCTCAAGCCTCACCATCGCTTATAAATGTACTTGAAGATTTAAATAAAAAAATTGGTGAATTAAATTGAAAAAAAATTTAAAAGGGGCTTTGCCCCTTTTTCTATTTTTAATGATAAGTAGTTTTATTTTAATAATATTTTTTAATTCATTTGGAACTGTTAAATTGAGTTTCAAAGATATTCTTTTAATTTTTTTTAATAAAAATCCAAACAAAATATATACTAATATAATATTAAATATAAGACTTCCAAGAGTTTTAGGAAGCTTTATTACCGGTGCAATACTTGCAATTTCAGGAAATATACTGCAATTAATAATTCAAAATCCACTTGCAGATCCGTATATTTTGGGTATATCTTCTGGTGCAAGTTTTGGAGCGGTTATTTATTCAGCTCTAACAATGATATATGCAATAAAATTACCTTTTGGAATGGAAAGTACAGCCTTCTTTTTTGGTGTTTTTTCAACTATATTAGTATTTTTAATTGCAAAAGAAGGGAAAAAAATACCAATATTGTCTTTGATTTTAAGTGGTGTTATTGTAAGTTTTTTATTTAACTCAATAACAACCTTATTTACTGTTATGTATTGGAAAAACTTAATTCATGTAAACATATGGTTAATGGGGAGTACAGCATCTTTAACTTGGAAAGATTGCTATATATTATTATTTGTTTTATTTTTACAAATAATAACTTCTTTATTATTTTCAAAACAGTTAAATGTTCTCTCAATGGGAGAACATATGGCTGTTTATTCTGGAATAAATCCAGAGAAAATAAAAATAATTTTAATAGGAATAAATGTTTTAGCAGTTTCAATTGCCGTTTCTAAAACTGGTATAATAGGTTTTGTTGGATTAGTTATTCCTCATATTGTAAGAAAAGTTACAGGACCTTATTCATCAGTATCAACTTTTTATTCATTGTTTGTTGGTGGATCATTTCTTGCAGCAAGTGATTTTGTTTCAAGAACTATATTTGCACCAACAGAATTACCAATAGGGGTTGTAACTTCAATAATTGGTGCTCCAGTATTTATTTACATACTAAAGAGGGAGAGAAAAAATGATTAAAATAAATAATTTAAACTTTTCTTATGGTAATGGATTTAATTTAAATATAGAAAAATTAAATATAAAAGCTGGAGAATTTGTGTCAATAATAGGTCCTAATGGTTCTGGTAAAAGCACACTATTGAAGATATTATCAGGTATTTTAAAAAATTTTAATGGAGAAATTTTAATAAAAAATAAAAATATTAAAAATTTTAATTATAAAGAGTTAGCTAAAACAATATCTATTGTTCCACAAGAGTTTAATACTATTTTTAAATATGATGTTGAGAGTATAATTTCAACGTCGAGGGTTCCTTATTCTAAAACGTTTTCTTTTTTTGAAACAATGGAAGATAAAAAAATAATTGAAGAAGCTATGAAAAAAACAGATACAATTAAATATAAAAATAAATTTTTTTCAAATTTATCAGGTGGAGAAAAACAAAGGGTAATGATTGCAAGAGCTTTAGCTCAAAAAACTAAAATTTTATTTTTAGATGAGTTTACTTCTCATTTAGATCCTGGTCATGCACAATCATTAATGAATATAGTAAAAGAAAATACTCAAAATGGACATACAGTTGTAGCGGTTTTTCATGATATAAATCTTGCGAGTATTTATTCAAAAAGATTAATTATAATGCTAAAAGGTAATGTTGTGTGTGATGGTTCACCAATAGATGTAATAACCCAAGAAAATATTAAAGATATTTATAATCTCGATGGAAGTATAATAAAGCATCCTAAATATAATGTTCCACAGATAGTATTTAATTAAAACAATAAATGATAATTGAAAAATTCAATTATCATTTATTGTAGAGGTTTATAAATAACATTACTTCACCTATTCCTATATTTAATTTTTTTCCTATTTCTTGAGGGGTTAATCCTTGATGATAATATTCTAAAACCATACTTTTTTTATCTAATATTATTTCTTCTTTATATTTATTTTTTGTAGTTTCATTATTTTCTTTATTGATAATTTTTTCTTCATTTTCACTTTTAATTATTTCATCATTTTTTTCAAGTATTTCATTTATTTTTTGAGATTCTAAGGGTTTTTCATCGCTAGCTTTTATACTATCTATAATTTTATTATTCATAATTTTATTTTTAAAATGTTCATCATTTATTTTTTCTACTTCAGATAATATTGAAGCTAAACGACTATAAGATTCATTAACATCTTTTAATAACTGATCAACTATTTCAATTTTATTATCTAAAGCTCTTAATTTAGTTGTAGTTATTTTTTGGAATCTTGCTAAAAGTTTATTTGATTCCTCATCAAAGCTAATAGAAGTTAATTCGTTGTTTTTATCTGTTTTTTTTAATATTTGTATCATCAAAATAATATTAAATATAGATACGATCATTGCTAATAATGAAATAAAAAAAGTAAATACTGTCATTTTTTCCTCCTATTTTTTATTTAAAACAATTTTTGAAAAATCAATAGTTCCAACATTATTCCACAATAAGTATGTTCCTAAGTTTTTTGAAGGAGTTGGAATAGATTCTTTTAAGGTCCAATTTTCTGGAAGATATACGTATAAATTAGAATTTGCATCGATGTTTAATCGCTTAATGGGAAAATTAAAAATTAATTCGTTATTATTTTTATTTATTATTCCAGATAAATCCATTGTTTCTTCAACAAATATATTGAGTTCTGAAGTATTAATTATAGATTTATAATTTAATACTTTGCAATAAATATTTTTATTGTTTTTTTCATTAAAAATTTTTTCATAACCTTTAGATTTTTCTATGTCAGAACGTTTATATCCATTCAATAAATAATTAAAACTCTTTTTATCTTGCGCTTTTATTGTTGTTGTTAATTTTAAAGATGTAATTCCATTTTCATTTATGTTGAAAATAATATTTTTTGATAGGATATCATATTTATATGATCCAGATTTAAAAATAGAAAGATTCAATATTAGTATAGCTGCAATGAATAAAATAGTCATTATAGTAAAGTTTATACCTTTATTTTTCAAATTTTTTTGCATAATACGCCTCCTAAAAATATATTCTTATTAACTATTATACCATATTGAAAGATATGTGATAGAATATAATGAATTAAGTTTATCGGAGGTGCTTTTTATGATAGTAGTTAGTGGAAGTAGACCAACTGGAAAATTACATCTTGGACATTTTATGACAATAGGGAAATGGCTTGAATTTCAAAATAAAGCAGATAAATCTTATTTTTTTGTAGCTGATTGGCATGCATTGACTTCACATAGAGATGATGTAAATACTATTGAAAGTTCAACATTAGATTTAGTTAGACATTATTTGGCAATGGGCGTTGATCCTAAAAAATCAACTATTTTTGTTCAATCTGCAATAAAAGAACATGCTGAACTTTATCTTTTATTTAGTATGCTTGTATCCACAACAAGATTAGAAAGAATGCCAACATTTAAAGATATGAAAGAAAATATAAAAGACAAAGATTTATCAACATTGGGATTTTTAGGATATCCTGTTCTTCAAGCAGCAGATATTTTAACTTATATGGGAGATACTGTACCTGTTGGAGAAGATCAAATTTATCATGTTGAGTTTACAAGAGAAATAGCCAGAAAATTCAATAATTTATATGAAGAAATATTTCCAGAACCAGAAGCTTATGTTGCATCAGTTCCAAAACTACCTGGAACTGATGGAAGAAAGATGTCAAAGAGTTATGGAAATTCTATTATAATTGAAACAGAAGAAAAAGATATGTCAAAACAAATAATGCAAATGAAGACAGATCCTGCAAGAATGAGAAGAACTGATCCGGGTGATCCTGAAAAATGTCCTGTATGGGATTTTCATAAAGCATTTACTAATTCTGAAGAAGAAAAAAATTGGGTAATAAATGGATGTAAAACAGCAGAGATAGGTTGTATACAGTGTAAAAAGGTATTGTTTAAAAATATGAAAGAACAATTAGAACCTGTTTGGAATAATTTAAAAAATATTTCTAATGATGATGCTAAAAAAATTATTCTTGATGGAAATGAAAAGGCAAGATCGGTTGCAGAACAAACTTTAAAAAGGGTTAGAAATGCAATGAAATTAAGGTGGTAAAGTGTTAGAATTAGATATTAATATTGATATTTATTCTGGTTCATTTCAAAAATTAGTTGAATTAATAAAAGAAAAAAAAATATCAGTAAGAAATATACCTGTTTCAAAAATTGCTGATTTATTTAATGAATATATTCAGAAAAATAAAAAAAACTTAAAAAATGTAGGCGAGTTTATGCGACTCGCTTCTTATCTGACATTTTTAAAGTCTAAAGAATTATTACCGCGTTCTTCAAAAGATAACGAATTGAGAAAACATAAAGATTTTTTATATAATGTTATAGAAGATTATGAACTTTTGAAAAAAACTTCAAATATAATAAAAAATGATTTTGGAACACCAAGAACCAAATATATAAAAATAAAAAATATAAATACTCCAAATAAAGAAAATTTTTCTAAACAATTAGAGTTGTTTTTTTCAGAGTATATTTCTATACAAGAAAAATTAGAAATAATAAGAGAAGTTTATACAGTTGAAAAAGCTATGGAAAAACTATCAACTTTTGATAAAATTTCTATTTATAATTTATATGAAATATCAGAATATAATAAATTAAAATTTATAGTTTATTTTCTTGGAGCATTAACTTTAGTTAGGAATAATATATATAAATTTGAGTCTGATACATTTATAAAAGCTGGTGAGAAAATTGAAACAACAAATGATTGAAGCTTTAATTTATTCAAGACAAAATGGTATTTCTATAGAAGAAATTATGAAAATTCTTTCTTTAAATGAAACTGAAGTAATAGATTTAATTCATGAAATACAATATCATTATACAAAAACAGAACATGGAGTTGAATTAATAAGAAATAATAATAAATATAGATTTGAAATAAAATCAGAAATAAAAGCTTTAATAACACCAAAACCTAAAAGGATTGATTTAACAGGATCTCAATTTGAAATACTTGCAATTTTGTATTTAAATGGTCCTTCAAGAAGTGGTGAAATAGAAAGATCGAGAGGTAAAAATAGCTATTTTCAATTAAATCGTTTAATGGATTATGGGTTAATAAAGAGAATAAGAAAAGATGAAAGAAAGATATATTATTATACATTAACAGAAAAATTTTATAATTGGATACCAGAAGATACTTTAAAAAAATTGGAGGAATTAAAAAATGTACAAATTACAAAAAATTTTACAAATGATGGGGATTCCTCGGAGAAAAGCAGCACAGATAACCTTTGATGAATTAGTAAAAGTAAATGGTGAAGTTATAAAAGAACCTTGGTTTAATGTTGAAGATTCTGATGAAATTGAATATTTAAATAAAAAAAATTTAGTATCTGATATTATAAAAAAATCTTCTAAAAAAAGTTATTATTTATTTCATAAACCCGTTGGAGTATTAACAACAATGAAGGATTCTTATGGAAGAAAAACAATTAGAGATATTTTAGATGAAAATAATATTACAGAAACCTTATTTCATGTTGGAAGGCTTGATTTGAATACATCTGGTATAATAATGCTAACTAATGATGGAGAACTTGCAAATAAATTAATGCATCCAAGCCATGAAATAACTAAAACATATAAAGCATTGATAAAAGGAAATATAACAAGAGAAGAAATAAAACAATTAGAAAGTGGTATTATAATTGATGATTATAAAACAAGACCTGCAAAGATTGAAAAGGTAATAAGAAAAGGTTCTAATCATGAAATAACTTTAACAATAAGTGAAGGAAAGAAGAGACAAATTAGAAGAATGTTTGAAGCATTAGGTCATAAAGTTATAAAACTTAAAAGAACAAAATTTGGTCCATGGAGTGTTTCTTTGGTTCCGTATCCAGGTAATATATTAAAATTAAATGAAAGTGAAATAAATAAAATAAAAGGTAGTGACTAAAAGTCACTACCTAAAAGGCCGAAAATAATTAAATTTTCGGGGGGATGGTTAATACATTATAACTCATGTTTATTAAATATCAAGATGCTTAATTTAAGAAAAGGAAAAGATATTCATAAATTTTAATAATACTTAATTAAGGAGTGATACAAATGAAAGCTATAGTTTTATGTGCTGGTAAAGGTACAAGATTGAGACCATTAACCTTTACAAATGCAAAACCACTTATTCCTATTGCAAATAAGCCTACCATTATGTATAGTTTAGAAAAAATTAGAGAAGCTGGAATAACTGAAATAGGAATAATTGTAAATCCGGATAATAAAAAAGATTTTGTAAAAGTTTTAGGTGATGGAAAAGATTATGGATTAGATATAAAGTACATAATTCAAGAAGAAGCAAAGGGATTAGCTCATGCTGTCGCAATAAGCGAAGAATTTATAGATGGTGATGATTTTTTAATGTATTTAGGAGATAATCTTATAAATACAGATTTAGCAAAATTTACAACAGAATTTAAAGAAGGTAATTTTGACTCTTTTATACTTTTAACTCCAGTGGAAGATCCATCAAGATTTGGAATAGCAATAATGGAGGGGAATAATGTAATTGATGTTGTTGAAAAACCTCAAAATCCACCATCAAACTTGGCTATAGTTGGAGTATATGTGTTCAAACCTATTGTTTTTGAAGCAATAAAAAATATAAAACCATCATGGAGAAATGAATTGGAAATAACTGATGCTATAGCTTGGTTAATAAAGAATAAAGGAAATACTGGAGCTCAAGTAATATATGGATGGTGGAAAGATACTGGAAAACCAGAGGATTTAATAGAAGCAAATAGATCAATTCTTGAAAAAATGAAATCTAAAGATATTCAAGGAAATATTTATGAAAATTCAGTTGTTCAAGGAAATGTAAAGATAGGGAAAGGATCAAAGATAATAGATTCAATAGTAAGAGGACCAGTAATAATTGGTGAAAACGTAACATTAAGCAATGCTTATGTAGGACCATATACTTCAATAGGGAATGGAGTTACTGTTGAAGATTCAGAAATAGAAAATTCAATAATTTTAGATAATGCGACTATTTCTTCATTTAAATCAAGATTAGATTCTTCTATAATAGGTTCAAATGCAGAAATTGTATCTATAGAAAAAAATCCAAAAACAATAAAATTAGTTATAGGAGATTTTGGAAAAATAGAAATACCTAGATAAATTATTAAAAAAATATTAACGAACAAACAATTGTGTAAGAAAAAATTAATTTTTTCTTAATGAAAAAAAGTTTTTTTTTTGTTATTATTTCTTTGTAAGAAAAACCTGTATAATACCGAAGATATGGTTCGGAAGTTTCTACCGGATAACCGTAAATTATCCGACTACAGGAAAAGAGATTGTTTTTATGTATTTACCAACAAATATTTAAAAAATAACAATCCCTCTTCCTAGTGGAAGAGGGAATTTTTTTTATAGGAGGAAGAACGGTGGATAAATTTTTTAAGATCTCTGAATCCGGAAGTACAGTTAAAAATGAAATATTTGGTGGTATAGCAACATTTTTAACAATGGCTTATATTATTTTTGTAAATCCATCAATATTATCAAGTGCTATAAAAGTTGATGGAGCATATGGAGCATTAATGGTTGCAACTATATTGGGTGGAGCTGTTGCAACATTAACAATGGGGTTATTGGCTAATTATCCATTTGCATTAGCACCAGGAATGGGATTAAATGCTTATTTTACATATACTGTAGTTATGAAAATGGGAGTAGATTGGAGAGTTGCTTTAGGAGCTGTTTTTATAGAAGGATTAATTTTTATTTTAATAACCTTAGTTGGAGTAAGAACATATATAGCTAATGCAATTCCTCATTCAATAAAAATTGCAACAAGTGCTGGGATAGGATTATTTATAACTTTTATTGGTTTGAAAAATGCTGGAATAGTTGTTTCTGATCCAGCAACATATTTAGCACTTGGAAAAATAACGACACCAGAAGCATTGACTACAATTATAGGTCTTTTAATAATAGCAGCATTGTATGCATTGAGAGTACCTGGTTCAATATTAATAGGTATTCTATTGGCTACAATTTTTGGAGCTTTTGTTGGAATTACAAAATTTAATGGTGTTTTTGGACCAATTCCAAATATTGCACCTACATTTTTTAAATTAAAATTAACAGGAGCATCTCTTATAGATCCAAGTTTTTGGGTAATAGTATTGACTTTTTTCTTTGTTGATTTTTTTGATACAACAGGAACTCTTATGGGGCTTGCTAATTCAGCAGGAATGACAGATAAAGAAGGAAATTTACCTCGTGCAACCAAAGCTTATATGGCTGATGCAACTGGTACTTCAATAGGAGCTTTATTTGGTACGTCAACAGTTACGACTTATATAGAAAGTGGTGCAGGTATTGCACAAGGAGCAAGAACTGGTCTTGCATCTGTAGTAACAGCTGGATTAATGTTATTAATGCTTTTTATGTCACCTCTTGCATCATCTATTCCAGCGGCTGCAACTGCTCCTGCATTAATATTTGTAGGGTCATTAATGATAAAAAATTTAAAAATAATAGATTGGGATGATACGACAGAAGGATTACCTGCTTTTATAACATTAGTAATGATGCCTTTGACTTATTCTATTGCTACTGGTATTACTCTTGGAATGATTGTATATCCAATAGTAAAATTATTTAGCGGTAAAGCAAAAGATGTTCATTGGCTAACATGGGTACTTGGATTCTTATTCATTCTTTACTTGATATATCTAAGATAATAAATAATATAATACTACCAACCTTTATACATTAGGCTACACCATATTTGGTGTAGTCCCCTTTTTTTAAAGAAATATAAATAAATTTTATTTTAAATATTTATCTACTATTTTTTGATAACTACCATCTTTTTTCAACTTATCTAAAGCATTTTGAAACTCTTTTATAATAGAGTCAGGTGTATTTTTATTGAATGCATAGTATAAATCTGCAGTGGATAAAATATAAACCATTTCATAATCATTAGGTTTTATATTCAATATTTTCATTTCCCATTTAGAACCAAGTTCATCATACGTAAATAAATCAATTCTTCCAGCAGCTAATTTTTTTAAAGAATTATCAACTGCTCCTGTTCCACCAACACGTTCTAAGCTCTTGAGAGGAATTCCATTTTCTGTAAGTAATTGTTCTCCAACATCTTCTATAATTGTACCAGTTTTATATTTTAATATATCTTTGAGTTCTTTTATTTTAATATTTCTTTCTTTTTTTGCAAGTATACCTTCTTTTATTTGATAAATAGGGCCAACCCATTTAAATAAATTTTCTCTTGCTTTTGTTCTTGTTGTTGAGAATAAACAGGTATTTTTTTCATTTAAAGCAATTTTATAACCTCTTGCCCATGGAAGTACTTGTATATCTTTAACGGTTAATTTTGAGTTCATTTCTTTTAACATCAATCCAATTAAATCAACTGCTATACCTTGTAATTTCCCATCTTTTTCATAGTTTAATGGAGCAAAATTTTCTGTCATTATTTTTAAATTGCTTGCGGTTACAGAAAATATCATACCATTAAACAAAATTAAAGAACACAACAAAAATCCCAAAAAAATTTTTTTCATAAAAAATCACCTCCTATACTTATTATATCATAAATTAAATTTAAATTAATTTTTTATTAATGTTTTTTTGTTATTGAAATAAAAAAACAAAAGATAATTAACTATTGTTTTATTTATTTTCATTTTACTTGAACTATTTTTTAATGAGGTCACATTTTATGGTACAATTCAATTAGTATGAATAATTATATTTTTTCATGATGATTGTACTGAATTTATGTAAAAATATAAATATTAAAAAGGAGATTAATATGAAGGCAGAAATAATAAGTGTTGGAACAGAATTATTACTAGGTGACATAGTAAATACAAATGCACAATTTATATCTCAAAAACTCTCAGAATTGGGGTTTGATGTATACTATCAAACAACAGTTGGAGATAATGAAGAAAGATTGAAGAAAGCTATTAAAAATGCTTTTGAAAGAGCTGATTTAATTATTACAACGGGAGGTCTTGGACCAACAAAGGATGATTTAACCAAAGAAACAATTGCAAAATATTTTAATAAAAAATTAATTTTACACAATGAATCTTTTGATAAATTAAAATTCTTTTTTAAAGATAAAAAAATGACTGAAAATAATAAAAAACAATGCTATTTTCCAGAAGGTGCTACAATAATTCAAAATAAAAATGGAACTGCTCCAGGATGTATTATTGAAAAAAACGATAAAATTGCTATTCTTTTACCAGGGCCACCAAAAGAAATGAAACCAATGTTTTTAAATACTGTATTTCCATATTTAAAAAAACAAACAAATGAAATTTTATTTTCAAAGATACTTAGAGTCATTGGAGTTGGAGAAAGTGAAGCTGAAACATTAATAAAATCATTAATAGAAAATCAAAACAATCCAACAATAGCTCCTTATGCTAAAGATGGAGAAATGTTTTTTAGAATAACAGCAAAAGCAAAAAATAAAATGGAAGCATTAGAATTAATAAATCCAATATCAAAAAAAATTAAGGATATTTTAAAAAATAATGTTTATGCAGAAGGGAATACTCCTATTGAAGAAGTAGTTGCAAAATTATTGATAGAAAAAAATTTAAAGATATCAGTTGCAGAATCTTGTACTGGTGGTATGGTGAGTTCTAAATTAATAAACTATCCAGGAATATCTTCTGTTTTTTTGGAAGGAATAGTAACTTATAGTAATGAATCAAAAATAAATAGATTGAATGTTTCTAAAAAAACATTAGAAACATATGGTGCAATTAGTAAACAGGTAGCAAAAGAAATGGTAGAAGGAATTGTAAAAAATTCAAATAGCAATATTGGATTATCAACTACAGGAATTGCAGGCCCTAGTGGAGGAACAAAAGAAAAACCAGTTGGATTAGTATACATAGGAATCTATATTAATGGAAAAACAATAATTAAAAAATTAAATTTACATGGAAATAGAGAAAAAATTAGAAGTAGGACGACTAAAATAATTTTAGATCAACTAAGAAGAGAATTAATAAAAACTAAAGTTCATTCATAAAATTATATGAAATAACAACAAACATTATTATTTTTTTTAATTTTATATTTAAAAATGAATTTAATAAAAAGCCTATGATATAATGAAATTAGAGGTGATAAAAGTGAAGAAGTTGCCAATAGGAGTACAAGACTTTAAAGAGTTAATAACAAATTATATATACATAGATAAAACAAAATATTTATATGAATTAATAACAAGTGGAAAATTTTATTTTTTATCACGCCCAAGAAGATTTGGAAAGAGTTTAACGGTATCAACACTGTACTATCTATTTAAAGGAGAAAAAGAATTATTTAAGGGTACATACATATACGACAAATGGGAGTTCAAAGAATATCCAGTGATAAAAATAGATATGTCAGATAATACATTAACCACATATGAAGAATTTATAGAATCATTAAAAGATAAAATAAATAAAATATATAAAGAAGAAGGAATAACACCAACAACAAAAGATTTACCAACGATGTTTGGAAATATAATAGAAGATTTAAATAAAAAAAATAAAGAAAGAACAGTAATACTAATAGATGAATATGAATCACCAATATTAGAACATCTAAACAATAAAGAAGAAGCAGAAAAAATAAGAAGATTTTTAAGAGAGTTCTATAAAAAAATAAAATCAAAAGACGAATACATAAAGTTTGTATTCATGACAGGAATAACAAAGTTCACAAAAACAGGAGTATTTTCAGCATTGAACAACTTAAATGATATATCATTAGATAAAACATACGCACAGATGTTGGGATACACACAAGAAGAGTTGGAAAGTAACTTTAAAGAGCACATAAAAGAAACAGCAGTTGAGATGAAGATGGAAGAAAAAGAGTTATTAAAAAACTTAAAAATGTACTACAATGGATTTTCATTTGATGGAGAAAGTTCTGTATACAATCCATTTTCAATATTAAAATTTTTTAAAAAAAGAGAATTTGAAAACTATTGGTTTGAAAGTGGATCACCATCATTTTTATATGAATACATAAAAGGGAAGAAGATAAGATACGAAGACTTAGTGAAGTATCCGGTGAGCGAACTCGATTTTTCAACCCGAGAAATAGAAGAAGCAAATGCAAGTATATTCTTTACCCAAGCAGGATACTTGACCTTTAAAGGAATAAAAAGATTAGGATTGAGAAAAAAGTACATATTAGACTATCCAAATATAGAAGTAAAAAACAGCTTTTCAAAGATAATATTAGAAGCAAACTATGGAATAAGAGAAACAGAACAAATAGAAACCACAATATATGAAAGAATATATGAAAAAGACATAGAAGGAATAATAAAAGAAATAAAAAGAATAATAAGTGCAATACCATACAACTTGCATAAAAAAGAAGAAAGTTACTATCATTCATTGATATATACAATATTAGCATCAGCAGGACTGAACGTAACAGCAGAAGAATTAACGAACTTAGGAAGAAGCGATATAGTAATAGAGGAAGACGTCATATACATAATGGAAATAAAGATAGACAAGAGTGCAGAAAAAGCTTTGAATCAAATAAAAGAAATGAAGTACTATGAAAAATACAAAGGGAAAGAAATTTATATAATAGGAATAAACATAAACTCAGAAAAAAGGAACATAGACGAATACAAAATAGAAAAGATATAATCCCAGCGGGTGCTGGGATATTTTTTTATAAAAACTCATAACTTTTAAAAATATTATCCATAAAAAGCGTGAAAGTAACGATGAAAAATAGTGAAAAATCAAAGTAAAAAAATGGTCTTACCCAAGAAGAGTAGACGAGACCATAAAAAATTTTGTGTAAATAAAAAAATAAAACCTTCTTCTTGGGATGGTAAAATAAAACCAGGAAGGAGGTTTTTAAAATGGAAAGAAGGAAAAAAGAAGAAAAAGAAGAAAGCAACATTGAAAAATTAGCAAGATTAATAGCAAGGGATCCAGAGGTAAACACAATAAAAGATGTATATGAAAAGATAAAAGAATTAGTGGGACCGTTAATACAAGGGATGTTAGAAGCAGAATTAGAAGATGAATTAGGTTATGGGAAATATGATAAAGAAAACAAGAAAACAGATGATTCTAGTCCTTGTGTAAAAGTCAAGTAGAAAATGTAAGAAAAAGGCAAAATAAAAATGAATAAAAAAATAATTATTTTTTAGAATTGAAAATAAGTTTGTCTTTAAGCCTGTAAGAAGGACCTTTAATAGAAACGATATGAGAATGATGAATAAGTCTATCTAAAATAGCGTTAGCCAAAGTAGGATCACTAAAAACATTAGCCCATTTACTAAAAGGTTGGTTAGTAGTAATAATAGTAGACTTCTTCTCATAGCGTTTATTAATAAGTTGAAAAAACAAATTAGCGCTAAATGTTTAATGTATAATAAAAGTAAGCCAGGAATACAATTGAAAAATGGGCCATGAAGGAAAAATGCCCCTTAGAAGTGGCGATCCAGAGGACGGAGGGATGTTGGTTGTTGGTATATTCGATGTTTAATAGTAAATAGAAAAACAGGAAGAGAAACACCCCTCCGATAACCACTCGTCCCCTCAAGGGGACAATTATAAAGCGAAAATATTATGACATAATATACGCTTCCACAAATGAAAGTGTTTAAAGTATAAAAAAAGAAAGCCAGGGAAAAAAAGAAAAAAGGATCATGAAGGAAAAATGCCCCTTAGAAGTGGCGAGTCCAGAGGACGGAGGGATGTTGGTTGTTGGTATATTCGATGTTTAATAGTAAATAGAAAAACAGGAAGAGAAACACCCCTCCGAAAAACCCACGTCCCCTCAAGGGGACAATTATAAAGCGAAAATATTAAGACGTGATAGAAGATGACTTTTATAATGACTTTGATATGCTCAAGGGGAGAATTATAAACCTTAAATATTATGACATAATATACGCTTCCACAAATGAAAGTGTTTAAAGTATAAAAAAAGAAAGTCAGGAATAAAAAAGAAAAAAGGATCAGGAAGGGAAAATATGATAAACTCTTCATTAAAAATACATTTTAAAGAATATATAAAAGATGCAAATAATACAGAAATAAGTTATGAATTATTTTTGTATGAGACATAAAAAAAAGAATATGAAAGATTATTAGATTCAAGATTAAAAAGTAAGATAAGAACAGCAAATTTCTCACAAAAAAAGTATATAGAAGATTTAGAAATAGAATATTTACCATAAAAAATTAAAAGTATTATCTACATTAGAATTTATACAAACAAATCAGAATGTAATATTATCTGGTAATCCTGGAACAGGGAAAACTCATATAAGCAATATGACTTGGTATGAAAGCATTTAAAGCTATCTAACCAACCACCTAACCAACCAACCAACCAACTAATGTACTCTTGAAAAAATATTTTTAATTACACTCACCTTCTTAGCATTAAAAATCTAATACTTTTTTATTTTTTATCTGATGAATCCCCAATACAATCAAAGAAAAAAACACAAATAGTATTATAATCATGTAACTAATAGCATTGACGCCTCCCAAATCTGGTCTCACTATTATATAAGGTAAAATTAATATTATTAGTGTAAATATCGTTTCTATATTTACAGCTTTAACGTCTGATTTAAAAAGTAAGCGTGAAATAATACCTCCATTTGATGCTATAATTGCTGAACATAATGGTATTATTATTAACGTTTCTAATGGAATACTTATATCGACAAAAACATACTTTAATAATGTGCTCATTTCAATTGTAGAAATAATTGAATATATTATCCCCAATAAAAGTGGTAAAATTATTTTTACTATATAAAAATTCAATGGTTTTATTCCAGAAGATAATAAAAACTCTAACGTTTCATCCATTCTTTCAAATCTTATGGAGTTGTCAGAAAAATTACCCGTTACACCCAAAGGCATTAGTCCTGAAAATAAAATTATAATATCCCTATAAGAAAAAGGGGAAAAAGGAGTTTTAGGCATAAATAAAAGTGCTGGAAAAATGAAAATAATTGCTATAGATCAATAAATTTCTCTTTTTTGATACTTTAAATACTTTAAATCCTTATAAAAAATTGCCAATATTGTATCTATTTTACTCACCTCAAATTTCTTAATTATCAATAAAATAAACATAAAAAACATTGAAAAATTTTTAGGTCTATCTTCTAATAACAAAATCAAATACATTGTTGGTAAATATATTAATTTTAACACATAGAACGTTTTTTATTTACTGAAATAAATTCTTGAAGCTCTTTATAAAAAATTATTATTATTTCATTCAACAAAATCTTCAATTAAATCTTGCTTCATTTCATAAATTTTTTCAACAGAGGTATTTAAAAATGGATTTGGATAAGTACTTTTAATTTTATCAAATAAAAAATTCAAATCTTCTTTTAACATCATTCCATTAAAAAATTTGCTTGAAAAAGTTATTGAAATAGCAAAAATCAATAAAATAAACATGAATATTCTCTTCATCTTTCCCTCCTAAAAATAAAAGTTTATGTTACTGTGATCTATTTTGTTTTTTGAATATATTGCAAAAATTATACTATATTCTTTTCTTTCTAATAAAAATCCATTTATATAAATTTTATATATAAAGTTTTTTATATTTTTTACAATCATATTCTAATATTACCATTATAGAAATTGGAACTTTAATTATATTAAATTTTAGCTTCAACATACCTATATTTTTATTTGAATAATTAAAAATTATATTATTTTTTTGATAAAAATTTAATGAAATGAGTTCAGAGTTGATGTAGGTACTTTTTGTTATTATATTTTATTATAATTATAACACCAAATTTTATTATTTATGATTTTAAAATCAACAAAATGATGTGGAAAAAAATAATCCACACCATTAATTAATATTCTAAAAGGTACCTTTATTATATTTATTTTAGAAAGTTCAAATTTGTTTTTTTCTAAATCAATTAAAATAATTTTTGCTTTCTTTGAATCTAAAATACTTAAAATGGGAATTAACCCTCAGAAAGTTTTAATTCTTCTAATCTAAATCCAGCTGAACAAAAAATGGTTCCTGCATCATTTCCAAAATCATTTGGAAAATTGTCTATAGGTCTATTAATTAAATTTTGTGCTTTTCCTCCACCAGAATATAAATGATATTTTTCGTAGGTTCATATTTTGCTCCTTTCCTTTCTTATTTTTTTATTATTTTAATAAATGCTCTTATATTTGAAGAAAATTTAAATTATGTGATCTGACCCCAAAAAAATGATATAATTAATAGTAGAATACGAAATTTTTAATATTTATTTTGATTGGAGGAAAAAATGTTTTTTGATAACATCCCAAAAGAAACTTCCATAAATAAAATTTCACAACCATCTTTTTTTGAAGGTGGTGAAGAAGCAGTTCTTTTAATACATGGATATACGGGAACTCCACATGATATGAGATATTTAGGTCATATGTTACACAAAGCTGGTTTTACAGTTTCAATACCACGTCTACCTGGTCATGGAACTAATTCTATTGATTTTCAAAATTCAAATTGGAAAGACTGGTTAAGAAAGGTAACAGATGAATATATAGATTTGAAGTATAAATATAAAGAAGTTTATATTTCTGGACTATCTATGGGTGGAGTTTTAACTTTGATATTAGCTTCAAAATTTAAACCTAAAAAAATAGCATTGGCTGCACCAGCCATTGAAGCAAAAAATAAAAAAATAAAAATAACTCCTTTTTTAAAATATTTTATAAAAAAATTGATAGAAAATATAAAGAAGTTCATGAAGATGAAAATTTAAATAAATTAGCAAAGGAATATTGGCATCATAATTGGATAAATAAAGCTGCTGATTTAAGAAAACTCCAAAAAATTTCATTAAAATGTTTATCTGAAGTTGAAGCAGATACATTAACTATCTTATCTAAAACAGATGGTTCTGTACCACTTGTTGTTGGAGATATTATAGAAAATAATATAAATTCTAAAAATAAAAAGAAAATAATTTTGGAAAAAAGCCATCATGTTCTTGTAAATGATATAAAAAGAGAGTATGTTGCTCAAGAAATAATAAAATGGTTTAAAAGTTAATTATATTAATCATAAATATTGCGGAGGTGAACTTTATGGCATTATCAGAAAAGATAGAGAAGATGTTCAACGAACAAATAAATAAATAAAGAATTTTATTCAGCTTATTTGTACTTAGCTATGGCATCTTACTTTGAAGAACAAAACTTACCAGGTTTTGCAAATTGGATGAGAATACAGTTTCAAGAAGAAGCACACGCATTTAAATTTTTTGATTATTTGGTTGAAAGAGGTGGACATGTAGAGTTAGAAAAAATTGAAAAGCCAAAAACAACTTGGGAAAATCCTATTGATGCTTTTAATGATGTTTATGCTCATGAACAATTTATATCTAAATCAATAAATGAAATTTTTAAAGTTGCAAGAGAAGAAAATGATTATCCAACAGAAACTTTTATTCATTGGTTCATAATGGAACAAGTTGAAGAAGAAAAGAATGCTAAAGAAATATTGGATAGACTATCTATGATTAAAGACAATATTCAACCTCTTTTTATGCTTGATTCAGAACTTGCAAAAAGAGTATTTACACCACTAGTATAATAAAATGGGCTTTAGCCCATTTTATTAATGCAATGGTCGTTGAATTAGGAAGCTCCATTGCTTTAGCTGTGGGAGAATTCATACTATGATTTTAATTATAAAGAATAGATGTATGGTTTTGAAATTCTAAAGGAGCCATGCATCTTAATTTTTTTTATTTTTTTGATTCAGAAAATCGTTATCCTAACAAAGGTATTCTATTTTCTATCGATGATTCCTCCACTAATTTTTGATTTTGTTTTATAATTTATTATTAACTTACAAAATGTGTGAATATTACAAAGAACGAAATACGTTTTTTAGAAAATTTGAACGGCGAATGTTTTATTTTTTCGCTATTTTCCATCGTTACATTCACGCATTTTATGAGTTATTACATTAAAATTATAATATTAAATAGAACTTTAGTTGAGTAATTTTTTATATTTTATTAATTTTTTTTAAAATAAAAAAATTAAAAAGAAATAACAAAGTATAAAATTAATTCTGATATAAAAAATTTCTTTTTAACTTATATGCGTTTATTTTTTTTTAATAATGTAAGATATTTTAAACATACATATGTTAAAATGTACGATAGAAAGGTATATTTAAAAAGGGGGAGAAAGAATGTTTTCATTTTTTAATCCAACAAGAATATTTTTTGGTAATGATGTAATAAAAGATAATTTTAATTATATTGATGAACTTGGTAATAAAGCTTTAATTGTAACTGGTAAAAATTCTGCAAAAGTTAGTGGAGCTCTTGAAGATATTTTAAGTGCTTTAAAAAAATTAAATAAAGAATGGGTTATTTTTGACGAAATTAAAGAAAATCCGACTTATGATTTAATTGAAAAAGGTAAAAAAGTGGGATTAAATGAAAATGTTGATTTTGTAATAGGAATTGGCGGTGGAAGTCCAATGGATGCATCTAAAGCAATATCTATATTAATAGCAAATGATTTTTTATCTGTAGAAGAATTATACAATGGAGATTATGATGTTGCTTTACCAATTGTTGAAGTTCCAACTACTTCTGGAACAGGAAGTGAGGTTACTCAATATTCCGTTTTAACTTCTATGGAAGGTAAAAAAGCTGGTTTTAGTAGCGAAGTTAATTTTCCAGATGTTTGTTTTATTGATCCAAAATATACGTTGAAACTTTCAAAAGCATTAACTTTAACTACAGCAATAGATGCTTTATCCCATGCTGTTGAAGGTAGTATTTCAACAAAAGCAACTGATATATCTGATTTAATGGCAAAAGAATCAATTAAATTAATAAAAGAGAATTTAATGAATAGTTTGGATAATTTAGATAATATTAAATATAGAGAAAATTTATCAAAGGCTTCTATGCTTGCTGGTATGGTAATAGCTCAAACAGGAACAACTTTACCACACTCACTTGGATATTCTGTTACTGTTAAGTATGGCGTTAGACATGGTATTGCTACAGCTATATTTTTACCAAATGTTTTAAAGAAAATAGAAAAAGAAAATCCAAAAAAATTAAATGTATTAAAAAATGTATTTGAAAGTTTAGAAAACTTTGAAAACTTTTTAAATGAAGTTGGTATTTTTAATAACTTACCAAAATTAAAAGAAGAAGATATTATTAGTTTTTCTAATACAGTTATTAAATCTTCTCATGTAAAGGTTACACCAGCTACATTTACAGTAGAAGATATTAAAAAGTTATATTTGGAGGTTTTTGAATGATAGTAAAATTAAAGAAAAATATTAAATCTCGTGTAGCTAATGGTCACCCTTGGATATATGAAAATGAAATAGAAAGTGTTGAAGGTAATCCAAATCCAGGAGATATTGTTTCTGTTTTTAGAGGAAGTAATTTTTTAGGGAAAGGTTATTACAATCAAAATTCTTTAATAAGAGTTAGGATCTTAACAAGGAAAAATGTAGAAATAGATAAAGAGTTTTTCAAAGATAAAATAGAAAAAGCTTTAAATTATAGAAATTTAATATATCCAAACAGTAATACTTATCGCTTAATATTTGGAGAAAGCGATGGACTCCCAGGTTTAATAATAGATAAGTTTGATGATTATATATCAATGCAAATTAATACTTTGGGAATATTTTTAAGAAAAAATTATATAGTTGAATCATTAATAGAATTATTAAATCCAAAAGGAATTTATGAAAAAGATGATGAGAGAAGTTCTAAAATTGAAAAGTTTGAAATGACTAATAAATGGATATATAAAAGTGGTCCGGAATTAATTCCTTTTACTTTAAATGGCATAACTTTTTTTGCAGACACTTTAGGACAAAAAACTGGATTTTTCCTTGATCAAAGAAATAATGCTCTTGAAACGGCAAAATATTCAAAGGATAAAACTGTTCTTGATGCTTTTACCTATACTGGAAACTTTGGTGTTCATTGTTTAAATGCTGGAGCTAAACATGTAACTTTTGTTGATTATTCAGAGAGATCATTATATGTTCTTGAACAAACTTTGAAGATAAATAATTTTGATAGTTCAAGATATGAAATAATAAATGCTAATACTTTTGATTATTTAAGAACATTAGATTCAATTGGTAAACTATATGATGTTACAATAATAGATCCACCATCAATGGCTAAATCAAGAAAAGTAAAAAATGGTGCAATAAGAGGTTATAAAGAATTAAATTTAAGAGCTATGAAGATAACAAAAAGTGGAGGTTTTTTATCTACTTCTTCGTGTACTCAAATAATTTATGATGAAGAGTTTAAAAAAATAATTTATTCAGCAGGTGAAGATACAAAAAAAATTTTAAAAGTTATTTTTAGAGGTTATCAATCTCCTGATCATCCAATAAATTTAAATATTTTAGAAACAGAATATTTAAAACACATGCTAATAAAAGTAGAAAATATCGATAATTTTTAGGAGGTGTTTAAAAGATGTTTTTTTATGATTCAACACTTATATTATTAATACCAGCATTTATTTTTTCTGTAATAGCTCAAATGAAAGTAAAGAGTACTTTTAATAAATATTCAAGAAAAATGTCTACAATGGGTGAAAGTGGCGCATCTTTTGCAAGAAGAATGTTAGATTCTATGGGACTTTTTGATGTAAAAATAGAAAATGTTAATGGATATTTGAGCGATCATTATGATCCAACATCAAAAATTTTGAGATTATCAAATGCAACATACAACAATAAATCAGTTGCTGCAATAGGTGTTGCAGCTCATGAAGTTGGACATGCAATTCAACATTCAAAAGGATATAAACCGCTTGCTTTAAGAAGTGCAGTTGTACCTATGGCAAACTTTGGTTCTAACTTATCGTGGTTAATATTTTTTGGAGGTTTCATATTTAATGCTCCGTTATTATTGAATATAGGAATAATATTGTTTTCTTTTGTTGTTGCTTTTACATTAATAACTTTACCAGTAGAATTTGATGCAAGTAGAAGAGCTTTAAAGCAACTACCAATGTTAGGAATGCCAAATAGTGAAGTTTCAATGGTAAAAAGTGTTTTAACTTCTGCAGCTATGACATATGTTGCAGCAGCAGCAGTTGCAATATTACAATTAATTAGAATGATACTTTTATCGAGAAGAGATTAGTATGGTAAGAAGTATAGCTTTTAAAATTTTAAAAAAGTTTGATAAAAGATATAAAGTTTCTATTGAAGATATAAATATTGCGAAAGATATTTTAAATGACTTACAAATAAGAGAATTAAAAGGAATGGTTTGGGGAACTATAAGAAATTTAACTAAAATAGATTATATCCTTTCAAAATTTGTAAAAAACTTTAATAAAAACACACCAGCCTCAAAAACAATTTTAAGGCTGGGTGTTTATCAATTATTAGCTGGATATGATGAACATGCAGTTGTTTATGAAACGGTTGAACTTGCAAAAAATAAAAAATTAAAAGGATTTATAAATGCAGTTTTAAGAAAGTGCATTAGAGAAATTGAAAGTATGGAATTTCCAGAAAACATAAAGTATTCGTATCCAAAGTGGATTTACGATTATATAAAAAAGAATTATTCTTTTTATAAAGAAATATTAGAAAAACATATTTATCCTTCAAATCTTGTTTTAAGAGTTAATACATTAAAAACAAATAGAAAAGAGTTAAGTAAACTATTGCAAGATAAAAAATGGGATGTGGCTGAAACTATTCATAGTTCTTATGCAATAGAAGTTTTAAATTTAAATGAAGTGCCAGAATATTCTAATGAATATAAAAATGGATATTTTTATATTCAAAATGAATCTTCTCAACTCGTTCCAATAATTATGAATCCAAATGAAAATGATATGATTTTAGATATGTGTTCAGCACCAGGAGGAAAAACAACCTTTATTTCTCAATTGATGAATAATAAAGGTAAAATAATAGCTTTAGATAATGATTTTGATAGAATTTCAATGGTTTCAGAAAATATAAAAAGACTTGGTATTCTTAATACAAGTACAGAATTAATTTCTGCTTCAGAATATAAATCAAGTATAAAGTTTGATAAAATATTAATGGATGTTCCATGTTCTTCAATAGGAACTTCATCAATACATCCAGAAGTTATTTTAAGAACAAATAAAAAAGATACTTTAAATTATCAGAAGATACAAAGAGAAATAATAAAAAACTCTTTTAATTTGATAAAAAAAGATGGAAAAGTTATTTATTCAACGTGTACAATTTTTAAAGAAGAAAATACTGATAATATGAAATGGATATCAAAAAATTATAATGTTGAATTTATTGATTTTTCAAAAGAGTTAAAAAATATGAATGTAAAATATTACTATGATGGATACGGATATTATATAATTCCAGATGATACTTTAATACCTTTTTATATTTGTAAATATAAGGTTAGATAGAAAAATTAGGAGGAAAAAATGAAAAAAAATGTATTGGATTTTACTTTTGAAGAATTAGAAGGTTATATAACTCAAAAGTTGGAAATGAAAAAATTTAGAGCTACTCAAATAGCTGATTGGATTTATAAAAAACATATTTATGAATTTGATAATATGAAGAATATTTCAAAAGATGATAGATATTTATTAAATGAGAATTTGTATATAGGAATACCAGAAATAAAGGCAGTACAAGAATCTAAAATTGATGGAACTACAAAATTTTTATTTGAACTTGAAGATGGGAGTACTGTTGAATCAGTAATTTTATTTTATCCTAATAGAGTTTCTGCATGTATTTCTACACAAGTTGGTTGTGCATTAAAATGTAAATTTTGTTCAACAGGAGCTTCTGGATTTGTAAGAGATATGACAGCAGGAGAAATAGTTTCTCAAATACTTGCAATGGAAGAAGTAAAAAATATAAACATAAATAATATAGTTTATATGGGAATGGGTGAACCATTTTTAAATTATGATAATGTAATTAAAAGTATAAAAATTTTAAATGATAAAAAAATGAAATGTCTTGGTGGAAGACACATAACTGTTTCAACTTCTGGTATAGTAGAAAAAATAGAAGAATTAGGTGATTTACCAATAGAAGTAAGGCTTTCTGTTTCATTACATGCACCAAACAATGAAATAAGAGATAAAATTATGCCTATAAACAATAAATATCCAATTGAACAAGTAATTCAAGGATGTAAAGATTATCAAGAAAAAACAAATAAAAGAGTTACTATGGAATATATAATGATAAGAGGATTGAATGATTCAGAAGAAAATGCAAGAGAACTTGCAAAATTAATACAAGATTTAAAAGTGATGGTTAATTTAATACCAGTTAATCCTAATCCAGCAGGATATGAAAGACCATCAAAAAAATTTATAGATCAATTTGCTAAAATTTTAATTGAAAATGGTATTGATGTTACAATAAGAGCAGAAAAAGGTACTGATATAGATGCAGCTTGTGGACAGCTTAGAAGACGAAATGAAAAAAAATGAGGTGTTTTTTAAATGAACTTATTTTTGAAAATTATTAAATCAATATTTTTTTTCTTATCTGGTTGTTTTGTAGCAGCAGTAGCTGCTTTTCTGTTTATGACTGTATGGGTAAACTCTGCTAAAGTTGTAGAAGTTCCTTATATAATAGGAGAATCAGAGGATATAGCCATTAAAGCATTAAAAGAAAAACACCTTCAACCAAATATAGAAGGTACAGGTAATAAGGTTTTATATACTGAACCAGGACCTGGATCTAAAGTAAAAGAAGGGCATCATATTATAGTACAGCTTAGAAATATTGAAAAACAAAAAGTACCAGATTTAATTGGAATACCAGGTGAAGTTGCAGAGCAGTTTTTAATTGAATATAAGATACCATATATAATACAAAAGATAAAAACATATCAAAAAAGAAATAATGGAATTGTTATTTCAACAGAACCAGAACCTGGAAAAACTTATGGTGAAAATAAAGTTAAAATAAATATAGGTATTTATGAGGGTGTGAATGAATGAATTGGGAAAAAGGAATTGTTATGAGATTTCATTCTAATACTGTTTCAATTATGAATACAAAAACAAAGAAAAGAGAAGAATGTGTTCTTAGAGGTAAATTTAAAAAACAAAAAATAAGACCCATAGTTGGAGATTATGTAGAATATACTTTAAATGAACAAGAAGAATATGGGAAAATAGAAAATATTCTTCCAAGAAAAAATAACTTATATAGACCTAAAATTGCTAATGTTGATCAAGCAATTTTAGTTACTACATTAAAAAATCCATTTGTAGATGCTTTAATTGTAGATAAATTTTTAATTCAAGTTGAAAAAATGGGTATAGACTGTGCTATTGTAGTAAATAAAGTTGATTTACTACAGACTTCTGAAGAAAAAGAATTATTACAATTATTTCTTGACACCTATTCGCCATTATATACAACTCTTCCTGTTTCTTCAGTTACAGGAGAAAATATAGATAAATTAAAGATAATTTTTAAAGATAAGATAAGTACTATGGCTGGTATGTCTGGTGTTGGAAAATCAAGTTTGTTAAATAGTATAAATACTGGTTTAAAATTAAGAGTTGGAGAAATATCAGATAAATTAAAAAGAGGGAAACATACAACAACTTATACAGAACTTCTTCACTTTGATTTTGGTGGATTTATAGCAGATACACCAGGTTTTTCAAATTTAGAGTTAAGAGGTTTTAATAAAGATGAAATAAGAGATTATTTTATAGAATTTTTAGAATTTTCTCCTTATTGTGGTTTTTCAGATTGTTCTCATACGGTAGAACCATACTGTATGATAAAAGAAAAATATGAAATGGGAGAAATTGCTTCGAGTCGATATGAAGATTATGTATTTATTTATGAAGAATTAAAAAAAAGAGGTGATAAAAGATGGTAAAAATATTTCCGTCAATACTCGCTGCAAACTTTGCTAATCTTGAAAAAGATTTAAAAAATGTTGAAAATAATGTAGATGGATTTCACATGGATATAATGGATGGTAGATTTGTTCCAAACATATCTTTTGGTTTTCCTGTTTTAGAGTCATTGAGGAAAATAACAAATAAATATTTTGATACACATTTAATGATAGTAGAACCAGACAATTATATAGAAAGATTTTCAAAAGTTTCTGATTCTATAACAGTTCATTATGAAGCAACAACACATCTTCATAGAACTATTTCTCAAATAAAAAAGTTTGATTGTGAAGCTGGAGTTTCTTTAAATCCTCATACACCAGTATCACTTTTAGAAGAAATTTTACCATATTTAGATAAGGTGCTTATAATGAGTGTTAATCCTGGATTTGGTGGCCAAAAATTTATAGAAACAACTTATAATAAAATAAGAAAATTAAAAGATATGAATTCAAATGTAGAAATAATGATTGATGGTGGAGTTAATCCAAATAATATAGATAAATTAGTAAAAGCAGGAGCATCGTCCTTTGTTGTTGGATCTGCTGTTTTTAAAACTTCTGATCCAAATAAAGCAATAAAAGAAATGAGGGATATATTATGAAAGCTTTTTTAGCTACTTCAAATAAACATAAAGTTGAAGAATTAAATTATATTTCTCCAAATTGGATAGAAGTATCTCCAATATCTGATTTGTTTAACGAATTTAATCCAGAAGAAACTGGTAGCACTTTTATTGAAAATTCAGTAATAAAAGCAGTTACTGGTGGAAATAAAATAAAAAAAATAGTTTTAGCAGATGATTCGGGACTTTGTATAGAATCATTAGATGGATTTCCTGGAATAAAATCTTCAAGGTTTATGGAAGGACGTACATATGAAGAAAAAATGAAAGCAATTTTTAAAATGTTAGAAGGAAAAGATAGAAAGGCTTATTTTGCGTGTGCAGCGACTTATTATAATCCAATGACTAATCAATTGATTTCATATGAAGGAAGAGTATATGGAAAGATCTCTGAAGTAATACGGGGTCATGAAGGATTTGGATACGATCCATTTTTTATACCAGATGGATATAGTGAAACATTTGGAATTCTTGGGAATAATGTAAAAAAAGAAATAAGTCATAGAGCTCGTGCATTTAATGGTTTATTTAATATATTGAATAAAATTATATGAAAGTAGTATTAACTATAGTTAATACTACTTTTTAATTATGTGTGTTTATGTATATACAGTTTTTAAATTTATGATTTTTTTAATTATTTTGATTTAAATGTATATATTTGGGTTTGACAAAAGATATGTAATATGTTATTATCAATCTTGTGTTTTTAAAAATTATAGAGGGAGGAATGAATTATGTTTAATACTGGGAACACTGCATTTATGCTTCTTGCAACAAGTCTTGTCATGTTAATGACTCCTGGTCTTGCCTTTTTTTATGGTGGACTTGTTGGAAGAAAAAATACATTAAGTATTATGATGCAAAGCTTTGTTTCGCTTGGTGTAACTACAATTATGTGGTTTGCTGTTGGATATTCTTTGAGCTTTAGTGGAGACGTTTGGGGAATTATAGGTAATTTAAATCATGCTTTTTTACACGGAATAAAAGTAACAGATGTTTTTTCTGTAAATGATAATATTCCAATTATAGTATTTATAGCATATCAAATGATGTTTGCTATAATTACACCAGCTTTGATTACAGGAGCATTCGCTGATAGGGTTAAATTCAAGGCTTATTTAGTATTTTTAGTATTTTGGCAATTATTAGTTTATTACCCATTTACACATATGGTATGGGGCGGAGGATTCCTTCAAAATTGGGGAGTTCTTGATTTTGCTGGTGGAATTGTTGTTCATACAACCGCTGGATTTGCAGCATTGGCTTCTGTACTTTATGTTGGTAAAAGGAAAAATAGAAAAATGGAACCACACAGTATACCACTTGTTGCACTTGGAACTGCTTTATTATGGTTTGGATGGTATGGATTTAATGCAGGTAGTGAATTAAAGGTTGATGAAATAACTTCAATTGCATTTTTAAATACAGATATTGCAGCATCTTTTGCTTCAATAACATGGTTAATAATTGACTGGAAAAGAGCAAGAAAACCAAAATTCCTTGGATTCTTAACTGGTGCAGTTGCAGGACTTGCAACAATAACACCAGCTGCAGGTTTTGTAACCTTACCTGTTGCTGCTTTAATAGGTATATTAGCTGGAATAGTTTGCTATCTTGCTGTTGAAGTTAAAGTAAAAAGAGATTGGGATGATGCCTTGGATGTTTGGGGAGTTCATGGAATGGGAGGTTTCATGGGTGTTATTTTCTTGGGACTCTTTGCAACCAAAAGCGTAAATCCTAATGGAGCTAATGGACTCTTTTATGGGGGAGCAGGATTTTTTATGAAAGAAATAATTGCAGCAGTATTTGCAGCTGTTTATGCATTTGTATTTACATATATAATGCTTATAATAATCAATAAATTTACTCCAGTAACAGTAAAGAAACAAGAACAAGAACATCTTGATGAAAGCTTACATGGAGAAGATGCTTATATATAAATTAATAAAAACAATAAAACGCTCACAAGATTTGTGGGCGTTTTATTATTAGGTTAAAAATGTGTTATAATTATAGTGTGAGGGTGTGTTTAAAAAAAGGAGGGATACTTATGATTTTTGCGAAAAAAGAAGGAGAACCTTTTGATATTTTTGAAGTTTCGGATGAAACAAAGTATAAAATTTATCAAACTCTACCTTATGATGGAATAGAGTACATTGATTTTAATGTTACTAAGGAGTATAGAATACAGTTATTAAAAGTAGTTGATGTAAAAGATGATTTTGATGTTTATATTTCTTATAACCCTGACAAAGAACATGTTTTAAAAATTATGGAAGAATTTTCTGAAAAAGTTTTAGTTTTAATTAATAAAAAAGATGATGAAAAACATTGGTTTTATAATTCGGTAATGCACGAAATGATAAATCAATATAAGAGATTTTTAAAACAAAATCATATAAACTTCATTGAAGAAATAGAATCTGAAAAAGTTGTTTTCATATTAAAAAAATAGAGCTTTAAGCTCTATTTTTTTAATATATTAAGTATGTTCTCAATAATTATATTACCTTTTAAATTAGCTCTAACTTTATTTCCTCCACCTTTTACATCATATTTTTGAATAATATTTTTTGATAGTTCTTTACAGTCAATAGTATTTGAAGTAATAGTATACTCTCCATCTTTACCAAAGATATAAGTGAAGTCTTTGAAGTATTTTATTAAATTTTTAGCAACATCATTATTTTCTTCATATACAATAATATTGTCTTTAGAATTTTTTATTAAAAATTCAGATAATAATTTGGCATGTTCTTCACTGAGTTTTTTTAAATCTTTTTTTAATTCCTTTTTTTCTTCTAATAAACTTTTGATTCTTTCATTTAAGGATTCAATAGAAGTTGTTAAGTTTATAGATAATGATTTTAATAGAGTGTTTTTATAATTATAATCATTTAAGGCTCTTTTCCCAGCTACATAATAAATTCTTGTTAAATTACCTTTTATTTTTTCTTTATTTATTATTTTGATTAGTCCTATTTCTGCAGTATTATTGACATGAAAACCACCACAAGGATTAATATCAAAATCACCAATTTTTATTAATCTTACTTTTCCTGTTACTTTACTACTTAAAGGTTTTCTCAATTTATATTTTTCTATTTCAGATTTTTCAATTAATATTTTTTCAACTTCTATATGTTTTTGAATAATATTATTAGAAAGATCTTCTATATTTTTAATT
Source organism: Tepiditoga spiralis (assembly GCF_014701195.1). NCBI lineage: Bacteria > Thermotogati > Thermotogota > Thermotogae > Petrotogales > Petrotogaceae > Tepiditoga > Tepiditoga spiralis. Next base: position 1,349,018 of record NZ_AP018712.1, read on the forward strand.
TTTTCATCACTAAGATTTGAACAATCAATATCTACGGTTGTATAGTTTTTACTCATGTGAAATCCTTTAGTTTCATAGTTGTATTTTTGTTCAAAAGAAGCAGATATAATATGTTGTGCAGTGTGTTGTTGTGCAATATCTATTCTGTTTTTTAAGTCAATATTATATTCATATGATCCTGGTTTTAACTCTTTGTCAATTAATATATAATCCTTTAATACCTCTATTATATTTGCATCTTTTATAGTTCCTCTATCTCCAAGTTGTCCGCCTTTTCCATCTGGATAAAATGGAAAATTCTCAACTTTGATTTTATAAATATCATTATATTTTATAGTTTCTAATATATTTATAGTCAAAATTATCACTTCCTCACTTATTTTGAAGTTTTTTCTATATAATGATTTATATCAATATCAATAAAATCAAATGAATTTTCAATTTTTTTAGACCATTTTAAGTTTTGTGGATGTTCTATTCTTGTTGAAAGCATAGTTTCAGCTCCAATTAAATTTGAAAGTTCAAGTGCTTTTTTTATATTTAATATTCCTCCAAATTTTGTTATATCTAATACAAAACCTGTTCCAATATTATTTATTCTTAAAATATCTTCCATTTTTTCAATAGATTCATCCCAAAATATGGCATAATCCAGAGCAAAGTCAGAAACATGATATTCTCTTCCTGGAGGAACAGGTTGTTCAATAGCTATTATGTTATAAGTATATATTTCTTTTAATAACTTTCTTAGTTCATAATGATTATATTTTCCTCTAAAATCTAACCATAAATTTTTATTACCACAAAGTTTTAATGTTTCTAATACATCTTTATAAGATGGTTTTTCTAAAAATTCAATTTTTATATTTTTTTTGTTTATAATATTTAATATATTTAAATCTTTTTTCCAAAAAATTTTTTGAAGAGTAGTATTTTCAGCTTTTTGTTTTTTAAAAAACATTTTAGAAATATCTAAACTTTTTTTATTATTTATATAATCACATATTGAAAGAGAAACTGCTGTTTTAGATGCCATATCTTTTTTTACTAAGTTATTCATTTGTTCTTCAAAGTCATATAAATTACCAAGATCTTTAAAATTTTCTGTTAATCTTCTAAGTAATTCAATTACTGCCATTGTTGTTTTAAATGTTTCACCATACAAAGATTCTGGAGTGGCTGCTCCAATACCTTCATATCCATCTTTATCTATTATTTTAAAAACAATATGTTCTTTCCATTCTGAATTTAAATTTTTTAAAATGCTACGCTCTTGCCAATAATAAACATCTCTTTCACGTTTCATTTTAACCCTCCCATTATTAACATCCAAATAAATGAAAGTGCTGTACCATAGATAATTGAGTAAATAATTTCTTTATCTTTTCTTTTTTCAAATAGCATTTTATATATTATTCCAGCAATTATTGCAATTAATGCTAAAATATATTGATGTGCCATTATAAATATAAAAACTGCAAGTCTTTCTGATGTACCAGTAGTATCTTTTTTCCCTTTTGGAAGTATATTAAAAGTTCTAAAAATATAACTTCCTATACTAGTTGTTATTAATAATCCAAGAATATATATTTGAAATGGATTTGATATATAAGAATCTAAATAATAATTATTCATAGGTATTGAAAGTATTAAAAATGATAATGAACTAATTGTTTCAAAAAGTAAAGTGCTTCCTTTTTTTATTCTGAAAAAATCTAAAGCAACATGAATTAAAAAGGCTAAAACTGCAAATAATTTTCCTAAATTATTTGTATCAAAATTGAAAATAAAAAACACTACTGCAGCCCAAATCATGTGTTTATAATAATTTTTTTTGTCTAAAAAATCTTTTGAGTAAACATCAGAAAAAGCAAAATCACTAATTAAATGACTTAAAAATAAATTTATTTGAAACATATTGTGCCTCCCATTATAAAAATGATATTTCTCCTCTATTTCCTTCAGATATGTAAAGTGCTTTTTTTAATCTTTCCATTATTGTTTCTATACTTTCATTTGGATTAACAACTTCTGTAATTCCAAATGCTAGTTTTATTCCTCTTAAATTTTTTTCTAATTTTTTGATTCTCCTTTTTATTCTTTCACAGGCTGTTTCTGTATTTCTGAGTTCTGTAAAAGGTAATACTACTCCAAACTCTTTTCTTGAAATCTTTAATACATCATCAGATTTACGCATAGATAATTTTATTAATTTTAAAATTTCTTTTGAAACTTCATCTAATGAAAATTGTGAAATTTGTTTTTCCCGTTCGTTGAAGTCTAGTATAGATATTACGGCAAGAGAAAAAGAACCGCCACTTCTTTTTATTTTATCTAATTCTTTTAAAACTCTTTGTTTAAATGCTCCTCTACTTCCACGTGCCAAAACAAAATAAATTGCATTTTGAAGTTTTAATTTTAAAATTTTTTCTGAATAATCTTCTAATATAAAATCTATTGTTTCATTTTTTAAAATAGGTAAATTTTCTAAAGATTTTACATTATCAATAATAGCAATATGTGGAAAAGCATATCTTAAAACATTATCAACAATAGCAAAATCAGAATTAAATATATCTTCAAACTCCACATCAATGTTATTACTTCTTAAAAGTAATTCAATTTTTTCTTTTAAAATTAAATTTTTTGTATTTAAATATACAGAATATATAGAATTCATAAGTACCCCCTTTTTGTTTTTACCAATAAATTTTATTAATAATATTTAATCTTGAATGATCAGATTTTCGTCTACCTATTTTAGCACAAGGTTTTCCATCTACTTCTACTATATCTGCAGTAAAGTCTATTTTATGTTTTAACAATTTTGATCCAACACCGTATACATCTACAGGAACATTCAATTTTTCAAATAAAGATATTTTATTTGCATCAAATCCGCCAGAAACAACAATTTTTAGATCATTTAATCCATTTTTATCAAATTCTTGACGAGCTTTCCATACTAATTCAGGATTAACGCCTAAAGATGATTCATTTCTTGGAATAACAGATTTGTCTCTTAAAGAACCTGAAGTATCAAATCTTACTGCCCATATTTTATTTTTTCCTTCTCCAATTATTTCTTTTGGATCTGTTTTACCAAGTATAAAATCTTTTCCAGTTATATATTTATAGAATTTTTTAACAACTTTAAATGTTGTTCCTATAACATCATTATCCCAATCAACCAAAACCATTCTATTTACATGAGGATCAATGTGCTTATCAAAAGCAATTGCAGCATCTTCAGTTTTTCCATCGTATACAGCAATCAATGCATGTGGAATGGTGCCAGCAGACTCTATTCCCCAATAATCAGCATTAGCATCAGTGGATACACCAAAAGCTCCAGCTTTTAAGGCTGCGTATCCATCAGTTGCTTGTGTCCAGAAATGATCAAATCTTGCACTAAAAAATAAAATAGGTTTACCTCCAGAAGTTTTAACTACTTTTTTTACAGAGGTTGCTGTACTTGATGCTCTAGATAAAACACCCAATAAAACAGTTTCTAAATGTCCAAAAAAGGCTGGGTTCCCTTCTATTGTCATTATTGGTTCCATGTTTTTTGCTTCATCACCATCATTTAATGCTTTTACATTTATTTCATCCCATTTATCTACCCACATATCATCTAAAAGCATTCTATAATCCCATTTTTCTGCTGTTTTTTTCAATAATTCTTCTTTGTTCATTTTACTTGCAGCATCTTGTATTTCTCTTTCAAGATGCATTATTTTTGAAAATAATTCAAGTGCTTTTTCTTCATCAGAATAGTATCCTGTTCCATATCTTAATATAGCTAGTGCTTCATCAATTCCAACTATTGTGGCATCTTCACGAGGAAAAAATTGATATAAAACTTTTTTATTTATTTTATCTTTTTTTAGAACTTCAACATATCTTGTAAAATATTTGTCAGTATAATAACCATTTCTTATTTTATCTATTGGTACTTTAAAAACATTTGGATTTAATCTTTTCATGAGTTCACTCCTTTTTCTAATAGTTTGAAATTTACTGGAACAACTTTAGTAATACCTTGTTTCATTGTAATTCCATAAAAAACTTCTGCAATTTCCATCATTAATTTATTATGAGTTATTACTAAAAACTGAGATTTATTAGAGTTTTCATGTATTAAAGAAGCAATCTTTCCAGCATTTATATCATCAAGAGGTGCATCTATTTCATCGAGTATATAGAATGGACTTGGGTTTAAATTCATCATAGCAAATAAAAAAGCAATAGCTATTAATGCTTTTTCACCACCAGAAAATAAAGAAAGTTTTTGAAATCTTCTTCCAGCTTTTTTTACGGAAATTTGTATACCTTTTTCAAAATCTTTTCCTTCTCCAATTAGATTTAATTCTCCATATCCATTGACAAATAATTTACTAACTAATTTTTTAAATTCTTCATTTAAAAGATTAAAAAAATTAAAAAATTCTTTTTCGGCTGTTTCATCAAGTAAATCGATGGAATCTTTTATTTTTTTTATAGAATCTAAAATATCTTTTTTTTCAATATTTTTTTGTTCAAAATCATTTCTTACTTCTTTATATTCTTTTAAAACAGTTAAATCGACAGAACCAATATTTTTTAAAGCTTTTTCAATGTCTTTAATTCTATTTTCTAAAGCTTTTATTTCAAATTCTTCTAATTGTTCTTTCTCAAATTCCTCTTCATTTAGATCAATATTTTTAGCTTTTTCAACTATAAATTTTATATTTTGTTCAAGTGTTTTTATATCAAAATCATTTTTATTTTTTTTATCTTTTATTTCTTGAATTTTGTTTTTTATGTTAGTTCTATTTTTATCTAATTCTTCAAGTTTGTCAATTTTTTCTACTTTTCCTTTTCTGTTATTTTTCATAATGTCAAAAATTTTAGATATTTCTTCACTCAATGTTTTATGAGAATTTTGAACTTTTTCAAAATCTTTTTTGTATGTTTCTAATAAAGATTTGAGATTTTTAAATTCAGTTTCATTATTTATAATATTATTTTTTAAATTATTTATCTCATGATTTATAGATTTTTTTTCATTTAAATACATATAATATTTTTCTTCAGTATTTTTTAATTGAGAGTTTTTTTCTAAAATTTCAAAGTTTATTTTATTCATTTTTTCTGTATACTGTGTGGAATTTTCTGAAAAAATAGAAAGTTCTTCAGTATAGTATTTTATATTTTTTTCTTGTTCTTTTTGAATAACTTTTAAAGAGTTTATTTCTTTATTTAGTTCATTTAATTCATTTTTATAGGTTTCAATTCTATTTAAAATAGAATCATAAGAACTTTTTTTATTTTTTAAATCATTGTTTAATTGTTTATAATTAGAACTTTCAATATTTCTTTTTAATATTAACTCTTTTAATTCTTCTTCTAAAGAGTTTAAATGTAATTTTAATTTTTTTATTTTTTGAGATTTTTGTTCTTCTAAATCTTTATAATAATTAATATTTTCAATACTTTCTTCAATTTTTAACTTTAATTCTTCTATTTCTCTTTTTCTTTTTAATATAATAGATGAATCATATCTTGTTTTTCCACCACTTATAGCTCCTGAGCCATAAACGACTTCACCTTTTAAAGTAACAATTGTTGATTTGAAACCATTTTTAGATATTGTTATTGCGGTTTTTAATTCATCTACAAGCAAGATATTAGAAAAAGTATATTGCATTACTTTTATATATTTTTTATCAAATTCTACTATATTAATTAAATAATCAATTACACCAGCTTCTTTTAAAATATTTTTATTTAGTGCATACGTACCTTTCATTAAATCAAGAGGTAAAAAAGTGATTCTTCCTCCAACTCTTTTCATATAATTAATATACTTGTCTGCTTCTGAAGAACTGTTAATTACTATATTTTGAAGCTTTGCACCAGCTGCTGCCGAAATAGCCTCTTCAAATTGTTCTTCAACTTCTATTAGATTTGCAACTACATCTATTACATTTTTTTCATCTTTGAATCTTTTAAAGAATTCTTTTATGGACTTAGAATATCCATCATAAGAATTTACTTGATTTTTAATAATTTCAAGTTTGTATTCGCTTTCTTGTTTTTCTTTAAAAAAATAGTTAAGTTCATTTTTTATTTTCTCTAATTCTTGAAACTCTATACTTTGTTTATTTTTTTCTTTTATAATTATTTCTTTTAATGTTTTTTCTTCATCGGTACTTATTTTTAATTTATCTTCTATTTTTTGTATTTCTTTAGATAAGTTTTTAATATCTTTTTCTAATTTTTTGAATTCTTCATTTAAATATGAAATTCTTTCTTGTTTTCCTGTTATTTCTTTGTTAGAAGTAGATAATTTTTTGTTAGTTTCAGTAAATAAATTTTTTTCTTGAGATAGTTTTGCTTTAAATTCTGAAATTTTTTTATTTTGTTCTGAAACTTTTTCGTCTAATTCATTTTTTTCAGAAGTAATAATTTCAAGCTTATTTTTTACTTTAATCATATCATTATAATATTTTTCTGATAAGTCTTTTATTTCTGTATAACGTAATTCTAATTTTTTTAAATTTTCTGTATATGTTTTTATTTTCCAATCATGTTCAACAATTTTACTATTTGTGTTATTTAATAGTTCTGAAATTCTATTTTTTTCTTTTTCAAGTAAAGAAATTCTATTTCTATAATTTTCTATTATTTCACCATTTTGAGATAATGATTTATCAACATTTTCTATTTCTTGTTTTAAAGACATGTAAGCTCTTTCGGCATCAAAAGATTTTGAAAGCAACTCTTTCATTTCTTTAGAGAGTTCTTCATTTAAATATTTTAATGAATCTATTTTTAATTTAATAGATATTTTTTTTGCACCATAAAATTTTTTTCCAATGTTTTTTAATTCATTTGTATATGATAAATGTTTTTTAGCTCTGGAAGCTCTATTAGAAAGATTTTTTAACCTTTTTTCAGTTTCAAATAAAACATCTTTTAATCTTTCTAAATTTTCAGATGTTTTTTCAAGTAATTTAAGTGATGTTTCTTTTTCTTTCAAATATTTTCCAATATCTATTATTCCAAGTACTAAATCTCTTAAATCTTCTGGAGAAGATTTTACTATATCACTAACTTGACCTTGACTTATTATAGAATAAAATTGCTTACCTACACCTCCGTTTGAAAAAATAGAGTGTAATTCTTTTAAAGTAGAAGTTTTATTATTTAATAAGTATTTTCCAGAATTTTTATCTAAAATTTTTCCAATTTCAAAAATTTCATTTTTTTCATTTTTTAAGGTTAAAAAAACTTTTGCAATTTTTGCAGGTTTTAATTTTTCAGTACCAGAAAATATTACATCAGTTCTATCATCTATTCTCATTTGTTTTGATGATTGTTCTCCTAATAGCCATCGAATTGCATCAACTATATTAGATTTCCCAGAACCATTAGGTCCAACAATTGCTATTATTTTTTTATTTAATTCAAAACTAGTTGGTTTTGCAAAGCTTTTAAAACCATCTATTGTTAAATTTAATAGTTCCATTTAGACTCCTCCTGAAGCTTTCATCCTTTCATTTATTACTTTTACTATTTCATCAGCAGTTTTTCCAGAATTAAAAGCTTTATACATCCAACCTATTGCCTTCATATCAAAAGAAGCATACCATGTAGGAGAATTTTTTTCCATTGATTGATTTCTTATTAAATAACTTGGATGAAATGTTGCAAAAATTTTTATGTTGCCTTTCCAGTCAAAAAAATGACCCCTTGCTGCAGTTATTTTTTTATTTATACCAAAATATTTTAGAGATGTTGAACCAAGTGCAACAATTATTTTAGGTTTTAATATAATTAATTGAGATTCTAAAAAGGGAGTGCATAATTTAATTTCTTCTGTTGTTGGAACTCTATTTTTAGGAGGTCTACATTTTACGATATTGGTTATATACACATCACTTTTTTTTAATTTAGACCAATTAACTAACATTTTTTCAAGAAACTGACCAGCTTTCCCAACAAATGGATGACCAGTAGCATCTTCATCGGCTCCAGGACCTTCTCCTACAAAAACTATTGGAGAGTTTATATTTCCTTCTCCAGGAACAGTTGTATTTCTACTTAGATGTAATGAACATTTTTCGCATTTACTAATTTTTTTATTTATGTATTCAATTTCAAAATTTTTATCAAACATAAGATCCTCCATTACATTAAATTAATTCCCCAACTTCCTGTATTTTCATAATAAACATTTTTTTCTGGTATATCATTTATATAAAATTTTAAAGTAAATTTTTTTAAATTAAATTCTGGAAGTAAAGATAATTCTGCTTCAAATAACATTGTCCAACATATTATTCTTTTTTCAATTTTAAACTTTGTAAAATCAAACAAATTATTATTAATATCATAATCAAAATTTGTAGAGATAGATTCTATAATCGAATTGTGTTCTTTTTTTTCATAAGTAAGTGTAGAAGTTAAAAAGTTAGTATCAACTTTATAATCAAAAATACTTTCAAGATTAAAGGGTGTTTTATTTTCTAAAAGTTTTAATCTAAAGTAATATTCATTATATTTATCTTTTAAATTAAAATCTCCTAAAGCTATATAATTCTTATATGAAAATTTATATGAATTTTCAATTTCAGGCAAACTTTCTTCAAAACTTTTTTTATTAAAATAGTATTTATAAGATGACTTTATAAAATTATTTCTTGAAAAAGATAATTTTTCTATATTTTCAGTATAATCAATTGGATTTTCTTCTTTATGATTATAAGTGAATTTTGTTTCATGATTTATTAATCTTTTTGATGAATTTGGGTTGTTTATTCTAAGAATTACTTTTGTTGTGTTTGGTTCTAAATGAAATTCATTAGTTGTATCATAAGAAGTATCTGTTAAAGCTGAAAATTTTAAATCAAATAAATCAATTGAATTTGATGTTTTAAAAGAAAGTTCTTTTAAATGTATATTTGAGAAATCATTTGCAAGATATTTTCTACTTATTTTTGCGTAACTTTCAAATATTTTTAATATTGGCAACTTGTATTGATAATAATCAATGTAATATAAATTATTTGTTGCTTCAGGAGTAAATCCCTTAGTATACTTTAATGAATTTTGAGCTTTAAAAATTGAAAAAGAATAGTTAAAATTTGGTGATGTACTAAAATTAAATACATGTTTTCCATAAAAATATGGTCCACTTTCAAAAAAATCTTTTGAATAATCAAAATTTATTTCATTATCTAGTTTTAAATTAGATGAAAAAAATTTAGAATTAGTTTTAAATAAAATATTTGAATTTTTTAATGAATTTTTTGATTCTAAACCATTTTTTACAGTTTCTGTAGCAACAACTGAAGTATTATATAATAAAGTTCCAGATAGTTTTGTATTGTGTGAAAAAAAATTATAATTTGCATTAGCATAAGTATCAATTTTTTTATTATTCCAAGCTTCTATAATGTCAGAGTCTAAATTTGTTTTTGTTTCTATATTTAAATTAAGTTTGTTTATACCAAAATTTGAACGTTTATACTTTTTTTGTAGTCCTTTTGAAGAAGAAACTGTTAAAAAATTTATATAATATAATTTGTTATTTTTCCATAAAAATTTTGATTTTATATTATTCAATTCTCCAAGTTGTGTTAGTAATGTTGGAACATTTAAATTTACAGAATTTTCATTTGATGAAGGAGAATAAAGATAGTTTAAATAAGAATATTTTCCAAAAATTTTATCATTAAGAAAATCTATTCTAAAACCAAAATTACCTGGATTATAATTTTTTATTTCTGAAAAAAGATAAAAATTATAATCATTTATATTAAATCCATAGTTGAATGTAGATGTTTGATCAAAAGTATTTTTTTTAGTATCATTTAAAATCGATTGTTTATATTTTATAAAAGTATTATTTTTAAACTTATAATTTATAGAAATATCTATGCTTAATTTATCTTCTCCATAGTTAAGAGATAATTTAAAGGGAGAATCTTTTTCATCTGATAAATTTTGAAAATAAAAAGGGAAATAAAATACAGGAACACCAAATAAATCAACAATAACATCTCTTGCTACAAGAAATTTTTCTGGATATATAGATATTTTTCTTGCATAAAAATAATAAGTTGTTGCTTGACAAGCCTTACATGTTGTAAGTTTTGTTCCATGTGCAATCATAAAATCTTTTTTTGTTGGTTTTTCAAGTTTATCTGACCATATTCTAACATCTATTTCTTTCTTTTCCTTTGTTTTATATTTTTGTACTGTATAAGAATTTAAAAATAAAGTATCATCTTTTTCAAAGTTTAAAGTTAATTCAGATGATTCAACAGTAGTCTTTTCATGCTTATAAGTAATATTACCTTTTAAAGTGGCATTTATTATTTTATTTTTTTTATCAAGAAGAGCATTACCATAATCAGCTTTAACTATAGAATTTTTATATTTTATTGTTATGGAACTTTCGAAGGTTATATTATTATCTTTTATATTTATATTATTACAATCAATATAAACATTTTCAGAAAATCCTGTGTTTGTTAAAAATAGAAAAAATACTATTAAAATAAAAAATTTCTTAATGGGTTCTATTAGTTTGTAAGATAATTTAGTATCTAATAGAAAAAATAATGATATACCAGAAACAATAAAAATTATATTAGGTATCCAAGGAGCTAAAATTGGATTTAATATTTTTTCTTTTCCAAGAGCTGAAATCCAAGCTCCAGAACCCTGATATAAAACTACTAAAATAAAAGTAGAAATAACACTCCAAGATTTACTCTTTAAATTTAAAAATAAAGATAAAGAAACACCTAAAAGTGCAATTACAAATGGTGAAAAAGAATCAGCAAATTTTTGTTGATAAGCAACATTTAAACTTGCTACATCTACACCAAGTTTTGAGAAAGTATCTATTTTTGTTTTTATTTCTTTAGTTGTCATATCATTAGGAGATTTAGCAAACCTTAAAAATTGATCAACATCTTGTTTAATGTCAAGTTTTAATTTTTTAAAAGAAATATCTAATTTTAAATATCCTTCATCATCAGTTTTAAATAATCTACCATTTTCCATATACCATCCATCTTTTTCTTTTTTTGCTTTTTTTGCATGATATACAGATACACTATCATATTTTACTTCATATAATAAAAGATCGTAAAGATATCCATGTTCTTTATCAACTTGTTTTACAAATAAATAGCGACCATCACCTACATCAACAAATTGATTTTCTTCGATAAGTGCTTCTGCTCTTTTATAAATATACTTTGCAATAGCTTGTTTTGCTTTGAAATTAGAAATAGGAACTATAGAATTTAAAAGCATAAAGGTTACAATACATAAAATCAAAGAATTTATTATAAATGGAATTACTATTTTTTTTAAAGGAATTCCTAAAGTTTGTAATGCAATGATTTCATTATCATTTGATAATCTTGAAATTAACCAAAATATTGAGAACAAAACACCAACTGGAATGCCTAAAGATATAAAATAAGGCAAATTATAAGCTAATAATAACAATAATTTTGAAAAAGAAACTCTATTGCTAACAATTTGTTCAGAAAGCTGGTATAAAAGTTGAACACTTGCAAAAATTATAAATCCAAAAAGACCCATTAAAAACGGTCCTATCATTTCTTTTGATAAATATTTAAAAAGTTTTATCATATTTCATCCTCTAAAGAAAAAAAGTATTCAAGCTTATTATTTCTACACTTATATCGAGATCCTTTTATTGCCCAAATTACATTTTCAGAAATATTTGTTGCAAAATCTGAAAAAGTTTCTATATTTGTTAAAATAATTAAATGTAAATTTACAGATTTTATAGAGTCTTTTGAGCGATAAAGAGAACGTTTATAAGCTTTTAATAAACTAGATACTTCCTGTTTTAAAATACAAATATTTTTTGCAGGTTCAAAAAAATGTTCTGAAACTTCACTTACAGTTAATTCTTTTATTTCAAGATTTATAAAATCAGAAAACATTCTTAAAGAAGTAGATAACATTTCTTGAGTTTGCATAAATATATCTTCAAAATTATTTAAATTAATCCTTTGAGGCATTTTTAAAAGTTCAACATTTAATTTTGCAGCTTCTTCACATAAATCACCCATTATTTCAAAAACATAAATTAATTTTAATCCGACAAGATTAGCTTTTAAAAATTTACCAGTGAAGTTTGAAGCTCCTATTAGAGCCATACCATCAGCTTCTAATTTGGATTCTAAAAAATCTAATCTGTCATCTTGAGCTATAACTTCTTCACTTAAATTTTTATCTTTTTCAAAATAAGAATCTTTAAGCTTAAAAAACATTCCTTGAGTTAGTCTTCCCATTTTTAAAACATTGTTTAGATAAATTATTAATTTTTTATGACTGTATTCAGAAACTATAGATTTCACTTTATTCAAACCTCCTGCCAAAGGCAAGTTTGTAATTTAACACATTACAAAAATTATCTCCTAATTTTTGAGCAAGTTTTACCTTTTTTTTGCTACTTGTTATTGTTAAAGAAGTATTTAATTCTAATCTATGAATAATATCTCCATCTGCTGTTACATACGCAAGTTCCATTTCATCTGATTTTATTTTTATTACTATTTTTTTTTCTGGAGACAAAATAAATGGTCGTATATTTAATGCATGAGGAGATAAAGGAATTATCTCTATTGCATTTAAATTTGGATCTATTATAGCTCCACCAGCAGATAAGCCATATGCTGTTGACCCAGTTGGTGTTGAAACTATTATTCCATCGCCTTTAAAAGAATATAAAATATTATTTGAAGATAAAACATCTAAGTTAATAGTTCGCAATGGTTGACTTTTTTGAATTACAATATCATTTAATGCTAAAAATTTTTTATTTGCTATTATGCATTCTAACATCATTCTTTCAGAAAAAGTTATTGATTCTTTTGATATTTCTTTTGCAGCTAATTCTATTTCAGTTTCAGAATAAGCTGTTAAAAATCCAAGGTTTCCCATATTAATTCCAATAATTGGTTTTGAATAATCAGCTGAAAGTTCTGAAACTCTTAAAACTGTTCCATCTCCACCAAAGACAACATAATAATCTGCCATTAGAGCTACTTTTTCAGTAACTTCTGTTCCAGCAGTAAATATGTTTAAAATTTCTATTTTATACTTTTTAAATAAAGGAATTACGTGTTCTTTAATGTGCTCAAGTGAAACTTTATTTGGATTATAAAAAAAGAGCACTTTCACATTATCACCTCAATCTGTATGCAAGTTCAAGTAATGAATTTACTAAAAAATTATCAAAAAATACAAGAACAATTAATCCTATCATAGGAGAAAAATCAAGTCCAGCAAACACAACAGGTATGTACTTTCTTATTGGATATAATATTATATTTGATATTGAATCTAATGCATATTTATATTTGTTTGGATAAGGCATTAAAAAACTCAATATAGAAGATATTATTATTGAAAATTCAAATGTATATATTACAATTCTCAATATAACAGCAATTGCTTGAATTAAATTTGCTATAACAAACATTCTTACACCCCACTTCCATAATTTCTATTTCCAAAAATTTTACTGCCAATTCTTAAAAATGTTGCACCACATTCAATAGCAATTTTAAAATCATTAGACATGCCAAATGACAATTCTTTAAAATTGGTATCTTTTATATATATTTTATCTCTTATATTTTTTAAAGAATTAAATATTTCTTTTAATTTTTCTTTATCTTGAGTATATGGAGGTACAGTCATTAAACCAGATACGATAATATTTTCATATTTTTTTGAAAGTTCATAAAAATAATCAAATTGTTCAATGGCTATTCCAGATTTTGAATCTTCTCCAGAATTAATTTCAATTAATATTTTTTGTTTTTTATTAAATTTTTTTGCTTTTTTATCAATTTCTATTAATTCTTTTTCTCTATAAACTGAATGTATATATTCACAAATAGGAACTATATACTTTATTTTGTTTGTTTGTAATTGTCCTATAAAATGCCATTCAATATCTTTATGATTTGAAAAAAATTCACTTTTATTTTTTAATTCTTGAGCTTTATTTTCCCCAAATAATTTTTGACCAGATTCATAACAATACTCTATGAATTCTTTTGGAAATGTTTTTGAGACAGCTATTAATTTTACATTTTTTCTATTGTATTTGTAGATAGTTTCATTAATTTCATCAAGTACAGCTTTATAATTTTTTTGAATTATTTTTTTCATTTTTATCCATCTCCCATAACTTTAAATTAGAGTTATTTTTTTCATAATTTAATAGTTCATAGGCTTTATTAGTTACCATTCTTCCCCTATGGGTTCTAATTAAAAAACCATTTTGTAGTAGATAAGGCTCATAAACTTCACTTATTGAATCTGATTCTAATCCTAACGAAGAAGCAAGAGCATTAATCCCAACTGGACCACCTTTATAATTTTCTATAATTGTTTTTAAAATTCTTCTATCTATTTCATCTAATCCTTGAGTATCTATTTCTAAAATTTTCATAGTTTCTAAAACATTTTCAACTTCTATCAAATCTTTTTTTTGTACTTGTGTGAAATCTCTTACTCTTTTTAACAATCTATTAGCTATTCTTGGTGTTCCTCTAGAACATTTTCCCATTATCATAGCAGCATCAGAACTTATTTTCATATTTAACAGTTCAGAATTTCTTTCTATAATTGTTTTTAATTCTTCAGGAGGATAAAAATTCATTTCAAGTATTATTCCAAATCTACTTCTAAGTGGAGAAGCTAACAAACCAAGTCTTGTTGTTGCACCAATTAAAGTAAAAGGATTTAAGTCAACTCTTATTGAACGGGCAGAAGGACCTTTTCCTATCATTATATCTAATTGATAATCTTCCATAGCAGAATATAATATTTCTTCAATAGATCTATTTAATCTATGGATTTCATCTATAAAAAGTATATCACCTGGATTTAGATTTGTTAAAATAGCAGCAAGATCACCGGCTCTTTCAAGAACCGGTCCACTAGTTATTTGTATATTGGCTCCCATTTCATTTGCAATAACATTTGCCATTGTTGTTTTTCCAAGTCCAGGTGGTCCCGCAAGAATAATATGATCTAAATGTTCTTTTCTCATTTTTGCAGCGTCAATGAATACAGATAATCTTTTCTTTATTTTTTCTTGACCTATATATTCATTTAAAAACTTAGGACGAAGGCTAATTATACTTGCTTCGTCCTTTAATTCTTCGGGATTTAAAATTCTTTCTTCATTCATTAAAATTCCTCCGATTAAGGGTAAACTCTATAAAGTGTTCTTGCAAAAGGAATTGCTTCTCTTATATGATTTAATCCACATATCCAAGCTACAGTTCTTTCAACTCCAATTCCAAAACCACTGTGAGGTACTGAACCGAATTCTCTCAAGTCTATATACCATTGATAATCTTCGATAGGCAAATCTTTTTCTTTTAATCTTTCAATTAAAACATCTTTTTCCCAAATTCTTTCAGATGCACCTACTATTTCACCATAACCTTCAGGAGCAAGCATATCATCACAAAGAACAACATCTGGATTTTCTGGATCTGGTTGCATATAAAAGGCTTTGATATCTTTAGGATATTTTTCAACTATTAATGGTTTATCTTGTTGAGAAGATAAAACAGTTTCATGTTCAGCGCCTAAATCATCTCCCCATTTTATATCGTATCCTTTTTCTTGTAAAAGTTTTATAGCATCTGTGTAAGTTATTCTTGGAAATGGAGCTTTTACATTCTTTAATTTATCTATATCTCTTCCAAGTGCTATTAAATTTTCTTCAGCCCTTTCAATAACTTTTTGAACAATATATTCGACTAAATCTTCTTGTAATTTCATATTATCTTCATGTGTATAATAAGCAACTTCTGCTTCATTCATCCAAAACTCAATTAAATGTCTTCTTGTCTTGGATTTTTCAGCTCTAAAAGTTGGACCTAAATTAAAAACTTTTCCTTGAGCCATACAAGCAGCTTCTAAATATAATTGACCAGTTTGCGCAAGATAAACATCACCATAATCAAAATATTCCATTGAAAATGTATTTCCTGCAGATTCTCCAATAGATCCAGTAAAAATAGGTGTATCTATTAATTTAAAATCTCTATTTAAATAAAATTCTCTCATAGCTTTTATTATTTCATTTCTAACTTTAAGAATATGAAATTGTCTTTGAGATCTTAGCCAAAGATGTCTATGTTCCATTAAAAAATCAATTCCATGTTCTTTATTTGAAATTGGATAATCTGTTTCATTTGCATGAATAATTTCAACTTCATCAATAGATATTTCTACACCAATTGTCGATCTTGTATCTTCTTTAACGGTTCCTCTTATAATAAGGCTTGATTCTATTTTTAATTTTTTTACTTTAGAATATAATTCTTCATCAATAGTGCTTTTTTCTAATACACCTTGCACAAATCCAGTGCCATCTCTTAATTGTAAAAATGAAATTTTTCCACCAGTTCTTTTATTTCTTAACCAGCCTCTTATTTCTACTCTCTCTCCTATATGTGCTTTTAAATCTTTTATTGATATCCATGGCGTCATCGTTCAGCACCTCCATAACTATTTGTTTAAATTTATTTAGATTTATAGTATTATAACATATGAGCTTTATTAACTCAAATTATTTTTTACTTATATGAATACATTTTTTGATAAATAATCTTTAATAAACTTTAAAAAACTTTTTGACAATTCTGGGTCAAATATCTCTCCTGATTTTTCTTCTATGTATTCTATGGCTTCTTCAGGAGTTAAGATCCCTTCATACTCTGATGTTGCAGTATGAGTAGCAATATCAAACCAATCTACTATCCCAATAAACCTTGCATAATAAGGAATTTCTTCACCCTTTAATCCATCAGGGTAACCACTTCCATCCCAATTTTCATGGTGACCTCTAACTACGGGAACAGCAAACCAAAGTTCATCTAAAGAACTTAAAAAAATTGAGCCAGTTATTGTGTGTTCTAATTCCCATGTTTCAAATTGATTAATTCTTGTTGGGGTAAATAGCATTAATTGTTCTATACCAATTCTTCCTATATCATGTAGCATTGCTAATTCTTTAATATTTTCTATTTCTTCTGATGTTTTATTTAAAAACTGAGCAAATTTTTCGCAGTAATAAGCAACCCTTTGAGAATGGCTCATATTTGTTTTTGTATCTTCAACTTCCATTGTAACAACTAAACCTTGCAAAAATTTTGAAATTTTATACTTATGCTTTAACTTCAAATCAAATAAGTCTAACGGATTTTTATTTTTTGATATAGATATACCTTTTATTAAAGCTAAATCAATGTTTTCATACATGTTTTTTGAATTGAATATTTGAATTTCATTATCTTCAATAAATAAAGAAACACTATTATCATTTATTAACATATATACTGAATTTTTAATTTCTGGTTTTTTCCCTAAAAAAACATCGGCATCTTCTTTATTCTCAGTTATATTTATTGCTGTTTTTACTGAAATGTTTTCAATATGTTTTAATAAATTTATTTGTATTGTATCTTTAAAGATAAAAATTTTAGGAAAGTTATACATTTTTTCTCCTCCTAACTTTTAATTTTGTTTATATAATTATACTATAAAAATAAAAAAAATAGAAATTTTTATTATTAAAATTGCTTGACAATAGTAAAAAATGTAGTATAATATCTTGAGAGTGCCGATGTGGCTCAATGGTAGAGCGAGTCATTCGTAATGATTAGGTTGGGGGTTCGATTCCCTTCATCGGCTCCAAAATATTCAATATGCGCCCTCTGGGCGCATTGTTTTTGTGAGGTTTGAAATGTGAAACTTAATAAAATTGAAAAAAAAGTTTTTAATTTTATAAAAACGTATAAAATCTTTAAAAAATATGATAAAATATTAATAGCAGTATCGGGAGGTAAAGATTCCATGATGCTGTTACATCTTTTAAATAAAATAGCTCCACTTATGGAGTTAACTCTTAGTGTTGCTCATTTTAATCATAAAATAAGAAGAGAATCGGACTATGAAGAAGAATTTGTAAAAAAAGAGTGTGAAATATTAGGAATAAAATTTTACAGTAACTCTGGAGATGTTATAGGTTACTCTAATAAAAATAAAATTGGTATAGAAGAAGCAGCAAGAAAATTAAGATATGATTTTTTATTTAACACTTTAAATGATATTTCATATAATAAAATTGCAACTGCTCATCAAGGAGGAGATCTTTTAGAAACAGTTATATACAGAATAACAAGAGGCTCTGGAATCTATGGAATTGGAGGTTTGACTCCAGTTAACGAAAAATTAACAAGACCTATGTTAATTGTAACGTTGAAAGATGTACTAAAATATGTTACAATAAATAATGTTAAGTATGTAAATGATCCTTCAAATTTATCTGTTGAATACGCAAGAAATAGAATAAGGCATAATGTTATTTCAGAACTTTATAAAATAAATTCTAATGTTGAAGAAAATGTGTTAAGATTAGTTGAAACAGTTTGGGAATATAGAAACACCGTAGATATTGAATTTAAAAAAAGAGTTAAATTCAAAGAAAATACATATATTTTTAAACTTTACGAAGATATATTTGATGCAGAAGTTTTAAGAAAAATATTTTTAATTAATGGAACGTATCCGCCAAATATGGAAGAAACTAAAAAAATATTAAGAATGAAATCAAGTGGAGAACGTTTCATTACCCCTTTAAAAATAGTCAAAAAAAAGGATGAACTATTTGTTAGAGTAGAAAAAAAGGAGGAATAAGCTTTGGCAGAAAAAAATAAGAATAGTAATCAAAAAAGATTAGGTATATTTTTTGTTTATATTGTTCTTGCAATTTTAATATATGTTGCTGTAAACAATATGGTTCATACCCAAGATGTAAAAGAGGTAAGTTATTCACAACTTGTTAGTATGATAAACGAAAAACAGATTATGAAATTAGACATAGAAGACACAGGTAATGTTACAGCAAAGACAAAAGATGGATTAAAATATCATGTTTATGCTCCATCATTATTAATGGATCAACAATATGTTTTAGCACTTGCAAATGATGGAATAATGGTGAATTACACAAAAGGATTATCTTCAAGTTGGTGGTTAAATTTAGTAGGATATATAATACCAATTTTATTTTTTGTTTTCATATGGTATATGATGTTAAAACCAATGAGAGGAAATGGACCACAAGGAATGAATTTTACTAAAAGTCCATCAAGAAAATATGATCCAGTAAAAGATAAAATTACATTTGATGATGTTGCTGGTGTTGAAGAAGCAAAAGAAGAATTAATTGATGTTGTTAACTTTTTAAAAGATCCAAAAGGATTTAATGATCTAGGAGCCAGAATGCCAAAAGGTGTTTTATTAGTAGGACCTCCAGGTACAGGTAAGACTTTAATTGCTCGTGCAGTTGCTGGAGAAGCAAATGTACCTTTTCATTTTATAAGTGGTTCTGATTTTGTTGAACTATTTGTAGGTGTTGGTGCAGCAAGAGTTAGAGATTTATTCAACAAAGCAAAAGAAAATTCTCCATCAATAATTTTTATAGATGAAATTGACGCTGTTGGTAGGCAAAGAGGCGCAGGACTTGGTGGAGGTCACGATGAAAGAGAACAAACATTAAATCAACTTTTAGTTGAAATGGATGGATTTGATACTTCAACTGGAGTAATAATAATGGCAGCTACAAATAGACCAGATATACTAGATAAAGCTCTTTTAAGACCAGGAAGATTTGATAAAAAAGTAATAATAGATAGCCCTGACTTAAAAGGAAGAGAAGAAATATTGAAAATCCACATGAGAGGCAAAAAAATTGGTAAAGACGTAAATGCTGAAGTGTTAGCAAGAAGTACACCAGGATTTGTTGGTGCTGATTTAGAAAACCTAATAAATGAAGCAGCTCTTCTTGCAGCAAGAAACAAGAGACCAAATATTAATATGGAAGACTGTGAAGAAGC
The DNA here is from genome assembly GCF_014701195.1 of Tepiditoga spiralis. Lineage (NCBI taxonomy): Bacteria > Thermotogati > Thermotogota > Thermotogae > Petrotogales > Petrotogaceae > Tepiditoga > Tepiditoga spiralis. Next base: position 1,368,994 of record NZ_AP018712.1, read on the forward strand.
AATTGAAAGAGTTATAGCAGGTCCAGCAAGAAAATCCAGATTAGTTTCAGCTAAAGAAAAAGAAATAATAGCCTATCATGAATTAGGACATGCAATAATAGGTCATTTGTTACCAAACTCTGATCCTGTTCACAAGGTAACTATAGTACCAAGGGGCCATCAAGCTTTAGGTTATACATTACAATTACCTATGGAAGATAAATACTTAATGAGTAAAACTGAAATAATGGATAAAATAGTTACTGTACTTGGTGGAAGAGCTTCAGAAGAAATTGTTTTTGATGAAATAACTTCTGGTGCTGGTAATGATTTAAAAAAAGCTACTGAATATGCAAAAACTATGGTGTGTAAACTTGGAATGAGTACTAAAATAGGACCAATTGCTTGGGGAGAAGAGGAAGGCGAAGTTTTCCTTGGAAGAGAATTAACAAAAATGAAGAATTATTCTGAAGAAACCGCAAGTCAAATTGATGCAGAAATAAAAAGAATAATCATTGAAAGTTATGAAAAAGCAAAGAATATATTAATAAAAAATAGAGAAAAATTAGATTTAATTGCAAAATATCTTCTTGAAGTTGAAACATTATCAGGTGAAGAATTAGGAAATTTATTAAAGAAAGAAATTTCAGAATTAGAAGAATTTGTAGAAAAAGAATTAAATGATTCTAAAGACAAAGTAGAATTAGAAAAAAGTGATAAAGAAATAAAAAATAACGAAACTTTAGAAGAAAAAGTAAGTTTGGAAAAAGATGTTGAAAACTCTTAAAAGAGGTGAATAAATATGGAGGAGATTTTAAACAGTTTAAAAAGGAAAATAGGAAAAGAAATCACCTTTAGTTTTAAAGTTAATGATGATAGTTTTTTGTGGTCTGAAGATACAAAATTATTAGAATACCATGCATTGAGTACATCAGCTCTTTTAGAAGAAGTACATAGAAGTGGGTACTTAACTTTAAAAGAAGAACTTTCGGATGGATTTACTTCAGTTGTTTTTTCAACGAGTTTAAAACATTTAAAACCAACACCATATTCTTTTAATGTTTTTATTAAATTAAAAATAGTAAATATAAAGAAAAACGAAGTTATTTTTGAAGGAGAAGCTTTTGATGAAAATGAAAAAATTGCAGAATTTAAATTTTCAAGAATAATTATTTCAGCTAATTATCTTAAAAGAAAAATTCATGAAAAAGCTTCTAAAATAAACGGATACCAATAATACCCAGAAGGGAGGAAATAAATATGGCAAAAAAAATTATTATGATTGTTGAAGACGACCCGGCAATATCAGAAATGCTCTCTATTAATCTTTCAAAAGAAGGTTATGATGTTTTAACTGCTGGTTCTGCCGATGATGCTCTTAAAACAATTGAAGAAAAAGATGTAGATTTTTTTATTGTTGATATTATGTTACCTGGTTCTATGGACGGTTTTGATTTTATTAGAATTGTTAAGAGTAGTGAAGCACATAGAGCTACACCAGTTTTAATCCTCAGTGCTAAAGATGATGCAGCTGATAAAGTTGCTGGTCTTGAACTTGGTAGTGATGATTATGTAACTAAACCATTCAATGTAAGAGAACTTCTTGCAAGAATAAAGAGTATTTTTAGAAGACAAACAACAGCTTCTTTAATGAAAGAAGAAGGACCAAAAAAGATTTCTGCAAAAGACTTAGTTATTGATACTGAAAGACTTGAAGTATGGGTGAGAAATGAACTTGTTAGTTTAACACCTCTTGAATTTGATCTTCTTGTTTTCTTAGCAAAGAACGAAGGAAAAGTATTTAACAGAGACGTTCTTCTTGATAAACTTTGGGGATATGACTACTATGGAGACACAAGAACAGTTGATGTTCATATCAGAAGATTGAGAACAAAAATAGAAGAAGATCCATCAAATCCAAAATATATAATAACAGTAAGAGGAAAAGGGTATAAATTTAGAGATCCCGGAAAAGAAAAAAATAACTAATACGACAGAGGATACCCTCTGTCGTTTTTTGAATATGAGGTGGGATTTTAATGATTTTAAATACTGTACTTATTACTATTTTTTTAATATTGTTTATGTCATTTATATTTCTATATAAACATTTTTATATAACTAAAAATAAATATACTAAAATAAAAAATGAAATATCAAAAATGTTTGATATAAGTATAAAAAATCCTTCAGATGATTTCCTACTCCATCAACTCTCTACAAATATAAAAAATTTAAAAGAAAGATTTAACACAGAAAAATATAGAAGAAGAAATAGTTATTCTATACTGAACTCTTTATCAGAAGGGGTTGTTTTATTGTCATTACATTCTGGAGATGTTGTTAAAGTTGATTTTGCAAACGAAATATCAAAAAAAATTTTTACAGTTGATGATTATGTTGGAAGATCTTTAGCAGAAATAGTGGATAATCATTATTTAATAGATATGGTTTTGAAAAGTTTTAAAAAAAACAAAGACATAAAAGATGAATTACTCTTTTACTCTCCAGAAAAAAAATACTATGATTGCAAGGTAAAATTAACTAATATTGATGATAAATATAGAATAATAATTTTAAATGATATAACAAAAGAAAAAGAAATTGAAAACTTAAGAAGAGAATTTTTAACAACAATGTCTCATGAGCTTAGGACACCTCTCGCCGTAATGAATGGATACCTTGAAACTATTTTAATGAATTCTACTTTTGAAAAAGATATAGAAAAAATGTTAAAAATAATAGAAGATGAAAGTGCGAGACTTACGAGACTTGTTAATGATCTTATAGATTTAGGAAAGATAGAAAAGAATAATATAAGTTCTTCTAAATTTAATAAAATAAATTTAAGTGATTTAATTAAAAAGACATATAGATTTTTTAGAATGTTATCTGAAGAATTAAATATAAAAATAGTTCTTGAAATTGAAGAAGATGTATATATATATGGAGAAGAAGATAGAATTTTACAGGTCATATATAACATTTTAGATAATTCTTTAAAATTCACTGCTTTAAATAAAAAAGAAGATAACACAATTTGGATTAGATTATATAAGGATAAAGATACTTCAGAAGAAGTTGTTTTTGAGGTTGAAGATACAGGAATAGGAATTCCACCAAAAGACATACAAAAAATATTTGATATGTTTTATAGAGTAGACAAATCAAGAACAAGACAAATTACTGGATTTGGATTAGGACTTTATATAGTAAAAAATATACTAGAAATGCATAAAGCAAGAGTTTTTTTGGAAAGTGAAGAAAATAATGGAACATTATTTAGAATTAATTTTAAGAGTTTATCAAATGAAAATAAAGGTTGAACTTTAACTTATAAGGAGGTAGTATTACATGAGAGCTTATGATATTATTATGAAAAAAAGAGATGGACAAGAAAATACAAAAGAAGAAATAAAATTTATGGTTGAAGGATATGTTAAAGGCGAAATACCAGATTATCAAGTATCAGCATGGTTAATGGCAATATTTTATAATCATATGACAGCTGAAGAAAGATATGAGCTTACAATGAATATGTTAAAAAGTGGAGATACAGTAGATCTTTCATCTATTAAAGGTAAAAAAATTGATAAGCATTCTACTGGTGGAGTTGGAGATAAAACAACAATGGCTTTAGCTCCAATGGTTGCATCTTTAGGTTTAAAAGTTTCTAAACTTTCAGGAAGAGGACTTGGACATACTGGAGGAACTATTGATAAATTAGAATCAATACCAGGATTTAAAACCTCTATATCTCCTGAAGAGTTTGTAAAAAATGCAAATGAAATAGGAGTTGTTGTTGCTGGTCAAACTGCAAATATAGCTCCAGCAGATAAAAAATTATATGCATTAAGAGATGCTACTGCAACTGTAGATGAAGTTTCTTTAATTTCTGCTAGTATTATGAGTAAAAAATTAGCTGTAATGTCTGATGGAATAGTATTAGATGTAAAAACCGGATCTGGAGCTTTTATGAAAACAGTAGAAGATTCAGAAAAATTAGCAAAAGCAATGGTTGAAATTGCTAAATTAAATAATAGAAATGCAGTTGCAATGGTTACAAATATGAATCAGCCACTTGGTGATAATGTGGGAAATGCTTTAGAAGTACTTGAAGCTATTGAAACAGTTAAAGGAAATGGACCTAAAGATTTTACTGAATTATGTTATGAACTTGCAGGTAATATGTTAGAAGTTTCAGGAATAATGACTTATGATGAAGCAAAGAAAAAATTAGAAGAAAATATAAAAGATGGAACAGTTGCAAATTTAATGAAAAAATGGATAAAAGCACAAGGTGGAGATTCAAATGTTGTGGATAATCCAGAAGAAGTATTAACTATTTCAAAAGATATTGTTGATTTTAAAGCAAAAAAAGATGGTTATATTTATACAATAGATACTGAAAAAGTTGGTATAGCTTCAATGGTATTGGGAGCAGGAAGAGCTAAAAAAGAAGATGAAATAGACAATTCTGTTGGAATAAAAATTCTAAAAAAATTAGGAGCTAAAGTTTCAAAAGGAGATATAATTGCAAAACTTTATGTTTCTAAGATTAGTAATGTAGAAAGTTCTTTATCTCTTTTAAAAGAAGCTTATGAAATAAAAAATGAAAAACCAGATTCATACAACTCTAAGTTAATTTATAGTATTGTAAAATAGTGGGAGGATCATGATTTGAAAAAATTTCTGGTCATATTAACTTTAATATTGAATATTATAATATTTTCTGAAAAGGCGGTTTTTCTTCAAGAGGCAAAACCGCCCTTGTATATTGAAAGTATAAAAAATTTGGGAAACTTTTATTTGAATATAAATGATATTATAAAAGGCTTTGATATTAAAATATTTGAAAATAAAGTAAGAAATGTTATTATTTTAAGTTATAAAGATAAGATACTCGAAGTAGTATCTGAAGAAAATTATTCAAAAATAGATTTTATAAATAAATATAAAAATAGTGTTATTGTTTATAACAAAAAAATATTTGTAAAAGAAGATGTTATAAAAGATTTTTTTAATTTGTCAATACATAAAGAAAAAGATATTATATTTTTATATGATAGTACACCAAAAATAAAAGAATTTAACTTTTCATCAGAAAAGATTAGTTTGTTGTTAGATAAATTTATTTCAAGAGAATCAATAAAATATTCTAAAGTTGATGATATAGTAATATTAACAGTATCTCCAGTACAGAATTTAAAGATTATACCTTCAGGAATTGACTATTCATATGATTCTGAAAAAGCATATATAAAATTTAAAAGTTCATTTGATTATGATCTTGAAATAAATAAAAATAAAATTTTATTGACAATGAAAAATACAAATCAATCAAAAAATTCTTTGAATACTATAAAAGCTAATACTAACTATGAAGAAAAAGTATATAAAATAAAAGATTCAGAATATAAAGTATACAGCGCAAAAATAGATTTTAATAAATTTGATTTAAAAATAGATACAAATAGATTAGGAACATACTCTGATATAAACACATTTTTTGAAGAAAAAAAGCCATACTTTTCTATAAATGCTTCATTTTTTAATCCTAAAAATATGGAACCAGTAGCTAATCTGATAAAAGATAATAAATTAATATATTTAAGTGCACAATCTTACAGACCTAATTTTTATATAACAAAAGACGGATCTCCAAATATTAATTATTTAAAATTAGAGTATCAAATATATATAAACAATATACCTTTGTGGATAAAAGCAATAAATACAAATTGGAAATCAGAAGTAAAAGTATATACCAGTGAATACTTTGGAAATATATCAGAAACACAAAATGATTATTTATTTTATTTAGTACAAGATAAAAAGATAATATCTACAGAACCAATTAAACCAATAGATAATCAAAAATTAATAGTTATTAATAAAAAATATGAAAAATATTTTAAAGATATAAAAGTTGGAGATAGTATAGAAGAAAGTATAAAAAATAGTTTAGATGTTGAAATAAAAGAATTAGCAGGTACAGGACCATTTTTAATAAACAATGAATTTTCTCAAGAAAAAATGATTGAAGAGAAAAGAGCATGGGATAATGATATTATTTATGGGAAACGTTCAAGAACAATACTTGCAATTGACAATAACAATGTGGTAACATTTATAGTAGCGGAAGGAAATAATTCTGAAACTTTAGGTTTAAATTATGATGATTGTAAAGCCTTATTGGAAAAAATTGGAAATTTTAAAAAAGCTGTACTTTTAGATGGGGGAAGTTCAACTATATTTTATTATAATGGTATTATAAAAAACAAAAGAAATGAAAATTGGAGAAAGTACATACCTGTTTTTATTAGTTCTTATAAAAAGTCTGAGTGAAAAAATCGGAGGTGGGATAACATGGGGAAGCTTGTACCATCAAAAAAAAGAATTGTAGGACTATTTGGACATCATGGTTGTGGTAAAACCACTATGATGGATGCTGTTTTAAAAGATTATTCAAAAGCAGACAGAATTGGACAAAGATACTTAGACAAAGATGAAGTAGAAAAAGAAAAAGGAGCAACATTTTCAAATCATATAGTTTCAGTTGATTATGATGATCTTAGAGTTACTTTTTTTGATACACCAGGTTCTGCAGAGTTTTTAGGAGATATAGAAACAGCTCTGCATTCAGTTGATAATGTTTTAATAGTTATAAACGGTGTTTCTGGTGTAGAAGTAACAACAGAAAGAGTATGGAAAGTTGCAAGACGCATGCATAAACCTATAATGTTTTTTATAAATCAATTAGATAAAGAAGGAGCAGATTTTGAAAGAGTTGCTTCCGAATTAAAAGAAATATTTGAAGATGGAGTAAAAGTTGTACCATTTCAAGTACCAATTGGAAAAGAAGATAACTTTAGAGGAATAGTAAATCTTTTAAATAAAAAATCTTATATATATAAAGATGATAAACTTGGAAAAAGTGAAGAACAAGATGATATTCCAGAAGAAGCAAAAGAATACTTTGAAAAATATCATCCAGAATTGATAGAAGATATAGTTGAAAATGATGAAGAAGCTCTTGAAAAGTATTTTGAATCAGGAGAAGAAGAATTAAATATGCAAACATTAATAAAAGATTTGCATGAAGCTTATGGACACGATCAAATAGTACCAGTTTTAGTTGGATCTGCTGAAAAAAATATAGGAATGGATAGAATTTTATTTGCTGTTAAAAACTTTGGAAAATTGACATCTGAAAAGTTCTATGAAACAATTGAAGGTAAAAAAATAGAAGCTGATTTTGAAGCTCCACTTTCTGGATTAATTGTAAAAAATGACGTTGATCCATTTGTTGGAAAATTAACTTATATAAGAATAACTTCTGGAGTTTTAAAAACAGGAGATTCATTTAATATAGTTGATGAAGAAGCAACAGAAAGAGTTTCTCATATTTATTTACCAAGATTTGATAAAGATGAAGAGATAAATGAAGCAAAAGCAGGAGATATAGTTGTTATACCAAAATTAAAAAGTTCAAAAATAGGAGAAACAATAGGATCAGCTGAATTTAGTGGAAAAATAAAAACACCAGAATATCCAGAACCAATGATATCAAAATCAATAATACCTAATTCAAAAAAAGATATAGATAAAATAACCAATGCACTTTCTAAATTACAAGAATCAGATCCAACTTTTGCATGGGAATATGATTCTGAAACTGGTGAAACAGTTGTAAATGGAATAGGAACAATTCATCTTGAAGTTATGATGGAAAAATTAAAGAAAAACTTTGGTATTGATTTTGAAATAGGAAAACCAAAGATAGCATACAGAGAAACAATAAAAAAATCAACAAAATCAGAATTTAAACATAAAAAACAAACAGGTGGACACGGTCAATATGGACATGTTAGAATAGAAATGATTCCACTTGAAAGAGGAAGTGGATACGTATTTGAAGATAAAATTGTTGGTGGAGTAATTCCTAAAAACTTCATACCATCAGTTGACAAAGGAATTCGAGAAGCACTAAAAAAGGGAATTGTTGCAGGGTATCCTGTAGTAGATGTTAAAGTAACACTTTATGATGGTTCAACACATGATGTTGATTCATCAGACATAGCATTCCAAATAGCAGCAAGAACTGCATTTAAAAATGGAATGAAAGATGCAAAACCAACACTATTAGAACCAATAATGCACGTTGAAATAATAGTACCAAATGAATATACTGGAGGAGTAATGGGAGAAATAAGTTCAAAAAGGGGAAGACCAATGGGAATGGAAACAATAAGTAAAGGTGTGGATAAAATAAATGCAGAAATACCATTGGCTGAAATGCTTGATTTTTCTCCTAAGCTAAGCTCAATAACTTCAGGAAGAGGATACTTTATAATGAAATTTTCACATTATATGGAAGTACCAAATGATATACAAAAAAAGATAATTGAAGAAAACGAAAGTGAAGTAAACGCATAAAAGAAGGTGGCTAAAGCCACCTTCTTTTATTGTATATCTTTTAAAAGTCTAATGAATTTCATAAAAAGTGTGAAAGTAACGATGGAAAATAGGGAAAAAATATAAGATCTTTTCTAAGAATATGTTATAATTCTTAGGGAGGCGAAAAAATGAGAAGATTTTGTACATCAGGACCCGTAGATAGAGAAACCTGCTATTATGCAGAAAGACCAAAGATAATGGAAAAAGCATTAATATATATAGAAAGTTGGAGATACTTTACGGTATCTGCTCCAAGACAAACAGGAAAAACAACATTTTTAAATGACATAGTTGAAAAAACAAAAGACAAATACTTACCTATATTTATATCTTTTGAAAGTTATGGAAATAAAAATATAGAACAATTTTTAAAAACCCTTACAAAGGATATAATTGAAGACATTGAGTATAGACATAATATAAAATTAGAAATAGAAACGCCAAAAGAAATAGATGAAATAAGAGATATAATAATGGAAATATATGAAAAAACAGGAAAAGAAGTAATATTAATGATAGATGAGTTTGAAAGATTTAAAAATGAAGAACTAATAAATGATTTTTTACATGTAATAAGAAGTATATATCATAAAAAACAATTACATAAACTAAGAAGTTTAATATTAATAAGTGTAGGATATTTAAGCGGCGTGTTGGAAGATAGTGCAAGTCCATTCAATATAGCAGAACATATAGAAGTACCATATTTTACTAAAGAACAGGTATATAACTTGTTAAATCAACATGAAAGCGAAACAAAGCAAAACTTTGAAGAAGAAGTAAAGAGATTAATATGGGAAAATGCAGCAGGACAACCTGGATTAACAAATGCATTAGCAAATGATTTGGTGGAAGAAAAAGCAAAAAACAAAAAAATAATAACAAAAGAACATTTTGAAAAAACATACTTTGATTTTACAAAAAAATATATACAAAAAAATATAGAAAATGTAATATCAAAAGCAAAAAAAGAAAGAGACTTAATAATAAAAATATTATTTGATCCAGAAACAATGGACTTTGATATAAGTGATGAAAGAATAAAATATCTATACTTAAATGGAGTAATAGATGAATATAACGGTAAATGTTGTGTAAAAGTACCTTTGTATTATAAAAAATTATATGGATATTTCAAGCCTCAAATAAATGGTGAAAAGAAATATATGGCAACATTTAAAGATACAACAAATGAATATATAAAAGAAGAAGGTACATTAGATTTAAATAAATTAATAAAAAGATATACAAAATACATAAAAACAAGAGGAGCAATAATGTTCAAAGGAAGAAATTATTATGAAGGAGTATATCAATATAATTTAGATCAATTTCTAAGTTTATATGTAGAAGCAGCAAATGGAAAAGTATATCCAGAAACACAAGTTGGTGGAGGAAGAATAGACTTATTAATAAATTTTAATAATAAAGAATATTTAATAGAAGTAAAAGCAAATATAACAGGAAATGAATATGAAAAAGCAAAAAAACAATTGATAGAATACATAAAAAGAAAAGAATTAAAAGAAGGATGGTTAATAGTATACAGCAGTGAAATAGATGATTTTGAATATATAATAGAAGAACATGAAGATAAAAAATTACACATATGGCTAATTAAAACAAACTTTGAAAGTCCTTCTATAAAAAGTAATGTGTAAGTCAATCATTTTTATTGAGGGAAAGAAATAATACTTAATATAAGTAACTAAAACAAAAGGCATCTTAATAAGATGCCTTTTGTTTTAGTTCTGCGATGACTGTTCCACCAAGAACTAATATAATTCCAATTATTGCATATATATTTGGATAATTTTTTAATATTATTGAATCTGCAATTACAGTAACTACTGGAATAAAATATATACCATTAGTAACTGTTCGAGAACCAGAAAGTCTTATTGCTTGATTCCATAAGATATAAGCAAGTGCAGAACTAAGAACACCAAGATAAATTAAAGCAATTATTATTTTAGGTTGTAGCCATAATGAAAATATTGGACATGTATTTGATGTTTTCAACTCTAAAAAAACAAGTGGAATGAAAAATATAGATCCTAAAATATTTATATCTCTTGTTACAATATTACTATTTAAGTGTTCGAGTTTTTCTAAAAATAAGGTATATAAAACCCACGAAGCAACTGCACCTATCATTAAAGTATCTCCAAGAGGATTTAGTTTTAATATAAATTTTCCATTTAACACTAAGATTGAAACACCTATTAGTGCAATAAAAGTTCCTAAATATCTAATTTTATGTGAAAAACTTTTTTTTATTATATCGTTTATTATTAAATAAATCATTGGTGTTGTAGAAATTATTAAAGAACTGTTTGTTGCCGTTGTATATTGAAGTGCTGAATTTTCAAATAAAAAATAAGCTGTTATACCAAAAAAAGCTGTTAAAGATAAAATAAAAAACTCTTTTTTTGTATATTTTATATCCTTTCTAAAAAATAACATTAAAGCAATTGCTGCAAGTAAAAATCTAAAAAAACCAGCTGTTAGAGGTGGTATATATTCAACCACTATTTTTGTTCCTACAAAAGAAATACCCCAAAGTATAACTGCAATCCACATAAAAATTATTCCCTTTTTTTTAGAATCCATATTTCACCTCTATAATTTTTTAAATTCAAGAACTTTGAAGCGAGATTTAAAGTTTTTATTTACAAAAACTATTTCATTTTTTCCTAAATATAAGGTTATTTTTTTATTCATTCTTGTTAAAATACTTCGCATTTTTTTTATGTGAATGCTCACAAGGTATTGATTTTTAGTTGAAATTGGTAATTTCCATGAAATTCTTGAATTATTTTCATCTTTATAAATAAAACTTGTTTGAGGGTTTAATATTAAAAATGCTATATTGTTAGAGAATGCTACATATAATTTATTTAAGGCTTTTTTTATTTCATCTGTTTCTATAATTATTTTTTCAATATAGTGTTCTTTAATTAAACCGTTGTATGGTTTTTCTATACTTTGATAACATATATTTAAAAATATTCCTGGTATATAAAATATTAAATTATTATTTTTTATACCAAGATTCATGTTAACATCTTTAAAGTTTGATAATGCCTTTACTAAATGTCTTGATGTTGTATATGGAATTTGAAATGAAAAATCACTTTTAGTTTTAAAAGAACTGCTTATTAGTTGATAATAATTACAAGAATAAGAAAAGTATAGTTTATTGTTTCTCGAAAAAATGGATATATTATCTCCTTCATTTGCAGAAATGGATACAAAATCAAGTGCTTTTATAAATTCTTTTAAAGGTCCTTCTGATAAAACTTTAAATTTTTTATTTAATTCAATATTTTGTTCTTTTCTATTTATATCTATATTCATTGTCATATTTTCTAATTCGAATTCCATTTTTTCTTTATTTATTATTATTTTTATAATATCATCACTTTGTTTGGGTGTTCCACGTAATAATCCTTTTAAATAACGTATGGGAACAATAGCTGTACCAGAAAATGGTAAAAATTCTCTTGAAAAGTTTATCATTACTTTAGCACATCCATCTGTTGCATATATTTTAAGACCATTTTCATAAAAAAAGTAAATATTTCTATGCATTGGCTCAATATTGCCACAAAAATAATCTAAAAATTTAGTCATTTTTTTTAATCTTGATAATGTAATCCAACCTTCCATATTATCCTCCAAAAAGAGACATTTGATTAGTTTCAGGAAGTCCCTTTAATATTCCAAGCTCTTTTAGAGTTTCTATATTGGTTTTATTTAAACCGGTTCGAGATAATAAGTTTTGTATTGAGTTAAAAGGTTTTTTTTGTCTTTCTACTATAATGCTTTCTGCAGCTTTTTCACCAAGTTGAGGTATTTTTAAAAATGGGATTAATAATCCATTATCAACAATTAAAAATTTTTTTGAATCGGAATTATTTAAATCAACATTTTTAAATTCAAAACCTCTTAAAAGCATTTCGAGTGCAATTTCAAGAACTGTTTTTTCACTTTTCTTTTTAACATCAAGATCCATAGTTTTTAACTCCATCAATCTTTTTTTTATTGCATTTTTACCTTTTATTATAACGGCTAAATTAAATTCATCGCCTTTTACTGAAAAATAAGTTGCATAAAATGCAAGTGGTTCATGTACTTTAAACCAAGCAATTCTAACAGCCATAGAAACATAAGCTGTAGCATGAGCTTTTGGAAAAAGGTATTTTATTTTTTTACAGGAATTTATAAACCATTCTGGCACTTTAACATCTCTCATTTGTTTTTCTTCTTCTGGAGTTAAACCTTTTCCTTTTCTTACTTTTTCCATTATAAAAAAAGATTTTTTTGGATCATTTCCTTTTTGAATTAAGTAATTCATAATATCATCTCTACAAGAAATAACATCTTTTAGGGTTGCTTTTCCTTCTTTTATAAGAGTTTGAGCGTTACCAAGCCAAACATCAGTTCCGTGAGATAAACCTGAAATTCTAACAAGTTCTGCAAATGTTTTTGGCATAGTATCTTCCAACATTCTTCTAACAAATGGAGTTCCAAATTCTGGGATTCCGAATGAACCAACATTTGAATCTAGTTCTTTTTTTAGATCAGCTTTTAATGCACTATAACCTGAAAACAAACTTATTGTTTCTTTATCATCTAAAGGAACATCTAATGGATCTATCCCTGTAAGATCTTGAAGCATTCTTATAAATGTAGGGTCGTCGTGTCCAAGTGCATCTAATTTTATTAAATCATCATGTATTACATGATAATCAAAATGAGTTGTTGTAACTGTTGATTTTTGATCATTGGCTGGTCTTTGTATTGGTGTGAAATCATAAACTTCATATTCTTTTGGAACAATCATGAGTCCACCAGGATGCTGACCTGTTGTTCTTTTTACACCGGTTATGTGAGATGCAATTCTTTGAAGTTCAGCACTTCTTACATCTCCATAAAATTTATCTAAATTATATTTATCCATATCTTCTTTAAAAGCTTTAGCATAACCATACGCAGTTCTTTCTGCAACGGTGGAAATAGTTCCAGCTTTAAAAACATGACCAACACCAAACATTTCTTCAACATATTTATGAGCTGTTGTTTGATATTCTCCAGAGAAGTTTAAATCTATATCAGGTACTTTATCTCCTTCAAATCCCATAAAGGTAGCAAAAGGAATCGATTGACCGTTTTTCTTTAATTTCGAACCACATTTAGGGCATTTTTTGTCTGGTAAATCATATCCTGAACTATAAGAGCCATCTGTAATAAACTCTGAATATTTACATTCTGGACAGATATAATGAGGTGCAAGGGGATTTACTTCAGTTATTCCCATCATTGTTGCAACTAATGATGACCCAACAGAACCTCTTGATCCAACAAGATAACCATCATCATTGGATTTTTTAACTATTTTTTGAGCCATTAAGTATAAAACTGAATAACCATTATTTATTATTGCATCTAATTCAAAGTTAAGTCTATCTACTATTATTTGTGGTAAAGGCTCACCATAAATTTTGTGTGCTGTATCCATTGAAAGATTTCTAACCATATCTTCGGCTCCATCAATTTTTGGAGGGGTTAATACTTTTTTCAATGGTTGAATTTCTTCAATTAAATTAGCAATTTTGTTTGTATTTTTTATTACTATTTCTTCGGCAATAGTTTTATCTTCAAATATTTTAATTGCTTCATCTATCATTTCATTTGTTGTTCTAAAATATCTATTTGATATCATAGGTCTTTTTTTATCTGCAACTTTTAAAGCATATCTGAATTTAACATCTTTTGATTCCATATAATGAACATTTCCAGTCATTACTGATGGAAGGTTTAATTCTTTTGATATATTATAAAATGTTCTATACATATCTTTTTTTAAATCATCAGTTAATGGATCTTTTGTTTCTACAGTATCTATTGGCATTATTTCTATAAAGTCATAAAATTTTGCAATTTCTACAAGTTCATCTTTGGTAGCACTTCTTAAAAATGCTTCTGATAATTCACCATCTTGACATCCGCTTCCTATTAATAAACCTTCTCTTAGATTGTTCAATTCGCTTTTTAAAATTCTTGGAACTCTATAAAAATACTTTAAATGTGCATTTGAAATTAATTTATAAAGATTTTTTAAACCAATTTTATTTTTAACTAAGATAGTCATATGTACTGGTCTCAAACTCTTATAATCTATTAATTTTTTTAAATTATCTAATTCAGATAATTTTTCTAAACCTCTATTTTTAGCTTTTTTTAACAATTCTAAAAATACCAAAGCCGTTATTCTTGCATCTTCATCAGCTCTATGATGATTGAAATTATCTAATTTTAAAGCTTTAACAACTCTATTTAAAGCATATCCAGAAAGATTTAAAAGGGATTTTGACATAGAAAGAGTATCTATGTAAGTCATTTTAAACTTTTTATTATAAAGTTTATTTACCCATTCTCTTAGGAATCTATAATCAAAGTCAGCGTTGTGTGCAACCAATACAGTTCCTTCTATAAATTCTAAAAAAGAAGGTAATACTTCTTCAATGCCTTTTTTATCTTCAAGCATTTCATCTGTTATATTTGTTATTTTTGTTATAATTTCAGGTAATTTTACAGTTGGTTTAATTAGTTCATGATAAGTTTCAGATACTTCACCATTTTTTATTTTTACAGCACCTATTTCAATTATTTCATTGACTGCTGGTTGAAGTCCAGTTGTTTCAAAATCAAAAACAACATAATCGGTTTCGTCTAATAATTTGTCTTCTGAATTTAAAGTTATAATATTTACAGATTCATCAACAACATAAGCTTCTGTACCAAAAATTGGTTTTATATTAGCTTTTTTAGCTGTATCATAAAAAACAGGTATACTTTGAACAATACCGTGATCGGTTATAGCAACTGCTTTGTGTCCCCATTTTGCTGCTTGATTTACTATATCTTTTATTGGTAAAATTCCATCCATTGTACTCAATCTTGAATGCATATGAAGTTCTACTCTTTTTTCTTCATAAGTATCCATTCTTTCATCATTGCTTTTTTCTTTTATTAAATTAAATGGCATTATAGCAAAGTCATTTATATAAGTATCATAAAAAATACTTCCTTCAACCTTTATTGAATCTCCTTCACTAATTGAGTTGAAGATTTTTTCTGCTTTTTCTTTAAAAGCTTTTATTATAATAGAATCGGTTTTATCTGTTATAAATATAGAAACTATTTTATTCTTATCATTGTATTCTTTATGAAAAACAGTACCTTTTACAACAATTATGGTGTTTTCTGAAAGTGGGATATTTTTTAATGGAATAGGAATTTTTTTAAAGTTTTTTCCGATTATTACATTACCATTATTTAATTTTGTATTTGTTTGTTTTAAAGGAGTTTCATAATTTTGTTGTTCAATATATTCCATTTGATTGTCATAATAATTTTGAGAATATGTTTCTGTTTCTGGATTTAATTTTTCGTCGATAACAATTTTATAATTTAATTTTTTTCCTGTATACTTTAAAATGAAATCTTCGAAAATAGATTTATTCATATTTATCTTTGATTTTATTAATAATGAATGAGTTTTTAAGATTAAAGTGTCTTCGTTTTCTATCTCAGGTAATATTAATCTTAAAAATCTTTCTAATTGATTTCCTGTTATTAGATTATTCCAATTATTCACGAAAAATTGTAAGGAATTATTTCCCAATTGTTTTATACTAACATTTTTTTTAGTTATTCTCATTAAAAGTTTTTTTAAATAATTTTCAAATGAAGAATTTTTACTCTCGTGAAGTTCTACTATACATTCTTTTTTATTTATATCTATATTTCCATTTATTTTTAATGGAATGAACCCCAAATATTCTAAAAAAAACTCTTTTAATTCCATTAATATCTACCTCCATAATTTCCATGGCAAAAAGCAGCGGCTAAAGCATCAGCTGCATCGTCTGGAGTTGGAGTTTTTTCTAAATTCAAAAAAATCTTTAATGTTCTTTGAATTTGACCTTTTTCTGCTCTACCATAACCAGTTACAGCTTGTTTAATTTGATAAGGAGTATATTCGAAAATTGGGACTTTACTTTTTTCTAAAGCAAGTAAAATTACTCCACGTGCTTC
Organism: Tepiditoga spiralis; assembly: GCF_014701195.1. Classification (NCBI taxonomy): domain Bacteria; kingdom Thermotogati; phylum Thermotogota; class Thermotogae; order Petrotogales; family Petrotogaceae; genus Tepiditoga; species Tepiditoga spiralis. Next base: position 1,385,539 of record NZ_AP018712.1, read on the forward strand.
TCCAACTTGAATGGCAGTAGTAACATTTCTAAAGAAAAATAATTCTTCAACAGATGATTCATCGGGGTTGAATTCTTCAATTAATTCAATTATTTTATCATAAATTTGATTTAATCTTTTTGTTAATGGAAGATCTTTATCAGTATAGATAACTCCATACTTAATCATTTTGAATTTATTTCCCACTTTATCCAAAATACCATATCCTATTCTTCCATATCCGGGATCTATACCGAGTATTCTCATTTTTTCACCTCTCACTCCGAATATTATACATTATTATTTTTTCAATTTAATGAAATCAAAAAGATTTTTAAGATTATTTAGTAAAAGATAATGATATAATTGAAGAGAAAAAATTAATCAAATAAAAAATATGAAAAAATAATAAAGGAGACATGATGAAAAATCTTGAATTTATAAAAGAACTAAATAAAAAAGAAATAACTTTAAAAAAAGGAGAAATTCTGCATAATCAAAATGAACTAATAGAAAACTTATCTATTTTAAAAGAAGGTAGTTTAAAGGTTGTAAAGTATTTAACTACAGGAAAAGAAGTTTTGATAAATAATATAAAAAGTGGACAAATTTTTGGTGAAACATTGTTGTTTATAAATGAAAAGTATCCAGCTTATATAATAGCAGAAGAAAATTCCATTGTAATTGAAATTAATAAAAATGAACTTTTAGTTTTAATGAAAAATGAAGAGTTTTTAGTAGAATACTTAAAAAATATTTCAAAAAAGATTTTAAATATGACACAAAAACTTGAAATTTTTTCAATGAAAGACGCAAAACAAAGAGTTGCAAAATATTTATTAGATCTTTATGAAAAAAACGGAAATACTATAACTATGAAAGTATCTAAGGTTAATATAGCAAAAGAGTTAGGGCTTACCCGAGAAACTGTTTCAAGGATACTTTCAAACTTTATAAAAGAAAAAATAGTGTATATAGAAAAAAACTTTATAAAAATTTTAAATATTAAAGAAATAGAAAATATAATTTATGAAACAAAAAACCGTGATTGAAATCACGGTTTTTTGTTTTTTTATTGTGTATAATAAATGTACATACAGCACAAAAGGAGAGTGAATTATGAATACAATAATATTAATTTCATTAGCTGTAATATTATTTATTTGGTCTATTATAAAAAGTAAAAAGAAAACAAAAGCGAGTTTAAAAATTGCAAAAGGAATGTTTTTGGGAATGGTTTCAGAATTAATAGGGATTATGGCAATAGTTGCATTAGTTTTATCTTATTTACCACCAGATTTAATAAAAAAATTATTGGGTAATTCTAATTTGTTTTTAAGTTCTATTTATGGAGCAGTAATTGGAACTATAACAATTATTCCAGCTTTCATAGCATTTCCTTTATCAAAATCTTTGTATGAATCAGGGGCTAATTTAGTTGCAATTGCTGCATTTATAACAACATTAACCATGGTTGGATTTGCAACTATGCCAATAGAAATAGAACACTTTGGTAAAAAATTTACTTTTTATAGAAACTTTTTGAGTTTTGTATTTGCACTTGTAGTTGCTCTTGGAATGGCGGTGATATTATGAATTTTATAAAAAAGAATAAAATACTTGTAGTGGCAATAGTACTTTATGTAATAACATTTTTTTATAATAGAGGTATATTCAATAATTCTTTAATAATGACAAAAAATTTTTTAGTTGAAATGTTAGAAATAATGCCAGCTATTATGATTATATCAGGACTAATAAATATTTGGGTTCCACAAGAAGTAATCATAAAAAATTTTGGAAAGAGTTCTGGATTAAAAGGAAAATTATTTTCAATGTTGATAGGTTCATTTTCAGCAGGACCAATTTATGCAGCTTTTCCTGTTGCACAATCGTTGTACTTTAAAGGTGCAAGTATAGCAAATGTAGTAATAATAATAAGTTCTTGGGCAGTTACAAAATGGGTTATGTTTATGGTAGAGTCCAGCTTTTTAGGATTAAAATTTGCATTAACGAGATATGCTTTAACAATACCCATGATTTTAATTATGGGATATATAATGGAAAAACTTGTTCATAAAGAAGATATGATTGAAGAAAAAGAAGAAATTAAAAAAATTATAGAAGGTTCAAAAGAATATTATTTACAAAAATTACCTCAAAAAAACTGTGGAGCATGTGGATATGGAAACTGTGAAAATTTTGCAATTGCTTTGAGTAAAAAAGAAACCAATATAAATAAATGTGTGTTTTTAAAATCTAAAAATTAATATAAATATAAATATAAAAAAAAGAGCTTTAATTTATATAATTAATGCTCTTTTTTTATATATAAATTGACTTAAAAATTAAAAAATGATACAATTATTTTGTTTTAGAAAATATTTCGATTTAATCATATATATAATTAAATTTTTATAAATAATTCAAATGATTAATTAATTTTGTTAAAAAGAATAATTTATGAAAAATAATATGGAATGGAGGGATTTATTTGAAAAAGTATTTTTTTATTATGGTTTTATTAGTGAGTGTGATTTTTTTAGGCGAAGATTTTAGAAATATTTTTCAAAAATCTGGAACAAAACTTGGTTTTTATCTTGCATCTAAAATAGGAGATAGTGTTGTTGGAATTCTTCCTTTTGAGGGTAATGATAAAGAAAAGTCTACGCTTGTTTCCGATATATATTCATATTATTTGATGGAAAACAATATAAAAATAGTAGACAGAAAAGAATTGGAAAAAGTAATAAAAGAAATAAAATTATCAATGCTTGGAATAACAGATATAAAAAATTCAAATAAATTGGGGAATTTGATAAGTGCAGATTATTTATTAACAGGAAATATTAAAAAATTGGGAGATATATATTATATAAATATAAAAGTAATAAAAGTTTCTACTGGAGAAAGTATTTATACAGATAGTATAAATTTTGAAGATAAAGAATTTATTACTATAAAAAAAGTAGAAGAGTATTTTGCTGAAAGAAAATATCCATCAACAGCATTGTTTAGGTCAGCATTGATACCTGGATGGGGGCAAATGTATAATGATCAACCAATAAAAGGAGGTATATTTGGAATAAGTATGATTGGATCGATATCATTGGATTTATATTTTTTTAATGAGTATCAAAAATATTTGAATTCTACAAATGAAGAAATGTATGATAAAGATTTAAAAAAGGCAAATGATTACAATAAATACTTTTTAATTAGTTTTGGAACAACAATAGCTATTTGGATAATAAATATGGCAGATGCTTATATTAATGCAAAGTGAGAAAGTGAGGATGAGAATTGTGAAGAAATATATTGAATTAACAATTTTATTTTTAATTATTGTATTGACATTAACAAGTTGTATACTAAAACCAACGCCTGGTACAATACAAGGACATATAAATTTAAAATTTTCAGATCAATTAGATGGAACATTGATAAAAATAAAAGGATTAAATACAACTGTTAAGACAGATAAAGACGGAAATTTTATGATAAAAAACTTAGAACCAAAAGATTATACTTTACAAATTTCGAGACAAGATTATGAAGAAAAAGAAATAAAAGTAAATGTTTATACGGGTAATATTGTTAGTGTAAATACATCACTTTCTTTTAAATTTGGAAAAGTTTTGGGAAGTGTTTCTGTATTAAATGATGAAGATGAAATAAATTTAAATTTTATTAATTTAGATAAAAAAGCTAAAGATCTTAAAAATAAAATATTAAAAGGATCAAATACATTTGAATATAATTTAATGCCAGGTAAATATAACCTTGTAATTAATTCAAATAAATATAGTAGTTATGAAAAAGAAATTACAGTAGTAAAGGATAAAAAAATAGAATTGGCACCAATAATTTTACAATCTATTATGGGAATAATAGAAGGTAAAATAATTCCTCAAAATGTAAATGGTGAAGATGATTTAAACTCTGAAAAATCTAATTTTAGTATAAAATTATATAATAAAGATACTTTAAAAGTAGAAACTGTAACGGATAAAAATGGATATTTCCATTTGAATTACCATGAAGGAACTTATACTATAAAAATAGTAAAGAAAAATTATATTACGCAAACAATTGAAGTTAATATTTATAAAAACAAAACAAATTCTTTAAGTAATATTAAGATGTTTGTTGGTGGTGAAAACAAAGGCTGGATAAAAGGAAAAGTATATTTAGAAGATAGAAAAAATAATGAAAATAGTGGAATTGGAATAATTTTTAAACCTTTAAATTCTGAAAATATAGTTCAAACAACTATTACAGATAAAGATGGAAATTATAATTCCTTATTGGATGTTGGAAAATATGAAGTTGAAATATCAAAAGAAAATTATACTTCTGTATCAACTCAAGTAAATGTTGAAGAATATAAAATAAGTTCTCTTCAAAGTGTTGAATTGAAAAGAAAAAGTACTTTAGTAGAAGGTTATGTTAAATTACCAGGAAGTTTGGATAATTCTGGAGCAATAGTTCAAATTGGTGATTTTTCAGAAACAACAAATAAAGATGGATATTATAAAATAATTTCAAAAACAGGAGTTCAAGATATAAAAGTAACAAAAGAAAATTATATAGCTTATTCTGATAAATTAAATGTATTGGATTTAGATAAAAATAAATTTGATTTGATTTTGGAACCTTTAAAAAGTTCAATTGAAGGTTTTGCAAAATATAATATTGAAAGTATAAATAATCAAGAGGGAATTACTGTAACAATAGAAGGAACTTCTTTAGACTTAAATAATAAAGAAATAAATGTTTTTTTTACGACAAAAACAGATAAAAATGGATATTATAAAATAATAAATGTACCATTTGGTAAGTATAAAATTTCATACTCAGCTCAAGGATTTTCTACAGTAGTTTTAAATAATTTAGAAATATATCCAAATCAAAAGAAAACAATAGAAAAAATAATTTTTTTGGAAGAAATTCCAACAACAGGAAGTGTATATGGAAAAGCTTATTTAAAAAATTCTAAAGATATGAGTGGTATTAATGTTCTTGCAAAAAAACATAATGGACCAGGATATATAACAGTAACAGATATAAATGGAACTTATGTTTTTCCAAAAATAAGTTCTGGAATATACGATCTTGAATTTTCTAAGTTTTCATATAAAACATATGTAATAAAAGATGTGAAAGTAAATATTGGAGATAAAATAAATATAAAAGATTCTCCAATTCTTGAAAAAGCAAGCGGAAAAATAATTGGAACAGTAAAATTGGAAGGATGGAATAATTCTAAAGATATAAAAATAGAATTATTGGGAGATTATGAAAAAAAATTAGGTTATAGATTGTATACTTATACAGATGAAAATGGAAATTTTGAATTAGAGGCACCAGTATCACAAAATTATACTGGATTAAGAGTTTATAAAAATGAAGATTTTGAAGACTACACATATAGTGATAATTTTCAAACAACAGAAACAACTCCATATAAACCAATATTTGAAAAAACATCAGATACTCCTTTGATTTTAAAGGCAATAAAAAATACAGTTAAAGGTAAGGTAACGATAGCAAATTTTACTAATAATTTAAATATAGAAGTAGAATTGAAATCCAAAACGAGTGATGCAACATATTTAACCTATACAAATAAAGAGGGAATTTTTGAATTTCAACATATACCACTTGGAACTTATATACAAAAATCAAGTTTCCCACAGTGTGGTTATGTTCTTTCACCTGTTGATGTTATACCAGGGAATTTAGTACAAACAAATGATGTAACATTATTTCCAAATGCAGGAGAAGTTACAGGAAAAGTGAATTTAAAAAATGTTACAGATAATTCGAAGGTTTCTATAACTTTAATTCCTTTTGATACTAATGTTGAAAAAATGTCTTATAATACAATAACAAATGAAAATGGGAACTATACTTTTGGTAGTATCTTACATGGGAAATATAAATTAATAGCAAAAAAAGATGGATGGAATGAAAATAAAATAGATTCATTAGAAGTGAAATCATTTAAAACAACAACAGTACCAACATTAGAACTTAGTGATACAATACCACCAATAATAAATAAAGTTTTAATAAATGGTGGTTCAAGCACAACAGACAATACAAAAGTTATAATTACTACATTTGCAAAAGATGTAGGTTCTGGATTATATCAAATTTCAATTTCAAATGATAAAAATCAAGAAAATTGGATGAAGTATGAGTATCAAAAAATATATGATTTAGATTCAACTGAAGGAGAAAAAACAATATATGTAAAAGTAAAAGATAATTCAGAAAATATAAGTGAAATGAAAACAGCTTCAACATCACTAATTCATTTACCAAATGCAACTAATTTAACAGATTATTTACATGGAAAGATAGTTACAAAAGATACAGTTATTACAAAAGCTCAATCTCCTTATTATGTTAGTGATAGTATTTTAGTAAATGAAAATGTTAAATTAACTATAGAAGCAGGAGTTGTTTTGATTTTTAAAAATAACACTAACATAATAATAAATGGTTTTATAGAAGCAAGGGGAACAAATGATGAGAAAATAGTTTTTAAGCCAGAAAATATAGATGATGTATTCAACCTAAAGGTAAATAGTTCTTCAAAAGATATACAAAATAAAACAATGAATAAAAGAAACTTTTTAAAATCAAAAAATATATTTACATCATCATTAAAAGATATGATAAATTCAGAAATGAAAAGAACTATAAAATACTTAAAAGATAAACAGTTTAAAACAGTTGTAGATAATAAAACTATTGAAATATCAAATAATTTAAAATCTAAAAATTTATATAATAAAATAAATAAGGAATATTCTGAAGAACAAACAAATACTTCGAACATATTAGAAAATATTGATATGGAAAAAGGAAATCTTGAAATTGAAAATGGAGTTATAAAAAATTTAACTGGAAATTCTTTAAAAATTTTAAATTATGTAGAAATTTATAATTCAAATTTAAAAATTCTTGATTGTGAAACAGGAATGGTAAAACTCATAAACTCTAATATTTTAAGTAGTTTTAATCTTTCTGGTTATATAACTGATAGTAATTTAGTTAATTCTAATAATCATAATTATGCTTTAACAAATTCATATGTTAAAAATAGTAGTTTAACTGGAAATTTTAGAATTAATAATTCCATTGTAGAAGATTCAAGTATAGAATTTAGTAAAAATGATTATGATAATACATATATACAAAATTCTAAAATAAGTAATTCAAAGATATCTAAATTATCAGATGGAATGAATGAAAATATCAGAATGAATATAGCATCATCTATTTTAATTTCTAATACAATCAAAGATATAACTATTAAAATAACAGGTACTTCTATGATGAATAATGAAAATAATTTTTCCTATTTTTCCTATATTATTTACAATAACATTTTTAATGAACATACAGGAATTGAAATTGGGACAAATAAAGTTTTATTAGCTTACAATAACTTTATAGGTCAAATAGATTTTGCAATAAAACTCATGGATTCAGCTAAAAATGGAAATATTGAATCTAAAAATAATTATTTTGGAACTGATAATATTGAGCAAATAAAAAATAAAATATACGATTACGATGATGATCCAAACTTTTCATTATCAAGAGTAAACTTTGAACCATATGAAACAAAAGAAATAAATTCAATATCTGAAATTCAAGAAATAACGTCAAAAGAGTTAAGTGGAAATCTATATTTAAACTATAAATTAACAAAAAACAATAGTCCATATGTTGTTACAGATAACTTATCTATATTTGGAAAATTAATAATTGAGCCAGGTGTTGAAATAAAGGTAAATAAAGATAAAAAAATAGATATTTATGGATCTATAGAAGCAGGAGATGTTGATAAAGAATCAATAAATTTTTATACCAATACAGGAGTTATGGCAAAGGATATGTGGTATGGAATAACTTTTTATAACACAAATGAAAAATCTATAAAGTTTGAAAATGTGATAATAGATAATACTATAACTGGTATTACATTACAAAATGCATCTGTTAAATTAAATAAGTTAACGATAAAACAAACAACAACTGGAATACAAACATCTGGAAACTCTAATTTAACTCTTATAAATTCAAATGTTCAAAATTCAACTTCTAATGACATTGAATTTTTGGGTAATACTTTAAAAATTAATGATTCTAAAGTTAACAAATTAAATCTTAATGGTGGTAATAATAATGGAAGTTATCAAATAGAAGATTCAAAGTTTACTTCTATTGTTTTTATGAATAGTATTTATAAAAATGTTTATTTTAAAAATATAAATACACAAAGTTTAAATATGAACTATATTTATTCAAATATAAAAATAGAAAATTCTATTATTGGCCGTTTATATAATGAGTCAATTAGTAATGGAGTTTTGTATGTAGAAAATTCAAAGATAAATAGTTTTTCAAGTAATCATATGTGGTATAATTCAAAGTTGATAATAAAAAATAATGAAATAAATTTTTTTGATGCCCTTTGTGATATGAATAATAATTTTGAAGGAAAAATAATAATACAAAAAAATAAATTTAAAAATAATTTTTTTATTGGTATGAATACAACAGATTCAAAAAATCAAGACGGTTATGATGTTGATATTTTTAACAATACTTTTGATTATACAAATTCTCAATATCAAAATGGTGAAGGTAATGTAATTATAAATCGTTTGAAGTACGTTTCTATACATGATAATATTTTTAAAAACGGTGTTGAATTGAAAATAACTAATGATAAAACAACAAAAATATATGATAATACTTTCAAAGATAATAATTATGATACGTTAATTGTTGATGGAGAGCTTTCTATGCCTGAAATATATAATAATACCTTTTATGGAAACAATAATTATGCTGTTGTTGTAAGAAAAGGGTTAATTGCAGGATTTAAAAATAATTATATTGCATTAAACTTTGGTGGTGTAAAAATAGAAAACATGAGTAATAATATAAACTTATCTGAAAATATAATTATGATGAATAGATATTTGAACTTAGAAAATAACTCAAATTATAAAATCAATTTATCTGATAACTTTTGGGGACTTTATACAGAAGAATCAATAAAAGAAACTATTATGGGAAGTTATGAAATGGAAAGTTTTAAAACGAAGTTGATAGAAGAAGCAGGTTCAAGTGAAAAACCAGATATAGGAGAACTTTTGAGTTATACAAACTTAAAGGATTATATTTTAAATAATGATACATTAAAAGAAGAGGATTCACCATACTTAGTAACTTCTGATATAGATTTAAATAATATGATTTTTGAAGGAAATATTGAAATAAAAATAAGTGATGGAAGAAAAGTAATAATAAATAAGTCTAAACAAAAATCAGGAACTTTAACTTTTTCTTCTGTTTATGAAAGAAATGAAGCAAGTAATATAACAAAAGTAATTAATAATTCAAAGTTAAATGATTTTCAAATTAATGGAATAAGTTTAGAAAACAATAATGATATAGGAACTTTATTATTAAACAATGGATTTGTTAATGGAAAAGGTATTATTGAGCAATTAAATACATCAGGAACTTTAAATACTGTTGATGTATATAAAGTAATGAATGCAGATATAAGTACAAACTTTATTTCAAATAACTCTAACTTTGATACAGTAAATTTAAAAAATGTGAATAATGCTGAATTTAATTTAGGTAAAATATTAAAGTTAAATACAGAAAATGTAAAAACACTAAAATTAAATTCAGAGAGTATTGAAAATATTGTTACTACTACAGTTGATAACTTATATTTAAATAACGTTGAATTAAATAAAGCAAAAATTTCAAATGCTAAGTATTTGGAGAGTAACTCTAAAATAGAAGAATCTAATTTTAAAGATATTGAAAGTATAAACTTATTCAATGCAAATGTTTTTAAGTCAACATTTGATAATTCTCCAGTATTATTGAGTAATACAAAGCTATTTAATAATACAATTAAAAATGCAAATATTGGACTTACAATAAAAGAAGCAAATGATGAAGATAGTGTATATATAATGAAAAATGTATTTGATAATAATACCGAAGATATAAAATCAAATGTATCGAATAAAATAAATGCACAATATAATTACTTTGTATCTGGAACGCCAAATATATCAGGAAATATAGATGTATCAAATTCATTATCAGAAACGCCTAATGATGAAGAAGTAGCATTAAATCATGAAATAAGTGGAAAGATCATACTCAACTCTGTTTTAAAAGCTTCTGATAAAGACTATAAAGTAACAGATAATTTAATAATAATAGGAAGATTGAGAGTTGAACCAGGAGTGAATATAAAGATAAAAGAAGGTAAAAAAATAGAAGTTAGAGGTAGTTTAATAGTTGAAGGTACAAAAGAAGACAATGTTTTTATCAAACCAGATACTTCTATTTTAATTAAAGATAAATGGAGTGGCTTTGATATAAAAGCTGGTGGAACTTTGACTTTAAAGTATGCAGTTACAGGTTATGCAAGTACATTAATAAATAATTTTGGAACTGTAAATGTTGAAAATTCAAAAATTAAATTAAATACAATTGCATTTAATCAATATGAAAATTCAAGTAGTAGTATTTTAAATTCAAAAATTTCTTCAAATGATTCAGTTATAAAATTTAGTAATAATAGTGAAGAATTTGAATTTAATATTGATAATTGTAACTTTTATTCAAACTCAAGTTTTATTGATATTGATAATGAGGGTTATTCTGATAAAGCAAAAAGTTATCTAAATATATCAAACTCAAAAATTTCATCAAACTCTTTTGAAATTAATAGATTAAATTGTAAAGTACAAAACACATTGATTAAAACATCAAATTTTAATTTGAACAGTTCAAACTTTGAAAGTGATTTTTCAACAATAACTTATATAGATAATATGAGTATGAACGTATATGTAGGAAGTGATACAAGTGTTGTTATTAAAAATAGCTATTTAAATACTTTAAATACTTCTTATTCTAATAATATTATAATAAATGCAGAAAATTCCACGTTTACAAATATTAATTTTTATAGAGAATATAATAATAAAATTTCTATTGAAAATTGTAAAGTGTCGAATTTACAACTAGATAATTTTAGTGGAATTTTAAATGTAAATAATGGGAAGATTGGCCATTTGAGAATTTCTGGAACAATAAAAGGAAATATAAACTTTAATAATATTTTATTTGAAAAAATTGATGAAAACTATAATAATTTAATAGAAATTAATTCTAATTATCCTATAATTTTTAATAATATTCATTTAAATGGAAACAATAAAAATACTGATGGTATTTTTATTTCTAATGATGCTATGATTGGATTTAAAAACTCAATATTTGAAAATTGTAGTAAAGCAATAAATATAGAAAAAGGAGCATTATTATATTTTGATAAAAATAAAATTATAAATAATAGTTATGGAATTTATATTAAGGAGTTTCCATCAGAAGATGTGGAGTTGCAAATAACAAATAATGAATTTAATAATACTCATTATAACATTTATAATGAAACAAAAAATAAAGTTATAGCTGATGATAATTATTGGAACACTTTAGATGAAACAACTATAAAAAATAAAATTTATAATGTTGTTGTTTCTAAATGGCTTTCAGAATCACCAATTAACTAATTTAAATTATGTTATATAAAAAATGTAACACTTTTATAATTAAACAAAACTTTAAAAAACTAAGATTATTTAAAATGTAAAAAAATATAATAATAGAAAAACTGCAAAAATAAAAGATAAGAGTTTAATAAAAAATATTGAATTTCAAATAATCCGATGTAATCAGACTATATCAAGTTTGATACATTGGATTATTTTTGTTATTATTGTATAGCAATATATTGATATATTTGTTTTCGATAATACAACATATGGGAGGGAAAGTATGGTTTCAAAAGAATTGAATGACCTTTTAATCAGGTTAGAAAATGTAAAGCCATCACAAAATGCTTATACCATTTTAAAGGATAGGTATTTTTTAAAGGATGAAAATAGAGAATATCTTGAAAATGATTGGGATGACATTGCAAAACGTGTAGCAAGACACGTTGCTTCAGCTGAAGTTCTTTATACTGATGATGTTGAAAAAATAAGAGAAATAGAGAATATATACTATAGATTAGTTTTATCAAGAGTATTTTTACCAAATTCACCAACTTTATTTAATTCAGGTAAAACAATGAGTAGAAAAATTTTTACAAAAGAAGTAAAAGATATGATTTATGAAGACTATAAGTATATTTATGATAATAAAGGTAAGCACAATATGCTTTCTGCTTGTTTTGTTATACCAATGGAAGATTCAATGGAGGGTATATTTAATGCTGTTAAAAACTCTGCTATGATTATGAAGTATGGTGGCGGAGTTGGTTATGATTTTTCTGTTTTAAGACCTCAAGGTAGTTCTATTGCAGGAACGGGTGGGAAATCTTCTGGACCTATAAGTTTTATGAATGTATTTAATGTTTCTGCTTCTACAATTGAACAAGGTGGAGCAAGAAGAGCTGCTCAAATGGCTGTTATGAGATATGATCATCCAAATGTTTTAAATTTTATTCATGCAAAAAAGAATAATGATGGTAAAAGTGTTTTAAATTATTTTAATATATCAGTTAATATAGATAACCCTGAAGAGTTTTTAGAGTTAGTAAATGAAGATGGAGAGCTTTCATTAATTCATGGTGGAAAAGAATTTGATAAAATAAAGGCAAAAGAAATGTTGAAAACGATATCTGAAAATGCTTGGAAATCAGGAGATCCAGGTTTATTATTTTTAGGTAGACATAATAAATATTATGCAATGAGTGAAAAAACACCAGTAAGAGCAACTAATCCTTGTGGAGAAGAACCTCTTCCACCATATGGAAGTTGTAATCTTGGATCAATTGATATAGCAAAACTCATAAATGATTTTGATATAACAAGAGAAAATGAAGTTTTTAAAGAAATTGTTTATTGGTGTACAAGATTTTTAGATGATGTTATAGATATAAATGTTTATCCATTAAAAGAAATAGAAGAGATGTCAAGAGCACAAAGATTTATAGGGCTTGGAATAATGGGACTTGCAGATGCCTTATATTATAAAGAATTACCTTATGATTCAAATGAAGGTAGAGAATTTATGGCAAAGGTAACAGCAGCTCTTGCATATTATTCTCACGTATCTTCAAGTGATCTTGCAAAAGAAAGAGGAAACTTTCCAGAGTTTGAAAATTCAAAGTATCCAAAAGCTTTTATTCCATTTCCAATGTTAAAAGAAGATTATATGAAACAGTGGAATGAAAAGATAATAGAGCATTTTAATAGTGAAGCTATAAAGTATAAAAGAAACGTGCAAACAAATACAATAGCTCCAACGGGATCAATATCAAATCTTGCAGATACATCAAGTGGAATAGAACCTAACTTTATGCTTGCTTATATAAGATATATGACGGATAAAGAAGGAAATAAAGTTCCTCTTCCATATATTAACAAAGTACTTTTAAATAAATTAAATTCTCATATGACAGATGATCTTGAAGCAGAAATAATTGAAAAAGGAAGTTTAAAAAATATAAATGGAATAAGTGAAGAACTAAAAAGAATATTTATAACTTCAATGGATATTTCACCACTGGATCATGTTTTAGCTCAAAATGCAATACAGAGTTACTTAGATGCTTCTTGTTCAAAAACAATAAATATGCCAAATGATGTTAGTGTTGATGATGTTTATGATATATACAAAAAGGCACTTTCATTAAACTTAAAAGGAATTACTATATACAGAGATGGAAGTTTACAAACGCAAGTTTTAACCTCAAATGAAAAGAAAGAAAAAGTGTCATTTTTTGTTATAGATGAAAAACATAAATTGAGAGCAAGGCCAAGAAAAGATACTTTAAGAAGTGTTACAAGAAAATTTAAAGCAGATGGAAATACAGTTTATATAACCTTAGCTTTTGATGATACTGGAGAAGCTATTGAAATATTTTTATCTGATGGAACTGAAACTGCAGAAGTTATTGGAAGATTGTCATCAATAGCATTAAGAGCTGGTGTTTCTTCAGATGAAATAATGCAACAGTTGACAAAGGTAAAAGGGGAGTATTGTGTTAATCTTTCAAGTGAAATAAAAAAAGCAATAGACGATTTTGAGAATCTTTGGGAAAAAGAAGATGTTGACTATAAGGTTTTAAAGACAGGTGTGCCAATGTCAAAAGATGATGTTGAAAAGTTTGTTCATGCAAATGATTTAAAGTATGAAAAAGGTCTTTATGTAGACAATGATGGAAATACTTATTGTCCATCTTGTTTAACAAAGAACTCTTTAATAATGGTAGAAGGTTGTACAAGTTGTAAAAAGTGTGGATGGAGTAAATGTAGTTGACATTCCGAACTATTTTTGATAACATTAAATGAATAAAAGTATAGGGAGGTTTTATTGTGAAAAAGATAGAAGAACTAAAAAATGAATTTAGAAAGATTTCTCGGTATGGTCATGCAATAGCTTTAATAGGATGGGATCTTGAAACTGGAGCTCCTAAAAAAGCAGTAGAAAAAAGAGCAGAAGTTTTAGGAGAACTTTCATCTTATGCTTTTGAATTATCTATATCAGAAAAAATTGGAAAATTAATTGAAGAATCTGAAAAAGAAGAATTAAATGAAGATGATAAAGCATTAATTAGAATAGTGAAGAAAGAATATGAAAAATCAAAAAAAATTCCACCAGAACTAATGAGAGAGTTTTCAATAGTAACTTCAAATGCACAAGCTGCATGGGAAAAAGCAAGAAAGGAGAAAGATTTTAATGTATTCAAACCACATCTTGAAAAGGTAGTAGAATTAACTAAAAAGATGGCAGATATAATTGGATACAAAGAAAATAGATACGATGCACTCTTAGATATGTATGAACCAGGGCTCACAGTAAAGGATTTAAATGAAATTATAAAAACTTTAAAAGATGAATTAGTTCCATTTGTATCTAAACTCTTAAATGAAGGTAAAAAGCCTAATGATTCTTTTATGAAAGGTCATTTTGATAATAAAAAACAAGAAAATTTATCATATGTTGTATTAGATAAAATGGGATATGATTTAGAATCAGGAAGAATGGATGTTGCGGTTCATCCTTTTACAACAACAATAGGTCCTAATGATGTTAGAATAACTACAAGATACAGAGAAGATGATTTTAGAGATTCATTTTATTCAACTGTTCATGAAGGAGGTCATGCACTTTATGAACAAGGCATATCAGAAAAATACTCTGATTTACCAATAGGTGAAGCAGCTTCAATGGCAATACATGAATCACAATCAAGATTTTGGGAAAATATTGTTGGAAGAAGTTTAGGTTTTTGGAAAAATTTTTATCCAGAAGTTCAAAAAGAATTTGAACAATTTAAAGATGTTAGCGTAGAAGATTTTTATAAAGCTGTTAATGTAGTTGAAAAATCATTAATAAGAGTAGATGCAGATGAAGTAACATACAATCTTCATGTTATGCTTCGTTATGAAATAGAAGAAGCTTTGATAAATGATAGAATCAAAGTTGAAGATTTACCAAAAATTTGGAATCAAAAAACAAAGGAATATTTTGGTATAGAACCTAAAGATGATGTTGAAGGAGTTCTTCAAGATGTTCATTGGTCTCATGGAAGTTTTGGATACTTCCCATCTTATATGCTTGGTAACTTATATTCTGCTCAGCTTTATTACAAGTTAAAAGAAGAAATAAACTTTGAAGAAAAACTTGAAACAGGAGATTTTAAAGAGGTTTTAAATTGGTTAAGAACAAATGTTCATCAATATGGTAGTAAGTATGAACCACAAGACTTAATAGAAAAAATAACTGGTGAAAGATTAAATCCACAATATTTTATGAAGTATTTAAAAGAAAAATATTCTAAAATATATAATATTTAAAGAAATTAACAAAAGGCATCTTAATAAGATGCCTCTTGTTTTAATTTATAAATGTTAGTATAAAGATATTTATTCAAATTATTTAAAAATAGTTGGATAAAGTACTGAAAAATTGTAAGTGAAATGTATTAAAATAGAAACAATGATATCACCAGATATTTCATAAAAAAAAGATAAAAAAATTCCAAAAAGAAAAATGTTTGTTAATTGTCCATAACTATCTATTGTATGTGCAAATGTAAAAATTAAAGAAGATAAAATCATTGCAAATACAATTGATTTTTTTCTTAAACTTCCATACACCATCTTTCTCATTAATATTTCTTCAATTGTTGCAAAGATTATCAAAGATATTATCATAATAAATGTAGTTGTTCCAATATAAGGTGCTTTTTTTAAAACTAAAAATAATGATGATACTCTTAATAGAAGTTCATTTTTTGTATAAAAATTTTTAATAACTATTATTTCTTGAAAATATTTCCAAAACAAATAAAAGCCATATCCTAAAACAGGTGCTATTAAATAAAAATATATTTTTTTTATTTTAAGTTTTTTATTTAATTCAATAGTTTTAAATAGATTAGCTTTTTTTACTATATATACAATAAAAATGAACGTAAAGATTTTTATAAAATAGGTTAATATAGAATTTATATTAAAAGAATATAAGAGTTTTATTATTAAAATATATAATATAGGTAATATTATTAAAAACTTCTTCATTTTATTATATTCTCCATTATAGATGGTAATAAACAAAATAAATTATATGAAGCATGAAAAACCATAGATAAAATCAAGTCGCCACTAAAATAATAAGCAAGACTATAAATAAAACCTGCTAAAAACAAGTTAAAAAAAACTGCAATTGTATCAAAATTATGCCATGAAACAAATAATAACGTAGATAAAATAAAAGCTAAAAATATATTTTTTTTCTTTAAGAATCCAAATATAATTCCTCTATATATTAATTCCTCATAAATTGGTGCTATTATAACTAAAAAAAGTACTCTTTGTAATGTAGTTTCTGAAAAAACATTAGACTTTACTTGAATGTGTACAAAAGTCAATCCAAAGTTGCTAAAATGTTTCATTAACTCATTTTGTTCAAAGAAAAATGAGTTTTGTAAAAAGGTACATTGTAAATAATTATTTAACTTTAATATAAAAAATCCAATAAAAGCCCCAAATACATATGTTAATATTCTATATTTTTTATTTAGTTTTGGTTTTAAAAATATATTTTTTTCTTTTATATTTTTTCTAAACAAGTATATACAAACAAAAAACATATAGTAAAAAAAATAAAAAACATAATTATTAATAAAAATAATTTCTAAATTTCTACTTAATCCCATAATTACAAGATATAAGAGTGTTATCAAAAATAAAGAATAATCTTTTTTAAAAAAAGCTTTAATATTCAAAATATTTTCTCCTTTCTAATGTTAATAAACAAGAACTTATGCAAATGCATAAGTTATTAAGTATTAAATTTGTATATCTTCTACTCTTGTATGTCTTCTTCTATATAATTCTTCTATTCTATAACCAACTGTTTCACCTAAGTTTTGAGAATCTACTGTTTCTACTATCTTTCTATAAGTTATTACATACCATTCATAAATATTTCTTCTGTAATGAGTAATAACTGAAATTGAAATATATGGTCCAGGATTACCTACGGCTATATCATAAGTATATGTTTTGTAAAGTTTTTCTGGTGTTGTTTTATCCCAAATAGCAACTACCTATTTTTAAAAGCGAACTATTTTTAATAGTGTTTCAAAATTATATTGTAAATCATCCAAATGTGTTTTATTTGTATTACCTTTTAAATCATGAATTGTATCTGTATAAATTGAAAAAACCTTAGTTTTAGGGTTAATCAATTCATTAACAAATTTAGGATATTTTAAATAAAAAAATCTGGTGTATCTATTTATTGTATCAATATTTTTAAGTGTATATGTTCCCAATTTAGTTCTATAAGCTTCAACATACTTATTTTTTTCCTTTTTCATCACTCTTCCAAAAATTATATATCTAATTTCAAAAGAAGCTTGACTTTTTAATAAATGTATATCTTCTTTATTAATTATTTGAATTTCTTCTTTTTTTATATTTTTATCAATAATATTTTCAGAGATTCCATTTTTAATAAATTTTTCTAAAGCATAATTTAATAAATTATTTTCAAACTTTGTTTTTGTAATAATTTTTTCTGGATAATTTTTAATTTTTTCTCTTGTTTTGCAACTCTTTTCTGTTATTACTACAATTTTTTTATCATTAAAATTTTCCAAATCTATATCCATTTTTTTATTTTCTATAATATTTTTTAAACTTCCTTTTAAATCAAATACATAATGAGTATAAATATAATTTTTACATTGAAACCCTATTAAAATTAAAATTATAACAAATACAAAAAGTGAAGTTAAAATAAATACTATCTTACTCTTCAATTTTTTCACCTTCCTCAAATTATTTTTACCAATTTAAAATATTTATGAAAACTTTTGCTGATTGTTTATTAATTAATTAATTAATATACTAAAGATGCTAAAGGTTAGGATAATTTTGCACTCATTTCCCAATTAATTAATGAAAATCTTGCATGCGAATAGTTCATGATTTGATCAAAAGAATAATCTTTAAAAATTTTTAGTTTGTTCATTACATTAAAATATGTGTTAATTCCACATGAGTTTATATTTTTTTATTTTAATTCAAACAATTCAATAATCATTTCCTTTTTCTTACATGAACATTATATCAAAAAAAAAAAAAGAATCAACTATTTTAGTTATACTAATTAATATCTTTACTTAAATATAATATAATTTTGATTAATTTATATCGTTTCTTTTATTTTTTTATGTTATTAATTTTATATTAATTAATAATATTTGTGAATTTAAATTTTATATTTTTTCTAATGTTATTATTAATCATTTTCATAACAAAAGTTTGTGAAACTTTATTAAATATTAATTTTTTATAAATGTTTTAATTTAATATTTTATTATTAATGTAATAGTAACTTTTAAAAATGAGTTATTTTTTAATTTATTGTATCTAATCTTTAATGATAAATAAAGTTTTTTTATAAAACTTTTATATGATAAAATATATTAGACTTATTAAAAGGAGTGAAAAAAATAAAAACTATAGTTTCAATGGTTCAAATGGAATCTATTTATGGAAATATTGATAAAAATATAAAAAAACACGAATATTTTATAAAAAAAGCACAATTAAACAATAGTGATATAATATGCTTTCCTGAACTTTCTTTAACTGGATATAATTCTAATCATGATTTAAATTTAGCTCAAACAATTAAAGGTAATATCATAAAAAAAATGAAAAATCTTTCTAAAAAATATTCTATGAATTTATTATTTGGTTTTATAGAAAAAGAAAAAAAATTTTACTATATTACACATGTTTTTATTGATAAACGACAAAATGATTTTTATTACAGAAAAATACAACTTGGTGAAAATGAAAAAAAATATTATACTTCTGGAGATACTTTAAAGGTTTTTGAGTATAAAACTTCAAATAATGAAATAATAAAATTTGGAATAGGAATTTGTTATGATATGCATTTTCCAGAACATACTTATATTTATGCGAAAAATGGTGCTGATTTAATTTTTTCTCCACATGCAAGTTTTTTTAATGCAAAAAGAAGAATTGAAATATGGAATAAATATTTAAGTACAAGAGCTTATGATAATAGAGTTTTTATTTTAGCTTGTAATAATCTTTTTGATAATCATCATAAAGGTGGTGGAATATGTGGTTGGGATAACGAAGGCAATTTATTAAATTCTTATAATTTACCTAAAGATTACATATTAAACTTTGAATTAAATATAGATAAGACAAAAAATAAAAAAGATAAATTTTTAAAGGATAAAAAGGTATTGATTTATAAAAAATATTTTTAGGAGGAATAACATGAGTTATGTTCAAGTTTATACTGGAAATGGAAAAGGAAAAACAACTGCTTCACTTGGTTTATCATTGAGAGCTGTTTGTGCTGGTAAAAAAGTATTTATGGGTCAATTTATAAAAACAGTAGATTATTCTGAATTAAAAGCTATGGATTTTTTACCAAACTTTGAAATAAAAAGATTTGGTAAATCAAGTTTTATCTTTGGAAAACCAACTCAAGAAGATATAGAAGCTGCAAAAAATGGTTTAAGAGAATTAGAAAAAAAGATAACTTCTGGAAATTATGATATAGTAATTATGGATGAAGTAAATGTTGCAATTCATTATAATCTTTTAAATGTTGAAGAAGTTATAAATGTTTTAAATAATAGAGCTAAAAATACTGAAGTTGTTTTAACTGGAAGATATGCAAAAAATGAAATAATTGAATACGCTGACTTAGTAAGTGAAATAAAAGAAGTTAAACATTATTATAAAACAGGTGTTCAAGCAAGAGCTGGCATAGAAAAATAAAAAAGAAGGCTTTCGCCTTCTTTGTATTAATTATACATCTCTTGTAAATGGAATAAGAGCCATATGTCTTGCTCTCTGAATAGCTTGTCTAACCATTCTTTGATGTTTTGCACAGTTTCCATTTATTCTTTTTGGAACAATTTTTCCTCTTTCATTAACAAAGTCACTTAAAAAGTTTGTATCTTTATAATCAATATAATCAATTTTCATTGAGCACATTTTACATTTTCTTACTCTTCTTCTTCTTCTTACAAAAGCCATTTTATTTCACCTCCAAATTTAAAAAGGATTTTCATCAGATGATAAATCACCCTCAAGATCGCTAAATGGATCATCAAAATCAGGTAAATCATTCGAATCGTCTATACTTTTAACATTTGATTTTTTATAACTATCTTCTACCTGAATATCCATATTATTTTCTTGATGAGCTTTTTTACTCTCCATGAAAGTCATTTGTGATACCCAAACTTCAGCTGTTTCTCTTCTTATATCATTTTTATCAGTCCATTTATTTATATGCAATGAACCTTCAACAAGTATTAATTGACCTTTAGAAAGGTAATTTGAAGCAAATTCAGCTTGTTTACCAAAAGCTACAATTCTTATAAAATCAGTATTATCATTTTTTCCTTGTCTATTAACGGCTAGACTGAAGTTTGCAACAGTTGATCCATTTACAGTTGAACGTATTTCAGGATCTCTTGTTAAACGTCCAACAAGAACCACTTTATTGTATGCAATAGCCATTTATAATCACTCTGCACTTTCTTCAGATGTTACAGGTGCTTCAACTGTTATGTTGCTTTCTTTTTTCTTAGCTTTTTTTTCTAAGTCTTCTCTTCTAAAAGTTTGATGTCTGAAAACTTCAGCTGTTATGTGGAATAAATCATCAAGAACATTAACTTTTTCAGGTTCACCTTTATAAATAAAGTATGCATAGTCACCTTCTGTAAAGTTTGTTTTTTGTGTTCTGTAAGCTAATTTTCTCATACCCCATCTTTCAGCTGTTTCTATTGTTCCACCAACTTTTTCTTCGATCCAACCTTTAACCTTGTCAACAACTTCATTTCTTGCTTCTTCTGCAAGATCAGGTCTTACAATGATCATAGTTTCATAATATCTTGCTTTTGCCATATTCTTACCTCCTCCCTTGGTTTTGGCCCCATATGGAGCGGGAATTTCCTTAACTATTATAACAGATAATAAATGCTCTTATACAACTTTTAACAAAAAAATTACACTAGTTTACTTATGCCCTTTACTTATTCTACAAAAAATATTATAATTGCTTTGAGGTGAATTTTATGTTTGATGAAAAAAAACAAATAAAAAAATTAACTATATCAATTTCTGTAATTTTATTAATATTTTTAATTGGAACATTTGGATATCAATTATTAGAAGGATGGTCTTTTATTGATTCACTATTTTTTACAGTAATAACAATGAGTACAGTTGGATACTCAATGCCAGAAAATATATCGACTATAACAAAGTTTTTTACTGTTGGATTAATTTTTTCTGGATTAACAGTTGTTTTATATGCGTTTTCTTCTTTAACATCGTTTATAATAGAAGGAGAAATTTTTAATTTAATGGGAAGGAGAAAAATGATGAAAACAATAAATAGAATGAAAGAACATACAATTTTAATAGGAGCTGGAAAAACTGCTAATTTTGTTATGTTAAATCTTTTAAAAACAAATACAGATTTCGTAATTATTGATATAAAAGAAGAGAATATAAAAAAATTAATTGAAGAAATGTCAGCTTATGAAGTTCCTTATATAATTGGTGATGTAAAAGAAGAAAATACTCTTTTATATGCTGGTATCATGCATGCAAAAAATGTTATATTAACACTTCCATCTGATGTTGATAATTTATATGCAGCATTGACTATAAAAACATTAAATCCTAATGTAAGTATAGTTTCAAAGGTAAATGAACCTCAAAATGTAAAAAAATTAATATATGCTGGAATTGATAAAATAGTTTTAACTTCAGAAATAGCAGGAAATAGACTTGCATACTTAGCAACTAAACCAAATGTAGTTACATTTTTAGATAAAGTAACAAGAGCTGGTGAAGTTGAATATATTTTAGAAGAAATAAAAGTACCAGAAACTTCATGGATGCTCAATAAAACATTACGAGAAATTGCACTTCCAAAATTAGTAGATCTAATAATAATTGCAATTAATAAAAAAGATAATAAATATATATTTAATCCAAATGCTAATCACAAAATTGAAAATGGAGACACCGTAGTTGTTTTAGGAAAAGAACATAAAATATCTGATTTAAAAAAAATAATTAAGGAAGAAAACTACATATAAAAAACTATATTTAAGGAGGAAATTTTTATGGAAAACCCTTTTGTTTTAGCCATGGTAGAATTTGCCATTCTTGGTACAGCTGGTGAAATAGCAGGAACACTTTTAAAAAAGGAAAAATTAAACGTAGTAAAAGTAATTCACTCTGCTGTTACTTGGGCAATCTTAGGTGTAATAATTAAATTTATGTTTGCTGGTTTTAATGGTTTTGTTGATACATTAACACAACATCATTACTTACCTTCAGGTAAGTTTTTTTCAGCATTTTTTAAATCATTCTTTACAAATGCTTTGTTTGGTCCATGGATAATAATTTCTCATAGATTCTTAGATAACTTGCCAAAATTTAAAATACCTTCAAATGGTTTAAAAGGAGCTATGCTAACTTTATTATGGTTTTGGCTTCCTGCACACACAGTCACATTCATGCTTCCGCATACATGGCAAGTAACATTAGCTGCAGTATGGAGTTTTGTTTTAGGCTTAATATTAGGATTTTTTGCTAATACTAAAAGTAAAAAAAGTGGTGAACCCGTTTAATGAAAAAACTTTTATTTTTATTTGTATTATCTTTAAGTTTGTATAGTTTTTCATTGAATTTAAATTTTAACATAGGATTAACTTATAATTCTACTATAACTGATGATATAGAGTTTAATTTATATCATAAAACAAAAAAATTTGATTTTGTTATAGATATTTCATTTTTAAATGATAATAAATATATTTTTCATGAAAAAAATTTTTATTTTGGACATTATTTTTTAAATAATAATGATTACATTGCTTATAAAAATAACAATATAAAAATAACAGCAGGAATTAAAGATTTAGAAGATGAAGTAGACTCTCCGTATTCATTATTTTTTTCATCTAAAAATATTTCAAAACCAATTTTTGAATTAGATTACAATGATGAACTTTTTTTCTTTAAGTCAAGATGGATTCAATTGAATAAAAATTCCAGTCAAGGATATAAAGATAGAGGATTAGACTACAAAGTTTATGGAATAAAGTTAAATGATTTTAAAGTTGGATTTCAAAATATAGTGCTTTATGATAATAGAGATTTTGATTATTTTTATCTGTTTAATCCATTACCTGCATACTTTACACAAGAAATAAGAAGTTCTGGAAATTCTATGCCTTGGACTGAAAATTTAAATGATAACTCTATAATGGGTTTTTTTGGAAGTTATAATAACAAATGTTTATATTCATACCTACAAATTCTTGTAGATGATTTTAATATGAATAGATTTTTTAATCCAAATGGAAAACAAAATCCAGATAAAATTGCATGGTCTTTTGGAAGTGTATTTAGCAATGATTATGGAAATTTTTATTTTTATAATGCTGGAGCTACAAAATATACATTTAATCCTTATTCATCACATTCAGGCTATACATTGTATCCATCAGATATATACAATGATAATCATATAATAGATTACAAAGATAATTATATAGGCTATTATTATGGTGAAAATTCTTTATCATTTTTATTTGGTTATAAAGGAAATTTAAATGATTATGAATTATCTACTTCATTAGAATTTGTTGTTTCTGGAAGTAAATCACCAAATAATCCTTGGGGAATTATATCAGACAATACAGTACCAACAGGAACTCATTTTTTAGACGATTCCACTTTAGAAAAAACATTTACATACACTTCAACAATTTCAAAAAAAGTATTTAACACTAACTTATTTTTATCCTTTAAATATATAAACACTATGAATGAATTAAAATACGATTCTACAAAAAAAATCTTTGAATCAATAAAAGGAAATGATAATACAAAATTTGAAATATCATCTTATATAAAACTACAATTTTAAGGAGGGAACAAAATGGATAACCCAATTATTGTTATAGAAATGGAAGATGGTTCTAAAATAAAAGCAGAACTTTATCCAGAAATTGCTCCAATTACTGTTGAAAATTTTTTAAAATTAATAAAAGAAGGTTTTTATGATGGTTTAACCTTTCATAGAATAATAAAAGGCTTTGTAATTCAAGGTGGATGTCCAAATGGTGATGGAACAGGAGGACCCGGATACTCTATAAAAGGCGAATTTGAATCAAATGGTGTTAAAAACGACTTAAAACATGAAAAAGGTATTTTATCTATGGCAAGAGCTCAAGATCCAAACTCTGCTGGTTCTCAATTTTTTATAATGCTTGATTCTCATCCACATTTAGATGGAAGTTATGCTGCTTTTGGTAAAGTAATAGAAGGAATGGATGTTGTAGATTATATAGCTTCTGTAAAAACAAATTATGCAGATATGCCTTTAGAACCTGTAAGGATTAAAAATATCACAATAGAAAAAGAATAATAAACATAAAAACCTCTGTAAATTACACTATCAGTGTTTTTACAGAGGTTTTTTCATTTATATAAATTCACTATTTCTGTTATAGATAGACCTGTAAGTTCGGATATCATATTTTTATCTAATCCTTTTTTAAGCATGTTCTTTGCTACTTTTTCTATCTCTGTTAATTCAACCTCTTTATCTAAATTACTAACAATTTCAACCTCTTTTTTATCAAAAGCTATTGAAATTTTTATTATATCATTTATTCCATAACTTTTTATCTCTTCTTCATACTTCTTTTCATTTATTTGTTTTAGTCCATTTTGTGCACTGTTTAATAGTATTTTTTCATTTTTATAAAACTTTTTAAACTCAATAATTATTCCTTTATCTGTTTTATCTTTTGGTATTAAAATAACATCTGCTCTTCCAAGTCCTGTTTCTCTATTACTCTTTATTATGTACTTTTCTTTTAAACCAACACTCATTCCAAGTATCAGTCCATGATAAAATCTTTCTGGTTCTTCTCCGCTAACGTCAAAATAACTCAATGTATTCATAGTCATTTTTTGAAAGTCTTCTTTAAATTCTTCTATATGTCCATTTATTAAGTTTATTAGTATGTTATCTAATTGTATATTTCCTTCTTCAAGCATTAATAATACTGTATCTTCATAAAACATTCTTACTTCTTTATTTGGAATAGCAAGTGTGTATCTTCTATAACCTTCTTTTGTTTCTTTAATCCATTTTAAGTAACCACTAAATAAAAATAATGTCCATATTGATTCATTTGAATTTAAGTATAAATCACCGTATACCATAGTTTCATTTATTTTACTTTCAATATTTTCTCCATTCAAAAGTTTTTCTATACTATCTTTTATATTAACAGTTCCTTCTTTTATTAGCTTTCTTATTAAATAATTCCCACTAGTATTCATCCAGTATGGACCTATTTTCCCTTTATTCTTTGCAAGAGTTACTATAGAAAAAGGATTGTAAATTTCAACACCGCCAAAGTTATAACCATTGTACCAATCTATAACTTCATTTTCTTCATATTCAAGTTCATAATACTTAAGTGTTTCTTCAACTTCTTCTTTAGTTAAACCATACTTATCATTGAATAGTTCATTCAATACAGTAGAAACTTCTAAGTTATTCACACCAGTAAAGATACTTTCTTTAGAAACTCTTGTTATACCAGTAAGAACTGCTTTTTCAAGGTATACATTATCTTTTAATGCCATTCCAAATAAGTTACCAATTAAAGATATTATTTCATCATAGTATCCGTGTAAGTAAGCTTGTTGAATGGGAGTATCGTATTCATCTATTAATATTATTACCTTTTTACCATAGTATCTTTCCATATATTCAGATAAACTTCTTATAGAATTTTCATAATCAGCATCTAAAGCTTCTCTACCCATTATTTTATCATATATAATTTTTTCTTCATTATCTAAAACTTCTAAAACATACTTATGCTTTAAATACAACCTTGAAAGCTCCATGGTTAATAAAGCATGCATCTTTTTTAAGTTATTAGACTTTAAATCTTTAAAGGTGATGTATATAACAGGATGTTTATTTAAATGTTTTTCTATTATATTTTTTTCTTTGTATATCTTTAAATCTTTAAAGAGGTATTCGTTGTTTTGAGTAATATCAAAAAAGTACTTCATCATGGATTGACTGAGAGTTTTCCCAAACCTTCTTGGTCTTGTTATTAATAGAACGTCTCCACTTTCAATAACTTCTTTGATTAACATACTTTTATCTACAAAATACATATTGTCATCTATTAATGATTTAAAGTCACTTCTTCCTATTGGAAGCCTTTTTTTCATTTTCATCACCTCGTTTTATATCCTTACATGTTATTATATCAAATCTTCTTTAAAATAAAAAAATGTTATTTCGACAAGCTCAATGACCACATTTCGACAAGCTCAATGACCACATTTCGACAAGCTCAATGACCACATTTCGACAAGCTCAATGACCACATTTCGACAAGCTCAATGACCACATTTCGACAAGCTCAATGACCACATTTCGACAAGCTCAATGACCACATTTCGACAAGCTCAATGACCACATTTCGACAAGCTCAATGACCACATTTCGACAAGCTCAATGACCACATTTCGACAAGCTCAATGACCGTAAGAAAAGTAGAAGTATTAAAAAAAAAACAAACGTTCCCTGAGCTTGTCGAAGGGCACGTTATTACCCCTTTCAGGGACGAGGCTTTTTCGGTGAAATATTCCTTTTTCTCTTTTTTTCATTAAATAACTAATATAAAACTAACAAAACCACATCCCTCCGTCCTCTGGTCTCGCCCCTTCTAAGGGGCACTTTTTCTGGTATTTACACACTGCTATGATATTTCTAATGCGCAGGTTTCCTTCCTTTCCTCTCTCCTCTTAAAAAGGGATGGTCTTTTTAAGTGTAAACCCTGCATTTTATTGTAATCATAAAAAATACCGCTTACTATTAAACAGATTCATGAAAATTAATAAAAAAATGCTTGATTAAATCAAGCATTTTTTTCTTTTTATTATTTTATTGTTATTAAAAGTTGTTCTCCTTCTACTGTATCACCTTTTTTAACTAATATTTTATCTATTACTCCAGATACTGGTGCTGGTATTTCATTTTCCATCTTCATTGCTTCTATTATTATTAATTTGTCTCCTTCACTAACAGATTGACCTACTGAAACTAAAATATCTACAACAGCGCCAGGAAGTGGTGAAATAACTTCATGTCCACCTGCGGTTGGAGCAGATGCTGGAGTTGCTGCTGGTTTTGGTGTTGGAGCAGATGCTGGAGTTGCTGCTGGTTTTTGTACTGGAGCTGCCACTGGTACTGATTGAACAGGTACTGTTCCTTGACTTGAAACTTCTTCAACTTCAACTTCATATGATTTTCCATTAACTTTTACATTAAACTTTTTTATCATTTTTTTCCTCCTGTTTTTTTAACGTGTTCTCCACGTAACTGTAGGATTTACTGTTCCCCACCTTGAGTTCGAAAAAACTGACTTTTTAGCAGGTTTTATACTTTTTACAACATAATTTTTATTGCCCATAAATGCCGAAATTGCTCCCATAATTGCTGCAATTTCTTCGTTTTCATCATTGCTATTTATTTCTACTTTGTTTACAACCTTTGATGGAGCTGATGAAGGTAAATTGATTTCTTTTTTAGCTCCTTTTTTTTCTGTTTTAGAAAAATGTCTCAATAATGATACTACGAGCATTAAAATTACTAATATTATAAAAACCGTTAAAATACCGGCTATGGTAATAAACCATACTTTATCCATAAATAATCACCTCATTAAAGTGGAATGTTTCCGTGTTTTTTTGCCGGTCTTGCTTCTGCTTTTGATTCAGCAATAAATAATGAATTCATTATTACATTTCTTGTATCTATTGGATCTATAACATCCTCAATATATCCTCTTCCAGCTACTTCATATGGATTATTAAACTGTTCTTTATATTCTTCAATTCTTTGTTTTCTTGTTTGTTCTGGGTTTTCTGAATTTTTAATTTCTTTAGCAAAAATTACATTTGCTGCACCTTCAGCTCCCATAACTGCTATTTCTGATATAGGCCAAGCAAAAACAAAATCAGCTCCTAAATGTTGTGAAGCCATTGCTATGTATGCTCCACCATATGATTTTCTTAATATTATTGTTATCATAGGAACAGTAGCTTCAGAGTAAGCGTATAATAACTTGGCACCATGTCTTATTATTCCACCATGTTCTTGAGAAACACCTGGTAAAAATCCTGGTGTATCAACAAAAGTAACAATAGGAATATTAAATGCATCACAAAATCTGATAAATCTTGAAGCTTTATCAGAGGCATCAATATCAAGTGCTCCAGCCATTATTTTTGGTTGATTTGCTATAATGCCAACTGATTTTCCACCCATTCTTGCAAATCCTGTAATCATATTTTTTGCAAAGTGTGGTTGAATTTCAAAAAATGTTTCTGGATCAAAAGTCATATTTATAATATCTCTTACATCGTATGCCTTTTTTGGATTTGGAGAAACTATATCATATATTTTTTCATTCAAATTATAATTTTCATCAAATTCTGTAATTTCTACTGGATCTAAGTTATTTGAAGGTATGTATGACATTAATTTTTTTGTCATTTCCATAGCTTCTTCATCACTCTTTGCAATTAAATGAGCAACACCACTTTTAGAATTGTGAACCATTGCTCCACCAAGACCTTCTTTACTAACATCTTCTCCTGTAACTGCTTTTATAACATTTGGACCTGTTATGAACATTTGAGATGTTTTTTCAACCATTATAATAAAGTCTGTAATTGCAGGAGAATAAACCGCACCACCAGCACATGGACCAGCAATAACAGTTATTTGAGGTATTACCCCAGAAGCTAATGTGTTTCTATAGAAAATTCCTCCATATCCGTACAAAGAATCAACTGCTTCTTGAATTCTTGCACCAGCAGAGTCATTTATTCCTATAACAGGAACTCCAAATTTCATTGCTAAATCTTGAAGTTTTATTATTTTTTTAGCATGCATTTCTCCTAACGATCCACCTTGAACTGTGAAGTCTTGAGAAAAAACTGCTACTTTTTTTCCTTTTATAGTTCCAAAACCAGTAACTACACCATCGTATGGAAAAGTTTTTTTATCTAATCCCAAGTATGTACTTCTGTGTTTTACAAATTTGTCGATTTCTTCAAATGATCCTTCATCAACGAGAAGTTCTATTCTTTCTCTTGCAGTTAATTTTCCTTGAGAGTGTTGTTTGTCTATTCTTGCTTGCCCACCACCAAGTTCTAATTTTGACTTTTTTTCTCTAAAGTTTTCGAGTAACTCAACAAACTTTTCATCGGCCATTACGAATCCTCCTTAATTATGTTGAAGGAGTTCTGTTAAAACTCCATTAGTTGTTTTAGGATGCATAAACACAACAGATGTATTATGTGCACCTGGTTTTGGTTCATCAGAAAGAGGTTTTAATCCTATTTCTTTTGCTTTTTCAATTGCTTCTTTTACATTTTCAACTTCATAAGCAACATGGTGAAGTCCTTCACCTTTTTTTTCAAGAAATTTTGAAACTTCCGAATCTTCTCTTGTTGGTTGTAAAAGTTCTATTCTTGTATCTCCGATTTCTATAAAACAAACTCTCAAGCCCCTGTCTTCAAGAATTTCTTCTCCAGCAGGAGTTATACCCAATAAGCCATTATAAAACTTTAGTGCATCATCAATTGATTTTACCACAATTCCAATATGGTCTATCTTATTTTTCATAATTGTTTTCCTCCTTGCAAAGTTCTCTTAAAATTTTTTCTTTTGCAAATTCAAGATCTTCAATTTTCCCATCATAATTGTATACAACTTTATCTAAAATTCTTAATAAATTACTTCTTATTCTTCTTTTATTTCTTCTTATTTGACGATCATTTAGTTCTCCAGTATTTATTAGTGAATTATAGTGCTCATCAAACCAAGAAACTATATCTTCTATGCCCATATTCAAAACTGAACTCGTTCCAAAAACTCTTCTCGTTGACTTTGATTCTACTTCAAGCATTAAAGTGTTTTTTAATTGTGTCATAAAACCATTTGCTTCTGGTAAATCTGTTTTATTAACAACATATCCATCAGCTATTTCCATTATTCCTGCTTTAAACATTTGTATTTCATCGCCTGAATCTGGAGACATTACCAGTAAAATAGTATCTGCAACAAAAACTATTTCTATTTCCGTTTGTCCTGCACCAACTGTTTCAATAATTATTTTATCAAAACCAAAACTTTCCATAACATCGACTATATCAAAAATAGAATCACAAAGTCCTCCAACACTTCCACGAGATGCAACACTTCTTATGTATACATTTTGAGACTTAGTTATATTTCTCATTCTAATTCTATCGCCCAAAAATGCTCCGCCAGAAAATGAACTGCTTGGATCAACAGCAATAACACCTATTTTTTCACCTTTTTTTGCAAGTTTTTCAACAAGCTTAGAAGTCAAGGTGCTTTTTCCAGCACCTGGACTTCCTGTAATTCCTATTATTTGTTTGTGTTCTTTTTTGGGAAGTTTTGAAATTATTTCCCAAGCATAATCAGGATTATCCTCAACAAGTGATACCATCTTTGCAAGAGCATAAATTTCTCCACTTTTAAATTTTTCTATAATACTATTAAACTTATTCTCCCAAGACAATTTCTTTCACCTTATTGTTTATTAATTCAAGTGATGTTCCAGGAGTAAATACTTCCTTTATTCCAATTTCTTTCAAAACTGGTATATCATCTTCAGGAATTATTCCTCCTAAAAATACAGGTATATTTATATCTTTTTCTTTTAATAATTTTAATAATTTTTCACATAACTTCATGTGAGCACCAGATAAAATTGAAAGCCCTATAATATCAGCATCTTCTTGTATTGCTGTATTAACTATTTCAGATGGAGTTTGTCTTATTCCTGTATAAATAACTTCCATTCCAGCATCTCTGAGTGCTCTTGAAACTACTTTTGCTCCTCTATCATGACCATCTAATCCTGGTTTTCCTATAACAACTCTTATTCTTCTACTCATTACACACCTCCGGTTATATCAATACCGATTCGTTATATTCACCATAAATGTCTCTTAATAAATTAGTTATTTCTCCAAGTGTTGCATACACTTTTACAGCATTTAAAATATAAGGCATAACATTTTCATTATTTAAAGCTGCTTTTTTCAATTCTTCAAGTGCTTTATTAACAGCTTCATTATCTCTTGTTTCTCTTAATTTTTTAAGTTTAGCAACTTGTCTTTCTTCAACTTCTTTCTTTATTTTTAAAACTTCTGATGGTTCTTCTTCTCCTTCTAATTGAAATTTATTAACTCCAACTATTATACTTTCATTCTTTTCAATCTTTAATTGAGCATCGTATGCAGAGTTTAAAATTTCTTTTTGAACGTATCCTTCTTCAATAGCTTTAACCATACCGCCCATTTCATCTATTTTATTTATATATTCCATAGCTTTTTTCTCTATATCTTTAGTTAATCTTTCAACAACATAAGATCCAGCAAATGGATCTATTGTTTCTGTAACTCCAGATTCATAAGCTATTATTTGTTGTGTTTTTAAAGCAATTGTAGCAGATTTTTGTGTAGGTAATCCTAATGCTTCATCAAAAGAATTTGTATGCAACGATTGAGTTCCACCCATAACAGCTGATAAAGCTTGTAAAGCAACTCTAACAATATTATTTTGTGGTTGTTGAGCTGTTAATGTTGATCCTGCTGTTTGCGTATGGAATTTTAAAGCCATAGCCTTTTTATCTGTAACTCCAAATCTTTCTTTCATTATCTTTGCCCACAACTTTCTTGCAGCTCTAAACTTTGCAATTTCTTCTATAAAGTTATTGTGTGCATTGAAAAAGAATGATAAATTTTTACCAAAAACATTTGGATCAAGCCCAGCTTTAATAGCAGATTCAACATAAGCAATTCCATCAGCCAAAGTAAAGGCTACTTCTTGAACGGCATTTGCACCTGCTTCTCTTATATGATATCCACTTATACTAATAAGGTTGAACTTAGGCAAATTTTTAGATCCATATTCAAAAATATCATCAATTATTTTCATAGAAGGTTTTGGTGGAAAAACATAAGTTCCTCTTGCAATATATTCTTTTAAAATATCATTTTGTATAGTACCTCTTATTTTATCAGGTGAAACTCCTTGTTTTTCTGCAACAGCTATCAACATTGAAAGAAGAACAGAAGCAGTTGAATTTATTGTCATTGAAACACTAACTTTATCTAATGGAATCTCATTAAATAATATCTCCATATCTGCAAGTGAATCAATAGCAACCCCAACCTTACCTACTTCTCCTTCTGACATTTCATCATCAGAATCATAACCTATTTGAGTAGGCAAATCAAAAGCAACAGAAAGTCCCATTGTGCCTTGACTCAATAAATATTTATACCTTTCGTTTGACTCTTCTGCTGATGCAAAACCAGCATATTGTCTCATTGTCCAAAATCTTCCTCTATACATAGTTGGCTGAACGCCACGAGTAAATGGATATTGACCTGGGAAACCCAAATCTTCAGAATAATTTAAATCCTCTATATCTTCTGGAGTATAAACTCTTTTTATTTCATCTCCATAAGTAGTTTTAAATTCCTTCCTTTCTGGAAATCTTTCTATGGCTTTTTTTACAACTTTTTCATGCCATAACTCTCTTTCGTCTTTAATTTTTTTTAACTCTTCATCTCTAAACATCAGTGCACCTCCGGAATGGGTTGTGTGTTTACCCTTATATTTTACAATATAATAATGAATATTACAACCTTGATTCAATAAGTTTTATACAAATAATGAAAAAAATTTCAGTGTAATTCCATGTTAATTCAAATTAATCAAGTGTTTTTAAAATAAAATTTGTGGTATTATATTAATGATTCAAAAAAATCTGGGGGGAAAGTTTATGGAAGATTTTATATCGGCAAAGATTATAGATGGAGATATAGTTTTTTTCTTTGAAAAGGGACATACACAAAAAGATTCTTTAGAATTTTTTGAGAAAAAAATAGATATGATGAGAAGTATATTTAGTTTAGGAGATAGTTTTTTCATATACCTTGAAAATGAAGAACAGTATAATTTAATACCAAAAATTGCTAAACTTGCAATTTCAAAAGGCTTAAGATTAGCTGGGTCTTTTTTTGGAGAACTTCCAGAATCTAAAAAAAATAAAAGTGAAAAAGAATTTAATTTATCAAACACTAAAATTTATAGGAAACATTTAAGATCTGGGCAAACAATAGATAACCCCGGTGATATCATAATATTTGGAAATGTTAAACCTGGTTCAGAAGTAAATGCTGGAGGAAGCGTAATTGTTTTTGGTAAAGTAGAAGGGATTGTAAAAGCTGGAATAACCAATAAGAAAAATTCATTTGTAATTGCATCAGAAATGGCTTCTCCATTATTAGAAATAGCTGGTATACCTTTTTATAATTATACATGGCCAGCCACACCTGTTTCTATTAGAATAGAAAAAGAAAAAGCATTAGTAGAACCACTTGAATTATAATTAAGGAGGTACACTCATGGAAACTAAGGAAGTGTTGAAAACTCTTTCTAATTCTTTTGGTGTTTCGTCTTATGAAAAAAATACTTTTAAAGTAATAAAAGATATTTTATCAAAAGAATTTGAAAAAATTAAATTTGAAACTGTTGGAACTGATAATTTATTAGTAAAATTTGGAACAGGCAAAAAAAAGATAGCTTTTTTTGCTCACACCGATGAAATAGGAGTAGTTATTTCAAAAATAGAAAATGAACATTTTGCAAGAATATCTTCAATAGGTGGAGTTGATCCAAGAACTCTTGTTGCAAAAAGAATAACTTTTTTTAAAAATGGGAAAGAAACAATAGGCGTAGTTGGAATGTTGGCTCCACACTTACAAAATGCTAAAACAAAAAAAATATCTCCATCATTTGATGAATTATTTATAGATTTTTCTATATCAGGTGGAACAAAAAATATATCAGTTGGTGATGTTGGTTCAATAGAAGTTGAAGCAATGGAATTAAACGAAAAATATATAACTGGAAAAGCAATAGATAATAGAGCTGGAGTTACAACCATAATAAAAGCATTAGAATATCTACAGTACTATAACTTCGATGGTGAGCTATACCTATCATTCAATAAAGGAGAAGAAGTAGGATTAGTAGGAGCAAAGGGAGCTGCTCATTATATAAAACCAGATGTTGCAATAATAGTAGATGTAACCTTTGGTAATGATACTATTCCAGGATATGAAACGATGAAAATAAATGAAGGACCAGCAATATTAATAGGTGCTGCAGTTCATAAAAAAACATATCAAAAATTAGTAGATATAGCAGATGAAAATAATATAAAATATCAAATAGAAGTAGCACCATCAAGAAGCGGCACAGAAACAGACATAGTACAAATAACTAATGGTGGAGTAGCAACAGCATTATTATCTGTACCAATATTGAATATGCACTCACCTGTTGAGGTTGTTTCTATAAATGATATAGAAGCAACAGCAAAATTAATGGCAATATTTGCAGCAAAGGAAGGTAGATGCAAATGAAAAAATATTTAAAAAACTTAACTGAATTACATGGAGCACCTGGAAATGAAGAAAAAGTTAGAGAATTTATAAAAAATGAAATAAAAGATAAAGTTGATGAAATATATGAAGATGTTATGGGAAACTTAATTACAAAAATAAAAGGAAAAAGCTCAGAAAAAAAATTGATGATTTCAGCACATATGGATGAAGTTGGATTTTTAATTACAAAAATAAATGAAGATGGAACATTCAATATATCTCCATCAGGTGGAGTTGATCCAAGAGTAGTAAGAGCTCAAAGACTCTTAATAAATGGAGAACTACCTGCAATAGTAAATCAAACACCAATACATTTAGACCATGATATACAAAAAGTACAAGGATACGATTCAATAAAAGTATTTGCAGGATTTACAAAAAAAGAAGAAGCTAAGAATAAAGTTAAATTAGGCGATATGGTAACATTTGATGTTAAATACTATGAAAATGAAGATTTTGCATTATGTAAAGCTTTTGATGATAGAGTTGGATGTTCAATAATGATGGATATAATTGACAATATAAAAGAAACAAATGAAAACCCACAATATGATACTTATTTTTGCTTTGTAACTCAAGAAGAAGCAGGATTAAGAGGAAGTGGAGTAGCTGCAGAATACGTAAAACCAGATGTTGCATTAGTATTAGAAGGTACAACAGCAGGAGATAACCCCGAACTTGAACCAGAAAAGTGGGCAACACATTTAAATGATGGTCCAGTAATAACCTTTATGCACAGTGGTGTTGTCTTAAAAAAAGAAGTTTATGAAGAAATTATAAAAACAGCAAAAGACTTAAACATAAAATATCAATATAAAATGAGAACAGCAGGAGGAACAGATGCAGCAAGATTTGCAAGAACAATGTATGGAATACCTTCTGGAGTCATCTCTGTACCATGCAGATACATACACTCTGCAAATTCAATTATTAACTTAAAAGATTATGAAAGAGTATACAAATTAAGCAATAAACTAATAATGAATGGGAGGATTGCTGAATTATGAAAGAACTCGTAAAAAAAATAACTGAAATTTATTCTCCAAGTGGAAGAGAACATGCTGTAAGAGAATTTATAATAAACGAAATAAAAGACTATGTAGATGAAATAAAAACTGATAAACTCGGAAACTTGATAGCAATAAAAAAAGGAACATCAGGAAAAACATTATTATTTGATGCTCACATGGATGAAATAGGACTCGTAGTAACTCACATAACAGATACTGGATTTTTAAAAGTAGATGCAGTTGGAGGAGTGAACCCTGCAACACTAATAGGGGCAAGAGTACAATTCAATGGAAACACAGGAATAATAGGACTTGAAGGAGAAACAGCAAAAGAGAGAATGGAAAACTCTAAAAGTTTATCCCTTGATAATTTATATGTAGATATGGGAGTAAACAAAAGAGAAGAAGCAGAAAAATTAGCACCAATAGGAACCTTTGGAACCTACATAGCTCATTTTGAAGAAATTGGTGATAAATGGTTGTCAAAAGCAATGGATGATAGAATTGCTTGTGCAGCATTAATACAATCGGCAAAAGAAATGAAAGAAAATAAAAATACAGTAATCTTTGCATTTACAGTACAAGAAGAAGTAGGTTTAGTTGGATCATCAGTAGCAGCATATGAATATGATGTTGATATGGCAATAGCAGTAGACGTAACATTAGCTCTCGATACACCAAAAGCATTTAAAAGAATGGAAATGAAACTTGGTGCAGGCCCTTGTATAAAAATAAAAGATGCAGCATCAATAAGTGATATAAACGTTGTTGATTTTATGAAAAAAGCAGCAGAAAACAACAAGATTCCATATCAGTTTGAAGTGTTAATATTTGGTGGAACAAATGCAGCGTCATATCAAAAAACAAAATCAGGAATACCATCATCAACACTATCAATAGCAACAAGATATATTCACTCACCAAATGAATTAGTATCAAAAAAGGACGTTGAAAATTCTGTAAAACTCTTAATAGCAATGGCAAATACAAAAATATAATAAAATTTCTTATAACACAAAAGACCAATCATTTGATTGGTCTTTATTAATTTTTAAATAGATTTTAGTTTTTTTGACATTAAAATAAAAAAAACAAGGCAAATCATAGTAATAAAAGAAATTATAAACAATAAACTTAAATCTTGTACTATATTCCTATAATACCCAACAAGAGTTAAAGATATTATATTTATGTTTGTAAGAATAGCAAAAACAAGCATAGTTGGAGCAAGAAGATACCCAAGATTTTTCTTTCTAAAAATTAATATACCAGAGATAAATATCAAAGGAAGATAAAAAGTATAATCTAAAACATGAACAACATTTACTAATAGTCCAAGTTTTTGAAGTTCAATTGAAGGTGTATTATTTATAGAATCTGGAAGATCAGAAGAAAACCAAAGTAAAAAAAACATACTGGCAATAATGACAAGAAATATTCCTACGCTTTTTTCAGGAACTTTTTCAATATACCATTTTTTAAAATTTTCTTGAAGATGAATTTTTACAAAATAAATTACAGAATAAATAGAAAGACCTAATATTGCACAATAAAAAAGAAAGAGATAATTAAAATGTAAACCAAAACAATAAATAAAAAAAGCATAAATATTTGTAAGCATTGCTCCCAACCATATAATTTTAGATAAATTATTTCCTTTAAAAATGAATATAGATGAAAACAATAAAATTGGAATCATAAAAAAAACATTAGCTATATCCTGCCCAATACATTGAGCTATCCAATCAGCTGTTTCTCGAAAATATAAATTTTGATGCCATATTCCAATTGAACTAACAATTAATATCAAAATAGTTATTGGAATTGTGAAATATAAAATAATTTTATTTTCTGGTTGTTGCACTCCTTTACTTTGTATATTAATCCCTCCCTATTTATGATTAAATTTATTACATTATTTTCCTATATTAATAAAATTTGTATTTTATTTCACTTTTTTATTAAATTAATTTTTTAGTAATTTATCTAATCTTTTTTATTTATACTCTCTAAAATATCTTTTATTTCTGAATACTCTATTATATTTTCATTCAAATATTTATGAATTTAATTTTCTTTTATCAAATTATACCATAAAATATATGATATAATCTAATGAAATTTAATATGTTTTAACTTTAAAATAATTATAAAATTCATAAAAAAATAGGTGAAGAATGAATAAAAATTTTTTAATATTTTTAATAACTACACAGATTCAAACTTTTATTACCAGTATATACAATTTTTGATTTTTTTTGATTTTTTATCAAATAACAGATTCATTAGTGTATTCATCGATTTTAACAGCTTTAAAAATAATTTTTTCTAGGATAACAATATTTTATTTTGTACCTTTATTAAAAAGAAGCAATCCTCTTTTTATTTCAATATATACAAACTTCCTTTTGTTTGTTGTTGGTATAATAGGTTTTTTTGTATATAACTATTTTTCAACTTATATTTATTATTATTTCATTTTAGCTATTTTAATTTCAATATTAGAGAGCTTGGACAATACATTTCAGTATAGTTTGATACCAGATTTAGTGGAAAAAAATTATTTATATAAAGCAAATAGTTTAAGTGCTATGTTCTCAAACATAAATGGTATAGTATCTCCACTTTTAAGTTTTGTAGTATACAATATTCTTAATTTAAAATATATGATATTAGCTTATGGTTTAATTAATTTGTTTGCATCACTTAATTTAAAAAGAGTTAAATATGTACATAAGAAACCTGAATTAAAAAAAGAAAAAATTATAAAAGAATGGTATAACACTTTTAAATACATATATAAAGAAAAAGAAATTTTTATGTGTATATTTATAGGGGTTATTATAAATTTAATTTTTGCACCAATACCAAGCACTGTATTATTAAAAATAGGAGAATTAAACAGCAATGAAGTTTTTGGGCAATCATTATTTAGAACTATCTTATCTTTTGGGTCATTTGTAGGAATTTTTTTAGTATACAAACTCGATGTAAAAAAATATTATAAAAAATATATAAGTTTTTCATTTTATGTACTGCTTATAATAAATATTTTTTTAGTACTTTATCAAAATTATTATTATACAATTTTATTAATATTTTCAAATAGTATCTTTGTAATGTTTATAATGAATTCAACAGGTACATATCTACAAAGTTCAGCAAAAAAAGAAGAATTATCCTCAATATATGCGGTTAGATCAACTATTTATGTCATCGTTGTTCCAACATCACAAATAATTTCTGGAATAATTTTAGAAAAATTTTCATTAAATTTCTATTTTATTTATACTACAGTATTAATATTTTTAGTAATAATTTTAAATGTAACTTTGTTTCACTATAAAAAAATGTAATTTAAAAAACAAACAGGATAGTTTAACTATCCTGTTTGTTTTAAAGTTTTTAAATATTAATTTTTTATCCTCCAAGATATGCTGCACGAACATCTGGATTGTTTGCAATTTCATTTGCGGGTCCTTCCATTGTTATTATCCCTGTTTCAAGAACATAAGCATAATCAGCAACATCGAGCGCTGCTTTTGCATTTTGTTCTACTAATAAAACTGTTGTTCCTTCACTATTTATCTTTTTTATTATTTCAAAAACTTCTTTTACGAGTAATGGAGCAAGCCCAAGTGATGGTTCATCGAGCATTAGTATTTTTGGTCTACTCATTAAGGCTCTTGCTATAGCAAGCATTTGTTGTTCTCCACCAGATAAGGTTCCTCCTTTTTGTTTCCTTCTTTCTTTTAATCTTGGAAATAGAGAATATACCCATTCAAAATCTTTTTTTATTTCTTCTTGATCTGTTCTTGTATATGCTCCCATTAAAAGATTTTCATAAACAGTTAAGTTTGAAAAAATTCTTCTTCCTTCTGGTGAAAGTGCTATTCCTTTTTGAATAATTTTATCTGAAGGTACATTTGTGATCTCTTCTTCTCCTAATTTTATTACTCCTGATTTTGCTTTTACTAAACTAACTATTGTATCTAATGTTGTTGTTTTACCTGCTCCATTGGCTCCTATTAGTGTAACAATTTCTCCCTTATTAACATTTATGTCTATTCCTTTTATTGCTTTTATTGCACCATAATTTACATATAAATCTTTTATTTCTAATATTTTATTTTTAGTCTTCATACGGCATCATCTCCAAGATAAGCTTTTATAACCTCAGGGTTGTGCTTTATTTCGTCTGGTAATCCTTGTGCTATTATCTTTCCATAGTCTAAAACAGTTAATCTTTGACAAACTCCCATAACGACTTTCATATCATGTTCTATTAATAAAATACTCAAATCAAAATCATTAAGTATTTGATTTATGAAGTCCATAAGTTCTATACTTTCTTGTGGATTCATACCGGCTGCTGGTTCATCTAAGAGTAGTAGTTTTGGAGCGGTTGCCAATGCTCTTGCAATTTCCAACTTTCTTTGTTTTCCATAGGGTAAAGATGTTGCAGGATAATTTGCATATTCTGCTAATCCAACTCTTTCTAAAAGAAGCATTGTATCTTCTTTCATCTTTTTTAATTCTTTTTTATATTTTGATGTTCCCAAAACTGCTGGCCAAAACCAATTTTGTCTTTGAATTTTAACAAATAAATCTTTCCCTTTTAAAGAATTTGTTGTTGCCATCAATGTTTTTGTTTTATAATCTAAAAATTTAGTTGTTTCTGCAATAAGAACATTTTCAAAAACAGTCATAGAATGGAATAATCTTATATTTTGAAATGTTCTTGCTATACCAAGTTTTGTTATTGTATTTGCTGGTAATCCAGTTATATTAACATCTTCAAAGTATATTTCACCAATAGTTGGAGTATAAACTCCAGTAATCATATTGAATATAGTTGTCTTACCTGCACCATTAGGTCCTATTAATCCAACTAATTCACCTTTTTTAATATCTAAATAAAAGTTATCTACAGCTGTAAGTCCTCCAAATTTCATTGTTATATGATTTATATTTATTACTGATTCTTGTCCAGAACTTATAAAAGGTAGTATTGCTGCCATTATTCTTCACCTACCTTTGCTTCTACTGGTGCTTTTTTCTTAAATTTCATAATTAAGTTGTATAAATAATCCCATGTAATTTCTTTTTCTCCCATTATTCCTTTTCTATAGAATATCATGAGAATAACCATCAATGCTGAAAATATCAACATTCTCATTCCAGGTATTCCATGGAAAACATGACCAAAAATATTCATATCTCCTTCAATAAAACGAAGCCATTCAGATAAAAATGTTATTATTATAGCTCCTATTATAGCTCCAGATGTACTTCCAAGACCACCTAAAACTATCATAACTAAAATATTTACTGATGTTGGTTGTACAAACATAAACATCTTTGGATCTATTGTAGTGAGTAAATGAGCCATTAATGAACCTGCTATACCTGCAAAAAATGATCCAACAACAAAGGCAATAACTCTAAGTTTTTTTACATTTATTCCCATTGCTCTTGCTGCTATCTCATCATCTCTTATGGCTTTTAATTGTTTTCCGTATGTACTATTTGTAAGTTTTACTATAAACCATGTTGTTAAAGCTAAAAAACTAAAACTCCACCAAATGTTTGTATAATTTGGCAAACCTTTTAATCCTAATGCTCCATTTGTAAGAGATACGGAATAATTAGCAAATATTCTTATTATTTCACTAAATCCAAGTGTGGCTATTGCCAAATAATCATCTCTTAATCTTAAAGCCGGAACTGCTATTAATAATCCAAAAAAAGCTGCAACCAATCCTCCAATTATTGTAGCTGAAAAAAAGTCTAATTGAATAGAATTAAATGGCCAAATTAAGGGTTCTAAGAAAAAAACTTGTTGTTTTTGTTGAACCGATAATGTTAATAAAGATGCAGTATAAGCACCAACTGCCATAAAACCTATATGACCCAATGAAAATATTCCAGTTATACCATTGATTAAATTTAAACTAACTGCAAGTATTGCATTTATAGCTATCAAATTTAATATTCTCAATCCATAACTACTCATACTATTTTGTGCCCACATCATAAGAATAATTGCAATAAATATAGCAGTTGAATTTAATATTACTTTAGTTTTTTTCTCTAATTTATATGTATTCATATCAATCACACCTTTACTTGGATTTTTTCACCCATTATACCTGTAGGTTTAACTAATAAAACTACTATTAAAAGTATAAATGCAAAAGCATCTCTTAAACCTGCAAGTTGTGGAAAAAATCCAACTATTAATATTTCCATCATTCCTAATAAAAATCCACCTATCATAGCTCCTTTAACATTTCCAATCCCACCAAAAACAGCTGCAATAAATGCTTTTAGCCCAGGAATTATTCCCATATATGGAAATATTTGAGGGTATTTCATTGCCCACATTATTCCAGCAGCAGCAGCTAATGCTGATCCTAATGCAAATGTCAATCCAATTATTTTATCTGCATTTATTCCCATTAATTTAGTAGTGGGAATATCTTTAGATAAAGCTCTCATAGCCATACCTACTTTTGTTCTATAAATGAGCCAAACAAGGAATAATAAAAGTAAAGCAGTTACTATTATTATTACAAATGTTAGCATTTGAATTCTTATACCACCAATTACAACCATTTTATATAATTCTTTTGGATAATGTAATGCTCTAAAAGAAAATGCTTTAGGTCTTCCACCAAAAACAACGACTCCCAAACTTTCTAAAAATATTGAGACACCAATTGCTGTAATAAGAGCAGAAACTCTTGGAGCATTTCTTAAAGGTTTATAAGCTATTTTATCTACTGAAAAACCTATTAAAGCAGTTACTATTATTGCGAGTGGAAATGATATCCACCAAGGTATAGATAATAATGTTATCATATAAAATGCTGTATATGTTCCCAGCATAAATATATCGCCATGTGCAAAATTTATAAGTCTTAATATTCCATAAACAAGAGTATATCCAATAGCAATTAGAGCATAAAGACTACCTAAAGATACTCCATTCATTAAGTATTGTAGAAAGTTTTGAATACTCATCTTTAGCCTCCCTTTTTAAAATAAAAAGTCCCCTTGGGGACCTTTTATTTATGGATTTATTATTTTAATGAATTTAAAGTCTCCATCTTTTACTTGGTCTATAACAGCTGATTTTATAGCATTACCATCTTTTATAGTTATATAACCTGTAACTCCCTCAAATGATTTTAAAGTTGCAAGTGCATTTCTTATATTTCTTGGTGTTGCTGAACCAGCTTTTTCTATTGCATCGATAACCATATTGTATGCATCGTATCCTAAAGCTCCTAAAGAATCTGGAATTTTATTATATTTTGTTTTATAAGCTTTTACATATTCTCTTGCTTTTGGTGTTGCTGGACCTTCTGCATTATAATGAGTTGTAAAATATAATCCTTCAACTGCATCTCCTCCTATTTTAATTAATTCAGGTGCTTCTGCTCCATCACCAGCAAGAATTTTTCCTGTATATCCCATATCTTGAAGTTGTCTTGCAATTATAGCGATCTCTGAATAGTAACCTGGTATATATATTAAATCAGGATTTTGATCCATTGCATTTATTATTTGTGCTGAAAAGTCTTGATCTCCTGTATTGTAATATTCTCTAACAACT
Organism: Tepiditoga spiralis; assembly: GCF_014701195.1. Classification (NCBI taxonomy): domain Bacteria; kingdom Thermotogati; phylum Thermotogota; class Thermotogae; order Petrotogales; family Petrotogaceae; genus Tepiditoga; species Tepiditoga spiralis. Next base: position 1,429,434 of record NZ_AP018712.1, read on the forward strand.
GAAGTTCCTTTATATCCTTTAAATGTTTTTTCAAAGTAATTAGCAAGTCCAACACAGTAATCTTGAGCTATATCCATGAATATAACAACTTTTTTAGCTTTTAAATCATTAAATGCAAATTTTGCACCAACTAAACCTTGAAATGGATCTATAAAACAAGATCTAAAAATCCAATCTTTATTCATTGTAACTAAAGGATTTGTAGAAGAACTAGTAACCATAGGGATTCTTTTAGCTTCAGCAACTGCTCCACCAGCTAAAGAATCTGAGCTTGCAACTGCTCCAAGTATAGCAACTACATGTTCTTGATCAATTAATCTTGAAACAGCATTTGCAGATTCAACTTTATCACCTTTATTATCTACTAATATTAATTGTATCTTTTTACCTAAAACAGTAGGTCTCTCTTCATTAGCTAATTGAATACCTTGCCAGGTCATTTGACCAAAAGCAGCTATTCCACCAGTCATCGGAAAATAAGCACCAATTTTAATAACATCTTCTGTAAAAGCTACAACAAACATAAGTATTACAAAACTAATAACTAAAAACTTTTTCATTCCCTCACCTCCCAATAAAGTTATTTCATTTAAAATATTTTTGAATTGTGAAATAATTACTTCGTTTATATGTACGTATGTTATTAATATATTAACTTAAAGTTATTATATCATAAAAATATTCCTTTATGTAAATTGTAATAAAAATTTACATAAGCGTAAATTTATTAACTTATTTTTTTCATTTTTGATGAAATTTTTTTCAATAAAAATAAAAAAAGATGAATAAAAATTCATCTTTTTTTATTTTATTAGGTTATTTAAATTTAATTTGTTTATTTTATGACTTCCATAGAAAAATCTTTATATTCTATTTCAGTTGTTAATATTCCTGTAGATATTATGTCGATATTGTTATCAGCATACTTTAAAAAAGTATTTTTTCTTATTCCACCTGATACTTCTACAATTATTTTATTATTTTTATCTTTTATCTTTTTTGCAACTTTTTTTGCTTCTTCTGAAGAAAAGTTATCAAGCATTATTATATCTGCATCAAATTCAATAGCCTTCATTGCTTGTTCTTGAGTTTCTACTTCAACTTCTATTTTTTTTGTAAAGGATTTATATTTTTTAACTTCATTTATAGCGCTTTCTATTCCGCCATAAAGATTTAAATGATTATCTTTAAGCATTATGCTTTCAGATAAACTCCATCTATGTGTATCTCCGCCGCCATCTAAAACAGCTATTTTTTGTAAAAATCCAATTCCTGGTATTGTTTTACGTGTAGCAGCTATTTTTGTATTGTATCCTGTTTCTTTTAACTTTTTTGAAAATTCATAAGTTTTAGTTGCAATTCCGCTCATTATAGAAAATGTATTTAAAACAGTTCTTTCACATATCAATAAATTATAAGCATCACCTGTTAAAGTTGCAATTCTTATATTTTTATCTGTATTTATTTCTTGTCCATCTTTAAAATAAAATTCACTCTTAATATCAAATTCTTTTAAAACTTCTTTTATTAATTTTATACCAGAAATTATTGTGTTTTTTGATTTAAACAATATTTCAAAGCTTGCTTTTTGATTTTTTAATCCATATGAAGCTAAATCGATGTATTCTGCATCTCTTTTTATCCAATTTATTAAAAGTTCAACTTCTTTAAAATACACGAAGCTCACCCCATAACTTTAAACATGTTTTCGATTGAATATACTGCTTTTTCCATAATTTCATCAGATAAAATTATTTCATGCTTATCTTCTTTTAATGCTTCGTATAAGTTTTTTAATGTGTTTTTCTTCATTCCTATACAGATTGCACTGTTTTTTAATGGATAAAAATTTCTATCTGGATGATTTTTCTTCAATTGATGGATCATTCCAGCTTCAGTTCCTATTATGTAATCTTTTGTATCATCAGTCAATGGAATTTTAATCATTTTACCAGTTCCACCTATGTATTCCGAAAGATCTCTAACTTCTTTTGGTGATTCTGGATGTGTTATTAATTTTGCATTTGGATATTTTTCTTTTGCCACTAAAACTTCTTCTTTTTTAAATTCATCATGAACATAACAAAAACCATCATCTCCTGGAACTGGTATTATAGTTTTTCCAGTTTTTTCAGCTACATAAGATGCTAAGTTCTTATCAGGTCCAAATAATATCGTATCGTTGTCTATGTTATTCACTATTTCTATTGCATTTGCTGATGTGCAAACACAGTCTGCTTCCATTTTACATTCTGCTGTACTATTTACATAAAGTACTACTGAAGCATTTGGATATTTTTCTTTAAATTTTATTAATGTTTCTCTATCTAAAGAATTAGCCATTGTACATTCTGAAGCTCTTGTTGGAACAAAGATTCTTTTTTCTGGATTTAAAATTTTTAATGTTTCAGCCATAAAATCAACACCAATAAACATTATCTTATCCGCATCCATTTCCATAGCTTTTCTTGCAAGTGCTAAAGAATCGCCTGTTTCATCAGAAATATCTAATATATCTCCTATTAAATAATTATGACCTAAAATTTTATATCCTTTTTCTTCTTTTAATTTTATAATTTCATTCATCAATTCTTCATTTGTCATTTTAAACACCAACCTTTAATTTTTTAGTTAATTTTTTTAAAAGTCCTGCTACTGATAATGGTGCAAGATAACTTGTTTTTGGATTTTTAGATGGATAATTTTCGAGTATCAATTTATAATTTCCTGCTTCAGAATCAATTTCAACAGTGTGTATATTTCTATTTACTTTAGGATCTGCAATTATTCTAACAAAAACTTTATCAAAATCACCACTTGCAACGGATAATGTAACTGCAACATTTATATTTTTAGGAAATTTTTTTATTGCTTCTTTTGATGTTCCTTCAAATATAATTTGCTCGGTATCTGTTTCAACTCCTAAGCTTTTTGGAGGTTTTCTTGTTGTTAAGGTTATTTTGTTGATCATTTCTCCTGTTGCGTTTATTATATCTACTGCTCCGACTGCTCCTGAAGGAATATAAATATTATTTTCTGAATTTTCTAATTTTTCCATTATTTTGTTTCTAAATTCATCATCGGCAAATGCGCCTGTACTCAATATAATAAAATCTTTTTTTAAATTCAAAACATCAAAAGCATAGCTTTTTACAGCTTCAACAGAAGCACATTCAACAACATAATTAACATCCAAATTTTTCAATTTATTTATATCAGATGATTCTATGTTGTTAAATTTATTTGAAAGTTCTAACATTCTTTCATTATTTGTATCAAAAATATAAGCTTTTGAAACTAAAGATCCAAGTTTTTCTAAAATTATTTCTGTGGAATTTCCTCCACCAATAAAAAATAACTTCATTTTTTGTTCCTCCTATATTATTGAATTAAATAAATTCTGTATATACAGTATATACAGGAACATTATACTCTTTTTTATATTTCTAATATAATCATTGAATGTAAAAAATATATAACAAATGCTTATGGTTAATTTTTGAATAATAATATGTTATAATTTAACAAGGAGGTGATTTAATGAAAGGTTTAAAAGGCACAGAAACTGAAAAAAATTTATTAAAATCTTTTGCTGGTGAATCTCAAGCTAAAAATAGGTATACTTTTTTTGCGAAAACTGCAAAAAAAGAAGGGTATGAACAAATATCAGCAATCTTTCAAGAAACTGCATTGAATGAAGAACAGCATGCAAAAACCTTTTTTAAATTTTTAGAAGGAGGAGATGTAGAAATTACAGCGACTTATCCTGCTGGAAAAATTGGAACGACAGTTGAAAATTTAAAAGCTGCTGCTGCTGGAGAACATGAAGAATTTACAGAACTTTATCCAATGTTTGCAGAAATTGCAGAAAAAGAAGGATTTAAAGAAATTGCTTCTAAATATAGAGCAATTGCTAAAGTTGAAGAAGCTCATGAAAAAAGATATTTAAAATTATTAAAGAATATAGAAGAAAATAAAGTTTTTGAAAAAGATGCTGTTTGTATATGGAAATGTAGAAAATGTGGATATATACATGAAGGTACTTCAGCTCCTGTAGTTTGCCCTGCTTGTGGACATCCTCAAGGATATTTTGAATTAAAAGAATATAATTATTAAAGTGTTTAAAAAAATAATAAAAGCTATGAAATTTTTCATAGCTTTTATTATTTTTTTATTAGTAAATACCATGGTTTTAAGTTTTTATATAAATTAACAGATATTATTAAAAAAGATATTTAAATTAATTTTTGTTTTCACTCACTTATTACAAGTGATATAACTTTTATTTAATAAAAAATTATGTATATTTAAAATTGTTTTATATAAATGTTTTTATTTATTTTCTTAAAATAAATTTTAGGCTTGAATTTCTAAAAAAAATAAAGTATAATATTAGTGAAATCAAAAATAAATTTAATACAAGGAGGTTTTCGATATGGGAAATAAAGAATACGTAGTTGGTATCGATTTAGGAACAACTTATTCAGCAATATCTTGGATGAAACCTGATGGAAATGTTGAAGTTATACCAAATGCAGAAGGTAAAAGAACAACACCTTCAATAGTAGCTTTTTCAAAAGAAGGAGATATAATAGTAGGAGAACCAGCAAAAAGACAAGCTGTTTTAAACTCTGAAAAAACTATAAGATCTATTAAAAGATATATGGGGTCAGATCATAAAGTAACTATTGATGGGAAAGACTATACACCACAACAAATAAGTGCATTTATCTTAAAAAAATTAGTTAGAGATGCTGAAGCTTATTTAGACGGTAAAATAAAAAAGGCTGTAATTACATGTCCTGCATACTTTAACGATGCTCAAAGGCAAGCAACAAAAGAAGCAGGAGAAATTGCTGGCCTTGAAGTTTTAAGAATTATAAATGAACCAACAGCAGCTTCTATAGCTTTTGGAATGGATAAAAAAGCAGGAGATCAAAAAATAGTTGTTTACGATCTTGGTGGAGGTACTTTTGATGTTTCAATACTTGAAATAGGTGATGATATAATCGAAGTTATTTCTACAAATGGTAATAATCATCTTGGTGGAGATGATTTTGATAAGAGAATTATGGATTGGTTAATGGACGAATTTAAAAAAGAAAATGGTGTTGACTTAAAGAATGATAAACAAGCACTTCAAAGATTAAAAGAAGCAGCAGAAACTGCAAAAATAGAACTTTCTTCTAAAATGGAAGCAGAAATAAATCTTCCTTTTATAACAATCGTAAATGGAAACCCTGTACATATTGAAAAGAAATTAACAAGAGCAAAATTTGAAGAATTAGTTAGAGACTTAATTGAATCAACGAGAGGACCTATTGAAAATGCTATGAAAGATGCAGGATTGACTCCAAACGATATAGATGAAATTTTATTCGTTGGTGGTTCAACAAGAGTTCCTGCTGTTCAAAAATTAGTTACAGGATATTTTGGAAAAGAACCAAACAAAGGAGTTAACCCAGATGAAGCAGTTTCAGTTGGTGCAGCTGTTCAAGGGGCTATAATGACAGGAAAAACTGATAAAGACATAGTTCTTGTTGATGTTACTCCACTTTCTCTTGGTATTGAAGTTAAAGGTGGATTAATGGAACCAATAATTCCAAGAAATAGTAAGATACCTATTAAAAAATCAAAAACATTTACTACAGCTGTTGATTTTCAACCAGAAGTTGAAATAGGAGTTTTCCAAGGTGAAAGATCAATTGCTAAAGACAATTTCTTCCTTGGTAGCTTTAAATTAACTGGTTTACCACCTGCACCAAGAGGAGTTCCTCAAATTGAAGTTACATTTGATATAGACTCTAATGGTATTGTTAATGTATCTGCAAAAGACTTAGGTACTGGAAAACAACAATCAACTGTTGTAACAGGTAGACATAAACTTGGAAAAGATGATATTGATAGAATGGTAAAAGATGCTCAACAATTTGAAGAACAAGATAAGAGAAAGAGAGAAGAAATAGAAATTAAAAACCAAGCTGACGATCTTTGCTATCAAATAGAGAAGTTATTAAATGAAAATGGAGATAAAGTTCCAGCTGATACAAAATCATCTTTAGAAGATAAAGTAAAAGATCTAAGACAAGCAATTTCAGAAGATAATATTGGTAAAATAAAGATTTTAATGGAAGAATTAAAACAAGAATCAATGAAAATAGGTCAACAAATGTATCAAGGTCAAGGAAATAATGATTCTGAAAATACATCTAATAATGATCAAGAACCAAGTCAAGACATAAAAGTTGAAGACGCTGAATAAAAAATAAACTTATTAACAATAAAAGACGTGATTTTTCACGTCTTTTTTGTTATAATATTTATATATTATATTTTGATTGGAGGGAATTACCATTAAAAAACTATGTATCCTAACTTTAATTATTAGTTTAACGTCTTTTTTGTTTCTTTTTTTATTAGTTTTTAATAATGAAAAATTGAGTTCTTTTAAAAGTGAAGTAGTTCAAAATGATTTTAAAAATTTTGAAAGTTATTTAGATTCAGAGATAAGAATTTCTAATGTTTTATCTAGTTCATTGTATAATTTTTCAGCAATAACTACGTTGGATTTTTATTTGAACAAATTATCTAAAACTGAATTAATAGCTTTAAAATCACATTTAGATTCTAATTCAGAAAATGTAAATAAGTTTATTAAAACTTATAACATATATGATGAAAATGTAAAGTCAAAATTTTATTTAAAAAAAACTGAATTATTATACGCATTTAGTTCAAATAAAAATTTAATATATCCATTTTTTGATGATACAATAGAAAAAGATACTACATTGACAAAAACATTATTAGAACTTACAAAAAATAATTATGATACTTATATTTCTGAAAAAATTTATAATGATACTTTATTTTTTTATGTTGGAAAAAAATTAATCAACCATGAAAAATGCAAAGGATATATTATTTTAAAAAGTTCATATAAATTAAAACCCAATATAAAATTTTTTGATAATATAAATGAAGTTTATTCTCTTTTAAACATAAATGATTTAAGTAATAAAATTTATAAAAAAGATAATTTGATTTTTTTCATAAAAAATTTAAAAAAAGAAAATAAAGATTTTTATTTAATTGAATATATAAAATCTGATAATACATTAAGTATTATTTTTTTGGGATTACTACTAATTATTTTTATAATTATGTTTTATATAAAAAAAATTAAATAAAAATTTTATTAATATAGAAGTTTGCAGTAAGAAAAAAATGTGATATAATTTAAATGAAAAATATAAGGAGGGGAAATCTATATGAAAGTAAAGGTTTTAATAATTTTGAGTCTAATACTTGCTACTTTTTCTTTTTCAAATGCTAATTTAGTTTGGGAAAAAGTTTTAAACGAAGCAGGAAATCAACAAATTTATTATGTAAAATCTACTGATTCCGGAGTTTATTTATTTGGATCTTCTGATGAAACAGGTTATGATGAAAATATCGTAGTTTTAAAATTAGATTCAAATGATAACATTACAAAAAACACTTTAGGTGGTTCATTTTCTGATTGGTCATTGTGGGGATTTGAAAGCTTAGAAAAAAATATATACGTTGTTGGATCTTCAAAATCATTTGGTAATGATTATGACTATTATTTAAAAAATTTAAATGGTTCAGAATTATCTATAAAAAGTATGGGAAATGACAAAGCAACTGCAGGAATTGATACTAAAGATGCAATATACATATTAGGATATTCACAAGAACCTAAAACTTTGAATATGAAAGGTAATTTAGTAAAAATAGATAAATTAACTAATAAAGTTATTTGGAAAAAATGGCTTCCATTTTATAAAAATGGAGCAGATGTAAAACCTTTAAGTATTGAAAAAACATCAGATAATAACTTTATAATATCAGGAGTTGTTGTTGACTTTTTTGAAGGAAGAACAAAGTTCTATTTAGCTAAGGTTAATATGAATGGCGAAGTAATTTGGAATAAAATATTTACAGGTAAAGATTATGCAAGAGGTTTTGAAGTTAAGGAAACAAATGATGGATATATTGCAGTTGGTTATAATGGATCATGGGATAAGGGTTGGTCAGATACATATCTTGTAAAATTATCAAAAGATGGACAAATAATATGGGAAAAGAATTTTGGAAATGGACTTTCAACACATGCTTATTCTGTAAAAATTGCTAAAAATGGAAATATATATGTTGTTGGTTATGAATCAAAAACAATAAAAAATAAAGATGTATTATTACTAGAATATGATTCCGATGGAAATGAATTAAATCATTATTTATTTGGTGGAAAAAATAATGATGTTGCTTATTCAATGGATATAAAAGATAATTTCTTGTATATTTCTGGTTATACTACTTCTGATAAAAAAGATAGAGATATATTAATTTTAAAATATGAAATAAAATAAAAATGCGGTTATACCGCATTTTTATTTTATATATACAGATAAATTTATTATATCAGATGGATTTATACCAGGTATTCTACTTGCTTGACCTAAAGATATTGGTCTTACCTTTTTTAATTTTTCTCTTGCTTCAAATGCTAAATTATTTATTTCATCATAATTTATATTTTCTGGAATTTTTTCATTTTCTAATTTTTTAATCTTGTTTATTTCATCGATCATTTTTTTAAAATATCCTTCATACTTTAACTCTATTTCAACTTGTTCTACCAATTCTTTATCCTCAATTACTTCATTATCCAATTCTTTTAAATCTTCATACCTTATTTCTGGTCTTTTTAAAATATCTCCAAATTTTGTAGTTGCTTTTATTAAAGAAGAATTTTTTTGTTTTAATATTGGATTTATTTCTTCTTCTTTTAAATTTAATTTTTTTAATCTATCAACATTGTATTTTATTTTATTTTCTAAGTTCAATACTTTATTATAAAATTCTTCTGAGATTAATCCAAGTTTATATCCATATTTTGCAAGTCTTAAATGTGCGTTATCATGTCTTAATAATAATCTATATTCTGCTCTTGAAGTTAATAGTCTATAAGGTTCATCTACTCCTTTAGTAATTAAATCATCTATTAAAATTCCTATATATGATTCATTTCTACTCAAAATAAATGGATCTTTATTTTTTAATTTTAATACTGAATTAATACCAGCAATCAATCCTTGCCCAGCTGCTTCTTCATAACCACTTGTTCCATTTATTTGTCCAGCAAGATATAATCCTTCTATTTTTCTTGTTTCAAGAGTTGCTTTTAATTCTAAAGGATTTACATAATCATATTCAACTGCATATGCGGGTCTTTCTATTACGGCATTTTCTAATCCAGGAATACTTCTTATCATTTTTATTTGTGCTTCATAGGGTAAACTTGTACTTAAACCATTTATATAATATTCATCTGAATCTTTTGACTCTGGTTCAATAAATATTTGATGAGAGTTTTTTCCAAACTTCATAACCTTATCCTCAATTGATGGGCAATATCTTGGACCCTTACTCTCAATTAATTTTACATCTCCATAAAGTGGTGAAAATTCTATATAATTTCTTATAGTATCATGTGTATTTAAATTTGTTCTTGATAAGTAACAAGGATAATCATTACTCAATATCTTTGGTTCTGTAAAATAGGAAAAAGCCATGGGATCAGTTGATGTATTTTGAATTTCAAATTTTGAAAAATCTATACTATTTTTTCTAACTCGTGCAGGAGTTCCCGTTTTAAATCTTCCAATTTCAAGTCCTAATTCTCTTAAAGAATTACTTAAAGAATTACTTGGTAAATCACCCATTCTTCCTGCTTCAAATGTATTTCTACCAACAAAAATTTTACCTTTTAAATAAGTTCCAGTTGTTAATATAACTGCTTTTGCTCCATATTTTATTCCTAATTCAGTTTCAATACCAATTACTTTATTTTTATCAACTATTACTTTAGATGCAATTCCATATCTAAGCGTAAGATTTTTCGTGTTTTCAAGTATTTTTTTCATTTCTCTTGAATATTTGTATTTATCAATTTGTGCCCTTAAAGCTCTAACCGCAATTCCCTTACTTGTATTTAGCATTCTTATATTTATTGCTGCTTTATCTGTAACCTTTGCTTGAACTCCTCCAAGTACATCAATTTCTCTTGTAACAACACCTTTAGCTGGCCCTCCTATTGCTGGATTACAAGGTGCCCATCCAACTGTATCTAAATTTATATTTAAAAGAAGTGTTTTCATTCCAAGTTTTGCAGCAGCATGACCTGCTTCTATACCAGCATGACCTGCTCCTACCACTATAATGTCATAAATTTCATTAAAGTTCATTTTTTCCTCCCAACTATACTTTTTTTATTCCCTATATTATATAATTAAAAAAATTCATTGATATTACAATTAATTATCAGTGAAATTAATTGATATCATGAAAATTATTTATTTTATTATAGTATAATTTTAATATGAATAAAATTTTTTGAAGAAGGGGAAATTTTATGAAATTTGATTTTGATAAAGAAATAAAAAAATATGAACATGTTTCAAAAAAAGATTTTTATGAAAAAATAAGAGAGCAAATTTTTAAATGGGCTAAAAGGGATGGTAAAAAAAATAAATTATTAAATACAATTATGTTAGCGCCAGATTTGTTTTATGTGCTTTGGAAGCTATCTTTAGACAATAATGTTCCAATAAAACAAAAAGCTAAAGCAATTTTAGGTTTAACCTATTTTATACTTCCAGTAGACTTTATGCCAGAAAGTTTACTTGGTCCTATTGGATATTTAGATGATATTGTTGCTACCGTTTTAATTTTAAATAGCTTATTAAATGATGTTCCTCAAGAATTAATTGAAAAATATTGGCTTGGCGAAGAAAAAATTCTCCCAACAATTCAAAAAATTTTAAAGTCTGCCAATGAGTTAATAGGTTCAGGAATTTTTGATTTATTAAAAAAAATATTTAAATAGTGGGAGGTATTTTATGAATATATTTATTTTTTTAATTGTTTTTTTTGGCTTAGTATTGTTATTTAAATTTATTTCAAATAAATATTGAATTTTATTTCTAAAATTAAAATTATTATAATTATTTTTTATAAAAAAAATCCCAGTATTACTGGGACTATGTCTTTTTTATTTTTTAACCATTTAAAGAAGAGTTTTTACATAAAGTATTATATTCTATCACATTTTTCATATAACTCTGATTGTGAATACCATAATTTTTTGTAATATACCGAATTTTTTAATAATTCACTGTGCTCTCCCACATCAACTATTTTTTTATTATCCATAATTATTATTTTATTACAATACTTTATAGAAGCTAATCTATGTGTTATTATTATCGCTATTTTATTTTTGCTTATTTCTTCAAATTTTTCATATAATTCATTTTCAGAAATGGGATCAAGTGCTGCTGTTGGTTCATCAAGAACTATGATATCATAATTTTTAAAGATTCCTCTTGCTATAGCAACTTTTTGCCACTGCCCTCCAGAAAGTTCTGTACCTTCAAATTCCTTTGATAATACTGTATTTAATCCTTTAATAAACTTTTTATCTAAAGAATTTATACCAACAGAATTCAAAATATCTTCTATTTTATCTTCTTCATTTTTATTTTTAATATTACTAATAGCAATATTTTCTTTTAAAGTTATTTTATATCTATTAAATTTTTGAAATACAGCAGTTCCTTTATTCCTTATTGATTTTAATGATAACAATGATGAAGGAACTTCATTATAACATATTTCACCACTTGTTGGTTTGTACAATCCTAATATTAATTTTGAAAGAGTTGTTTTTCCTGCCCCATTTTTTCCAATAACTGCTATTCTATCTCCTTTTTTTATTTTTAAATTAATATTTTTAATTGCTTCTTTTCCCGTTGGATATGTAAAAGATACATTCTTTAATTCAATACTTTTTATTTCTTCAACAATATTTTTTAATCTTTTATTTTTTTTAGAATTCTCAATTAAATTTAAAAAATTTATATATTTTTTTACTTTTCCATATACTGCAATACTATCTCCCAATCTATATTCAAATATTTCTTCCATTAGTCCAAAAAGATTTGAAAGAGAGATATATACTGCTGCAAAAGTACCTATTGTAATTTCATTTTTCATAATTAAATATATAGTTAATCCAAGAACTCCAATATAACCAATAATAGTCATTAATTTTGATATTGAATCTATTTTATTTACTTTTTTTTGATAAATTAATCTCAAATTATGGTACTCATTGGATGTTTTATTAAAAAGTTTGAATATATAATTAATTGCATTTAGTGTTCTTGTTTCTTTTAAGTAATTTTTATTTTTTATGTATGAAGAATATATATTTTTTTTCCTTCTTAATGGAGCATGATTTTCTTCAAGTTTTTCATAATAACTTTTTTTTATTATTTGTGAAAATAATACTGGAAAAAATATAAACAACATACTTATTCCTAAAATAGGATTTAAAGAAACCAAATAAATTTCTATAAATAAATAGTATGGTAAGTATAAAAACAACAAATCCATAATTACATTTAAAACCCTACGTACAGATTTTGCTCCTACAATGGCAGAATTTACAAAATCTCTATTTTCAGAGTTGTTAAAAAAATTTGGTGATATTTTTGCAATTTTTAAGTTTAAATTTTTTAAAAGTGTTTTTAAGGTCATATCGTGATAATATTCCCCAAAGTATTCAGATATTCCACTTGATACTTCTGATATAATAATAAAAACCGTTAAATATATGAGTTCTACGATAATATTTTTCAAATTTTTATTGTTTATTCCAATAACACTATCAAAAACTTTTTGCATCTGATATGTTGTAAGCCCTAAGAATATTGCATCTAATACTGAAAAAAAATACTGTGAAAAAAATTTTATTGGTGATATTTTAATAATATCTACAAAAACATGAAAGATATTTATTTTTTTTTTATTCACCATACCATCTTCTTTGTTTTTCATACATTTTATAATAAACTCCTCTTTTATCTAATAGTTCATTATGAGTTCCTCTTTCAATAACTTCACCATTTGAAAAAACAAGCACTATATCTGTATATTTTACTCCTCCCAATCTGTGTGTAATTAAAATTTTCATTGATTTAAAAGGTACTGAAAAAAATTTTTCAAATATACTTCTTTCAGAAATAGGATCAAGTGCTGCTGTTGGTTCATCAAATATTTGTATTGGAGCGTTTCTATACAAAGCCCTTGCTATAGCAACTTTTTGCCATTGTCCTTCTGAAAGATTGTTCCCTTTACTTTCTATATAACCTAATACTGTTTTTTCTTTTTCAGGTAATTTTTCTATAACTTCTTTAACTTCACTTATTTTTATTACTTCGTCAAACAATTTATCATCACATTTTTTTATATCTTTCATTTTTATATTTTCTTCAAATGAAATGGAATACCTTACATAATCCTGATAAACAACAGAAAAATATTCATACCATTCTTCTAATGATAGATTTTTTTGATTTTTTCCATTTATTAGTATCTCACCTTCATAATCTTCATACAATCCAAGCATTAACTTTATAATTGTTGTTTTTCCTGCTCCATTTTCTCCGACAAAAGCATATGTTTTTCCTTTTTCTAATACAAAATTTAAATTTTTTAAAATCCATTTATTTGAATTTGGATACTTAAAAGATACATTTTTAAACTCTATTTTTTCTACATCTTTTTTGTTTATTTTTTTGATACTATTTTTTCTTCTCACTTCAGGAAATTTCATAAAATTCTCAAAATCTTTCATATAATTTATTCTTTTTATTATATCTTTTACTATATTAGAAAATGTCCATGACATTGGATGAATTAAATTAAATACTGCACCAGTAATACTTATAAACATACCTGAAGTTATTTTTCCAAAAGTTAGAATATAAAGTAAACTTGCTGAGATACCAAATGCTAACAATGACATTAAAAAACTTAACCCTTTTATTTTTGCAATATTTTTTAAAGTAATTTTTATATCAATTTTTCTTCCTTTTTCATATAAATTTTCAAATTCATTTGCTATTTCATTTCCATAATTAAATAATACTCTTTCATCAACCATTTCTTCGGAATTCAACATTGTATCATATACTTTTGCTCTTCTAAAAAACTTCATTGATTTTGTGTATGAATCATATTCTTTTTCTCCACTATAATATGCTACTACTGCCATAAATATTAGCAATATAAACACTATTGAACTAATTAATATACTACTCTCTAATATTATTATTGATATAGAAAATATTTCAACTATTATTTTAAAAAAAGAACTTATTTCTTCTAAAGCAGAAGTTATAGCATTTTCAGAATTTTCATAAATTCTTTCAATTAATTCATAATTTTCATGATTTTCAAGAACTTCATACTTTAATTTTGAACTTTTTTTTATAATGTCTCCTTCAAATTTAAAATCTACCCTTTTAGACAATCTTACATAAAGTTCTTTTGATATTAAATTTATTAAATAATTTATAAAAAATAACACAAAAAATAATATTGAAATATAAATAAAGTTAGAGTTTATAGTTTTAGTTTTTATAATAACTTGTGCAGCATCAATAAAATAAGCTACCACAAGTATTTTTATGGCTGGCGTCATATAATTAATTACTTCAATAATACTATATACACTAAATATCAGAGGCGCATTTTTTAAAGAATACAATATATATTTTATAATTAATTTTATTTTATTCATTATTTTTTCTCCTTCTAAAAATATGCTAAATGAATACTTAAAAATACATAGAAATAAAAAAATTTTTATATAATATTCATTAAGAATCTGATAAATAGACTTTTTTATTTCTATGCTTAGGAATTAATTTCATTAAATTACTGTAACCTACAGGTAACACCTGTAGGTTATAATGTACTAATTACAAAAAACACTACGACTCTTTCCGTTACATGTTCCTTTTCCACAGCCATCAATTTCTATAACTACTTTTGATACTTTTACAATAGGTTCTTTATAATCCATTTTTCTATCTCCTTTCAGAATCAATAATATATTTTAATGCTTTAGCATTTTGTTTATTTATTGATGAACAACCAAATAAATCATTATCTTCTGAATAAGCCAAACCAGGACATCTATTACAAATATTTTCAAGATCACAATTCTTACATTCTTCTAATTCTTTATTTGTTAAATTATATATAAATTTAAGATCTGAAGAATTATACCAAATATCCTTTAAAGATTGCTTTTTCAAATCACCAACTTTATATAAAAATGAATTACAAGGATAAACATTTTTATTTGAATCTATATATAAGCTATATCTTGTATTTGGACAAACATCATCTAAATTTTTTTTATCTTTTAAGTTTTTTCTGTTAACATTTATATTCAAGTTAAAATTTTTATTAAATTCTATTAAATCATTAAAATCTAAAGAATTATCTTTAGGAGAAGAATCTCCATTTATTTTTGACATTATTGTTGGATTTGGGGAATATAAAAAATCATTTATATTACAAAATTCTTGTAAATATTTATATGAATATTTATTTTGTTGCATTATAGGAGTTTTTATTTCTAAACTTATTCCTTTATTTTTCATTTTCATAATATTTGATAATATTTTTTTTAATGATCCTTTTACTCCTGTAATTTTGTCATTAATTTCTTCATTTAATGAAAATATTGTTGTGGAAAATTCAGTAATATATAATTTTGAAAGCTGTTCAATTTGAGAATCATTAATAAGTGTTGCATTACTTAATAATGTTACACGAAAACCCATTTCTCTCGCTTTTTTTATAATTTCCATAATATCAGGATGTAAAAAGATTTCTCCACCTGTTAATATTGTTTCTAATGTACCTAATTTTTTTAATTCTTCAAATAAATCAAGAATAAATGAATATTCTAGACCTTTATTATCATGTTTTGGAATATAACAATGTAAACATTTTAAATTACACAATGTCAAAAGTTCAATAGTTGCAATTAATGGAATTCTCCTTTTATAAGCGTTTTTTACAATCGTCTGAAAAGAAAAAGTATTATCAATTATCATCATATTACCTCAATAACTTCTTGAATAACAAGATCATTAATAAATTTTTTTAAATCTTTGCTAATAGTATCAGATGAAGTAGAATAAAATTTATTTTTTAATGTT
Organism: Tepiditoga spiralis; assembly: GCF_014701195.1. Taxonomy (NCBI): domain Bacteria; kingdom Thermotogati; phylum Thermotogota; class Thermotogae; order Petrotogales; family Petrotogaceae; genus Tepiditoga; species Tepiditoga spiralis. Next base: position 1,445,546 of record NZ_AP018712.1, read on the forward strand.
TCTAATAATTTAGGAACGCTTTTTAAAATTACTAAATATTTCCAAAAATAAACCGCAACGCCTTCTAATAAAATATTAAATTTTGTCCTTTCGTCAATTATATAAACAAAATCATCATAATTTTGCCATGAAATCCATTTAGAAATTTTTATTTCTTTTTTTAATAAATCCTTATCCATATATTTCCTCCTCGTGTATAATGTTTTCATATAGTTAATAAAATTGATGAAAGTTTAAAAAAACATTCTAACTTTGAGTTATTATTAAACTATAGTGATTCTGTTTCTCACTCTAATTTGTATTTTTATTTGTGCACACAAATATTTTAATATTATAATTTTTATTTTAATTCGATAAATTAATTAATCGTTTTTCCTTTGCTTACATAAACATTATATCAAAAAAATCAACTATTTTTAGTGTACTAATTAATATTTTTACCTAAATATAATGTTTTTTTGATTAATTTATATCGTTTATTTTATTTTTTTGTGTTATTAATTTTATATTAACTATTAGTATTTGTGAATTTGAATTTTATATTTTTTATAATGTTATTATTAATCATTTTTATTATAAAAGTTTGTGAAATTCTGTTAAATATTTATTTTTTATAAATATTCTGATTTAATTTTTTATTATTGATGAAATATTAATATCAAAAATTTCGGTGTTTTATTTTTTCACTATTTCCCATCATTATTTTCACGCTTTTTATGAGTTTTTATAAAAATATAATCCCAGCACCCGCTGGGATTATATTTTTTCTATTTTGTATTCGTCTATGTTTCTTTTTTCTGAGTTTATGTTTATTCCTATTATATAAATTTCTTTTCCTTTGTATTTTTCATAGTACTTCATTTCTTTTATTTGATTTAAGGCTTTTTCTGCACTCTTGTCTATCTTTATTTCCATTATGTATATGACGTCTTCCTCTATTACTATATCGCTTCTTCCTAAGTTCGTTAACTCTTCTGCTGTTACGTTCAGTCCTGCTGATGCTAGTATTGTGTATATCAATGAATGATAGTAACTTTCTTCTTTTTTATGCAAGTTGTATGGGATTGCACTTATTATTCTTTTTATTTCTTTTATTATTCCTTCCATGTCTTTTTCTCTTATTGCTTTCCATATCGTTTTATTTATTTCTTTTATTTTTCCTCTTTCAAGTTCATAGTTCGCTTCTAATATTATCTTTGAAAAGCTATTCTTTACTTCTATATTTGGATAATCTAATAAATATTCATATTCCATTCCATATTGTTCTTTCCCTTTAAAGGTTAAGTATCCTGATTGTGTAAAGAATATACTTGCATTTGCTTCTTCTATTTCTCGTGTTGAAAAATCGAGTTCGCTCACTGGATACTTCACTAAGTCTTCATATCTTATCTTCTTCCCTTTTATGTATTCATATAAAAATGATGGCGATCCACTTTCAAACCAATAGTTTTGAAACTTTCTTTCATTAAAAAATCTTAATATTGAAAATGGATTGTATACACTACTTTCTCCATCAAATGAAAATCCATTGTAGTACATCTTTAAGTTTTTTAATAACTCTTTTTCTTTCATATTCATTTCAAGTGCTGTTTCTTTTATGTGTTCTTTAAAGTTTCTTTCTAACTCTTCTTGTGTGTATCCCAATATCTGCGCGTATTTTTTATTCAATGATATATCATTTAAGTTGTTCAATGCAGAAAATACTCCTGTTTTTGTGAACTTTGTTATTCCTGTCATGAATACAAACTTTATGTATTCATCATTTGATTTTATACTAACATAAAAATTTCTCAATATTTCTCTATACTTTTCTGCTTTTTCTTTATTGTTTATATTGTCTAATATTGGTTTTTCATATTCATCTACTAATATTACTACTCTTTCTTTTCTTGATAGTTCAAATATTAATTCATCAAAAGCATATTTATAATGGTCACTTTCTATTTTTATTCCATACTTTCTTGCTTCTCTTTTTATTATTCTCAATAATCCATCTTTTAATTCTTCTTCTGTATCATTTGTTGTATCCAATAAACTTATCCTTATTACTGGATACTCTTTGAACTCCCATTTGTCGTATATGTATGTTCCTTTAAATAAGTCTTTTTCTCCTTTAAATAGATAGTACAGTGTTGATATCGTTAAACTCTTTCCAAATCTTCTCGGCCTGGATAAAAAGATTGGCGCTTCTGAACTTATTAAATCTAATATATACTTTGTTTTATCTATATATGTATAATTACCTTCTTTTATTTTTTTATAGTCTTGTATTCCTATTGGTAGTTTTTTCATTTTTATCACCTCTAACTTTTATTATACCATATGCTTTTTATTAAATTCATTTTTTATTTTTGAATAGAATATTCAAAACAAAGACAATAATACTTATTGTTATTTTATGAAATTTTATCAAATGAACTTAAAAAAGTGCATATACTATACCAATTTTTTCATCTTTTTTATAAGTTTAAAATTTTATTTGCATTTATATTCACCAATGATTTCTGGTTTAAAAAAACAAAAAAATCCTCACTTTATATAAAGTGAGGATTGGGTTAGAGTTTAAAAGAAAACTTTTAACATAAAGCCTACATTATTTAATTTTTCCATAGCTTTTAATGTGTGATCTGAATTTTCTGCATATGCATAGTTTATTGAAAGTGTTGGTTCAAAGTTATCTATTCCTTTATAAGAAATTTTTGCAATTCCATTATAACCTGGTTCATACTTATCATTTATTTTTGAAAATGCAACTAAACCTAAACCTTCAAATGAAATGTTTGATATTTTTGCTTTTATATACATATCTCCACCAATTGATAATTTATCTTTAAATTCTTCATTTGGAAGGCCATTGAAAAATTCTGCTCCAATTGTTAAGTCTTCTCCTTGTGTATATTCTAATCCTGCTACTGTTTTTACATAAACATCATTGAAAATAGTAGCGTCAGCTGTATTTTTTACAAATTTTCCATCTTTATCTGGTGTTTCATAATTTAATTTTATTGTTGTTTTTTCTGGTACTACAACGGCACCTTCTGCATGATAACTTATAGAATCTATAAAGTTTGAAACACCTTGTAAATCAAATGTAAATGAGTTTCTATATGGTCTATAATTTGTTACTGTTGCAGAATCGGCATTTATTAATGATACATCTTCATTTATATTGAATGAATTTGCTTTTCCTTGACTTATTAAACCAGCTTGATAATTTACTGTTGCTCCAACAGTTGTATTCAATGCATTTGAATCAAAATAAATTTTTCCAAAGTTAACAGTTTCAGGAACTATGAAATGATAATGATCATGAACAAAACCTGCTCTTACATCGAATCCCATTATGTTTGTTGATAGAACAGAACCTGCATTCATATTTTCAAAAGCAAGTTTATCTACATCTTCATTTGAATATTCTTCATTGTTCATATTATATTTTGCATCTATATTTACGTTTATTGGTAATGAAGCTAATGGTTTTGTTGCATTATTTGCATTTAATGTATATAAAATACTTTCTTTCACTGTACTTGCTATTTCTTTTGAAAATTCTTCAGAAACAGTTGTATTGAATTCTGTTACTGTTTTTTCTGTAATTACTGGATAGTATAATGATGGAATATCATCGTATGTTTTTGGGGCAATAATTAAGTTTGCATTTATATCTCCAATATCTCCACTGATCATAGCACCATCTATTGCCATAGTTTTCATTGTTTCAAATGGATTTATCATATCTTTTTCAGCAATCAATACAGATGGACTATAAAAAGTTGAACTTCCACTTTGAGGTACGAATCTTCCTGCTCTTATTGTAAAATTATCTGTATATATATCTGCAAATGCTTCATTTATATTGTATAAAAAGTATGGTACTGCTGGAACACCATAGTTAGTTAAAGATGCAAATGGTTTTAATTCTTCTGGAATATTTGAAGTTACATTTAAATCCGATGGAATTTTACCTGCATTCAATGAAAAGAAATCCATTGAAAGTTTATAATAAATGTTTCCTGTATCATTTTCTAATACTATATTAGATTTAATTCCTTGAAATGATGTTGAAGCATCTTTTGAAATATCATAGCCATAAAGATATTCTAAGTCACCATTAAAACCAAACATAACAAGAACTGAAGTCAATACTAATATTAAAGATACTATTTTTTTCATATTCTTTTCCTCCTCATCTATATTTTAATACTGGTTTTGAAATACTCATTTTGTTAAAGAATTTTGCTGTAAATGGTAGATCAAAATCTACTGTTTTTATATCGAGTATTGTTGAATGTTTTGCTTTTAAATCTTTTAATTCTATATGAGTTGCAAGTACATGTCCATCAAAGTTTTTTATATTTGAAAATACCATTGTTTTTATATGTTCGTTTTTTAAATTATAAAATTCTACTTTCGTTATTAACATATTTTCTTTTTGAATTTCTGCAACTATTCTTCCATAATCAGAATCTTTATCTTCAGGAAGTATTTCAACTTTATACATTTTATCTTTTTCTTCTAACAAATTTGCTTTATAAGATCCAGATTGTTCATTATAAAGAAGAGATATATCACTGAACTTCAAATCAGAACCAACGAAATTACCATTTTTTGCTCCACCAGATATTCTTTTTGTTTTTCTGTATGCTGGCATATAAAGATAAATTTCATCATCTGATAAAGTTAAAAGAGTTATTCTTTTAACTTCTGATGGTTTATTAAATCTTACCATTGCTAATGTATCTTCACCTTTTTTCATTAAGTACATATCAAAAATTCTTTCTCTTGAGTTTCCATTTGCATCAACTAAGTTCATTGAAACTAATGATTTTTCATTTTTAAAGTTATCGTGTACATCTTTTACCTTGTCTAATACTTCTTTTCCTGTAATTGAAAACATAGATACTGCCAAAACTAATAATAATGATAGAGTTAAAACTACTTTTTTCATTTAAATTCCTCCTTATGCGTTTTCTTTTGCTTTTTTGTTTAAAATACTCTTTTTTGTTAATTTTCCTAAAACCTTGTCGCTAAGCATTGTCATAGCCATTGGGAATATTGTTAAGGTTAAAATTGGTGCTATTATCATTGCTACTGCTGTTAGTATTCCAAAATCTTTTAAAATTCCTATACTAGAAAAACCAAATGCCATAAATCCTAAAACTACTGCCAATGAATTTATTATTATTGCTCTACCAGCTGTTGCTGATGTTTTTACTGCAGATTCAAACTTATTACTACTCAATTTATATTCTTTTTTAAATCTTGTTATGTAATGAATTGTATAATCTATACCAGCACCTATTGTAATAGAAGCTATTGTTACCGTTGCTGCATTCAATGCAATTCCTGTTATTCCCATAAATCCAAAGTTTGCAATTATTGTTAAAGTAATAGGAATCAATGAGAATAATCCAAGAGTAACAGACTTCATCTGTAAAATAAATAATACAAATACTAAGATATAAGCAAGAATCATACTTTTCATTTGATTGTCAAAGATCATATCATTTACTTTATTTGCTATTACAGGTATACCTGTAATGTTGAATACTATTTTTCTATCTCCGCCAATTACTGGTACTTGTGTATCATTCACATATTGTGCTAATTCAATTAAATATTTTGAATTCAATTTTAAATTATCTTTTTCTAATTTTTTTATAGCAAGTTTTGCTCTCATTTGATCAACATTATCCATAACAAAATATTCAAAGTATTCATTTAAATCTTCATTAGAACTTTTTTTATTATAAACATTTTCAAAGGTTTGATAATCAATTTCATCTAATTCATTGATTTTCAAATAAGTATTGAACATATTGAATAAAGTTTTATTGTCTGTACTTTTTAGTAGTTCTTCATCACTCATATTTTTTATATTTACAAAATCATTTAATACTTTTTCATTATAAGTTCCTCTTCTTGATTCTATAAATTGTCTTATTTCATGATTATAAGCTTTTAAATGTTCATCATTGTTTGTATCAAAATCTTCTATTTTATAACTTTTTATTATTTGAGAGTTTATGAAATCTTTAATCTTCAATTCGGATTCTTTTACTTTACTAAAACTCTTTGTATTAACCATTATTTGAGAAATAGATTCATTTTCATCAGCTTTTAAAACTTTATCTATTCCTTCACTTCCTTCAATTAACATATAATTTTGTTCCAAAGCATCATTAGAACCTGGTATATATTCAACTCCAGTAAATCCTTCGGTTAATTTTGCCACAACGTCTCCAACGCTTGTAGATTGTGTAGCAATATCAAAGGTTTTTGCATAGTTTTCAAAATCTCTTATTGATCTATTAAAATAAAAATCTCTAAATGTATTTTTGCCTTTTGCTTTAAAGTCTAAAAATAAATAATCATTTCCACCAAAGTTATCTCTTAAAAAGTTTGAACTTTGAACGAACTCAGTATTTGGATTCAAATAATTTTCCATTTGTACATCTGTTTTAATATTTGGAATAAATAAAATCATAATAAAAATTATTACTCCAACTATTGAAAATGATAATACTCTATTGTGTACTAAAAATTCAGTTGTTTTTCTAAGCCATTTGCTTTCTCCTTCTTCATTCGAATTGTTTTTAGGAGAAGGCTGTATAATCATTAAAATTGCAGGAACTAAAAGTGTTGCACTTAATAAAGATATTGCTATACCTGTTGATGTAAATATTCCTAATTGCCAAACAGGTCTTAAATCTGCAGTTAAGAGGGATAAGAACCCAGCAATTGTTGTCAATGCACTTAAAACAACAGCACCACCAACGTGTTTTAAAGTTTCATTTACAGCATCAGCCTTTGAAATTCCTTTTTGCGCTTCTTCATAATATTTGTTTATTACGTGTATTGCATAAGCTGTTCCTATTCCAACAATTGCAATTGGTACAGCTGCAGTTGTTGTATTAAACATAACATTAAATAAAACCATAACTCCAACTGTCCAAATATCAGCAAGTAAAACAGACATTATTGGAAGTATAACTCCTGTTAAAGTTCTAAAACTTAAGAATAAAACAAATGCAACAAGTAAAGTAACTATTGGAACTAATTTTTCAATATTTTTCTTTACTAAGTTTTCAATTTCAATATCAGCAGTTGGTGTTCCTAAAAGATGATAATTTAATTTATTATTATCAAAAATCTTTCTTATATTTTTAGCTGCGAGTCTTGTATCTGCATTGTTTTTTAAACCAATTATAATCAAAGATGCTTTTCCATCACTCGAAACAAATTTTCCTTTTAACATGCTGTCATTTAAAAGTATTTCTTTCATCTTTTTTACATCATAATTTGAAAAGTTAAAAGAAGATTTTAAATTACCTACAGAAATATCTCCATCGTCCGTTGCATTTATTCTTGGCGCATTTACAACAGAAATAACATTATCTACACCTTCTGTATTTTTTAATTCTTCAGTTACTTTATCAATCAAATTCATATGTTTTGATACATCATCAAAACTAACTCCAGCAAGTATCAACGTATTCAAACCAAATTTTTCTGAAACATCATCATAAATTAACTTCTCGGGATCATTTTTAGGAACATAAGTTTTTATGTCATCTGAAACTTCTATTTTAGAAGCTTGATATCCAAAAAAAACTGTTAAAACTGCAAAAAGAGTAATGATTAAATAAGATGTTTTTTTGTTTAATCTCAACTCAACTACCTCCTTAAACTTTTTATCATTCGTTGGTGGCAAATGATAAATACTTTTTTATTTCATATATAATATAAACCTTTATTTTTTCATTTGTGTTTCAAAAAAAATAATTTTTAGTGGCAGTTTTTTAATACATAATTAATATGATACAATATAATTGAGGTGAGAGTTATGGGATTATTAATAAAACATTTAAAAAATGATGAAGATGCTGAATTGTTTTTAAAAAATGTAGGTTTATTAAAAACAAAAGAAAAATGTCCTTATTGTGGAAGTACTGAATATTATGTAATTAGAAGAAATCACTATAAGTGCAAAAGTTGTAGAAGAGAATGGAGTAAATATAAAGGGAGTATATTTGAAAATTTTAGAATAAAACCTCTAAAATTTTTAAAAATTTTAGAGGCATTATCAGAAGGGACTGTATTAAAAAAAATATCTAAGGATTTAAATGTTTCATATAATACAGTCTTAAAGGTAAGAAATTTAATACGAGAACATGTGCTAAAAAATATACTAAATGTAGATGAACTTGAAGAAAATATTTTTATTGGAGTAAATCATGTAAATCATAAAATAAAATTAGACTACTTAAAAACAATAGATTTCTCTTTAATTAAAGATAATAAAGTTGGAAAATTAGGAAGAATTTATTTTATTCATGATTATAAAAATTATGAACTTTTAATAGTAATATCAGAAAATACTATACCAGAATTAGATGAAAAATCTCGTGAATTAATATTATCAAAGTTAAAAAAAGAATTGAGAGTATTTGTTGATGATTTTACCAATAAAATTTCCAGTAGAAAACTTGTAAATAACAAAACTATATTGTACTCTATTTTTTTATCCTTATATATAAATGACAAAAATACTTTGCATGAAATAATATTTAGTGCTTTTCAAAATATAAAAAAGTAAATTAAATTATATTTAAATAATTAACCTCTATATTCTATAAATATATGGTATAATGATATGGGATTTTTAAAATGTGGAGGTGTGCCCTATGGAAGAAAAAAACGAATTTAATGAGTTATTAGAAAATAATAAAACACTAAACGAAGAAACAGCTCAAAAGAATAAAAAAATATTGATTTTTTCTGCAGCTGGAATTTTAATAGGAATAACTCTAATATTAATCTTAATTAATATATTTAGTGTTAAAAAGTATACACTTACAGTAAAGTACAACCTTTCGAAAATAAATGTAGAAGAAAGTTTTAATAGAGTTTTTATAAATCTTGAAGGAAAAAATAAAATATCTACAGAATTTAAATTGAATGAAGATATTAAATTATTAAATATACCTGAAGGTACATATAAAGTAAAATTTTTTATTACAGATGATAATAATATAAAGTATTATTATACGGAAAAAGAAGTAAATTTAAATGAAAATAAATCAATTGAATTAAACCCTATTAAAAGTACTATAAAATATGATATAAAAGAAGAATGGTTGAATAAAGATTTAAAAATAACTTTACCTGAAAATTTTGATAAATATTTAGTTTATGAATTGAAAAATGGAATTTATAAAAAAATAAACGAAAGTACAAAAAACGTTGTTTGGTTTAGAAATTTGGATAAAAATACTTCTTTAAAATTTTCTGTAATAAAAAATAATTATTTATATAAATACTCTGATGAGTTAAAAGTTAATGTAAATACAAAACCAAATAAACCAATTATTTTATCTCCTGAAAATGGAGAAGCCATAAAAGCTTCATCAAATTTTTTCTTTGTATGGAGTTGCAAAGATCCAAATGGAGATAAATTAAAATATGATTTATTTTTAACTACTAATGGAAAAGAAATACAAATTGCAAAAGATATTTCAAGTATAAACTTTCAATATAGTAATTTAAAGCCTGGAACTGATTATACATTAAAAATAATTGCCAGTGATGGTAATTTAACTAATTTTTCATCAATAAATTTTAGAACTCTTTTATCTCAAAAAAAATATACTTATATGTCAAAAGATAATAAATTATTAATATATTCTGTTTTGGATACTAAAAATCCAAAATTAATAAAAACTATAAATTTATCTGGAAAAGTTAGAACAATATCTGAAAATAATAATTATCTTTATATATTGAGGGAAAAATCTGGAATATCAATAATTGATTTTCATTCACCTATTAATGCTACTCTAAAAAAGAACTTAGAATTAATGGATATAGAATCATTAAAAGTAAATACAAAGTTTTTATTTACAAAGTTTAAAGATGGTAGGATATCAGTTTACTCATTAAAAAATCCTTATAAACCAGAATTTTTAGGTTTTACCGAAGAAAAGTATTATGGAACATTAAATCCAAAAATAACTTATATAAAAAGAGACATGAATATAAATGTTCCAATAATTTCTTCTGAATATCCTATAAGAATAGGTTTAAAAAATAAAGTTTATGTAAAAAATTATACACTAGTTGTTGGAAGTGAGAAAGCTAAATCAATTATAAATAATAATTATACAGAAGTTTTTGAAAATTTAAGATTTATTTTTTCAATGTATAAGACAAATGATTTTACAAACAAAGAAAAAATTCCTCTTATAAAAAATAGATTGATGAATGCTTTAAATGAAATGTTTAAACTTGATTCAAGTGAAGGTATAAAATCCATAAAATTAATAATTTCAAAAGTAGATTAAAAAAAACGACGCTTAGCGTCGTTTTTTTTAATGATGATGATGTTTTTCTTTTACTTCATATTCTTTATCTTCAATTTCATCTTTTAAATAAGCATTTACTAAATCTTTTATAGTTCCAGCAGCACCTCTATAAACTTCAATACCTAAACTATTAAAGAAGTCTATTGCTCTTCCACCAATTCCTCTTACAATCATAACATTTACATCGTTTTCTTTCATATAATTTGGTATATCTCCAGGTCCATGTTCTTCCATTGGATTTTTAATAACTTCAACTTCATAATTAGAACCATCAATTTTCACAAATCCAAAGTATGGAGCATGTCCAAAATGTTCACTTATTACTGAGTTTTCACCTTCGTTAGTTATTAAAGGTATTCCTAATTTTTTCACAATATTTCACCTCACTAAAAGAATTTATACCTTATTATACCATAACTATATATTTTTTTTATATAGCAAAAAACTTTATATAAATATAATTATAAGTAATTATATTTGATTAAAATAATAAATTTAGCATTATCTTTATTTTTTAAAAATTGACATATATATTTTTTTTATATATAATTTAAGTGTAGACTAAAATTTTATGGGAGGTGAAATGTTATGCCATTTAGAGATGGAACTGGACCAAATGGAACAGGAGTAAACTGTAGTACAAGATTTGAAAGGAGAGGTTTTGGTTCTGGATACGGTAGAGGTTTTGGTAGAAATGCTGGAACTGGATATGGTAGAGGCAGAGGTTTTGGAAGAGGTTTTAGAAATTATAACAATGCATCTGGATATGGAAGAGGTTTTGGATATAGATTTGAAACAGAAAAAGAATATCTTGAAGAAGAAAAAAAATATCTTGAAGAAGAATTAAAAAGAATCAATGAAAGATTAGAAAAATAAGGCGTTCTTAGAACGCCTTTTTTAGGAGGAAAAAATGAAAATTGCTGTATTAAGTGGAAAAGGTGGAACTGGAAAAACATTAGTTTCCACAAATTTTTCTAACGTTATTTCCAAAAGTAATACTGTACAACTTTTTGATTGTGATGTTGAAGAACCAAATTCTCATATATTTTTTGATATAAATTATACCAAAGAGAGAGAAGTAAAAACTTTAATACCAGTTGTAAACAATGATGTTTGTATTCATTGTGGAAAGTGTGCTCAAAGCTGCCAATTTGGCGCGATTTCTGCATTCCCAACAGGAACTGTTGTTTTTGAATCACTTTGTCATGGCTGTGGTACTTGTAAAGATGTTTGTCCGGTAAATGCTATAACAGAAAAAGAAAAGAGCATGGGAATAATAAGATTTGGAAAAGATAAAAATAAAGATATTTCTTTTGGTGAAGGAATTTTAAATATAGGGGAACCGTCTGGTGTAAGAGTTATAAGAGAGCTAAAGTTAAACTTTGAAAAAAGTGATTTTATAATTTTAGATTCTCCGCCTGGCGCTTCTTGCCCAGTTGTAGAAACATTAAGAGATATGGATTATGCTATCTTAGTTACTGAATCTACACCATTTGGATTGCATGACTTAAAAATAGCCCATGAAGTTGTAAATGAAATGAAAATTAAATGTGGAATAGTTATAAATAGATATGATGAAAAATTTAAAGATATAGAAGAATTTGCTTTAAAAAATAATATAGATATACTTGCTAAAATTCCTTTTGATAGGCAAATAGCTGTTGAATATTCAAATGGAACTTTAATAACTGATAAGTTTCCAAAGTATCATAGTTTATTTGAAGATATAGTAAAGAAGGTGGCAAAATGATTAAACAAATAGCTGTTGTAAGTGGAAAAGGTGGAACTGGTAAAACAACACTTACTGGTTCATTAAGTGTTCTATTTAAAAATCATGTTGCTGCTGATTGTGATGTTGATGCTTCAAATTTATCGTTAATATTAAATCCAAAAACAGAAAAAGTTTATGATTATTATGGTGGAAAAAAAGCTTTTATCAATCATGAAAAGTGTTCTGGTTGTGGAATATGTAAAAATGTTTGTAGATTTGAAGCTATATATAAAGAAAAAGATAAAAATTTATACTCCGTAGATCCTTTTGCTTGTGAAGGGTGTAATAGATGTGTTATAAACTGTCCTGAAAATGCAATAGAACTATTAGATAATAGAAGTGGAGAATATTATGTTTCACATTCAGATATAGCAGTTATACATGCAAACTTAGAACCGGGTGAAGAAACCTCAGGTGGACTCGTTGCAGAAGTTAGAAAAAAAGCAATTGAAATAGCAGAAAAAGAAGATAATAATTATATTTTAATAGATGGTGCACCAGGTATAGGATGCCCAGCAACATCTTCTATTGCTGGAGTAAATTATGTAATAATAGTAACTGAACCAACACAATCTGGTGTACACGATTTAAAAAGGATTGTAGATACGGTAAAACATTTCAAAAGAAATTTTTCAATAGTAATAAATAAATATGATATAAACAATAAAATAAGTAATGAAATCGAAAAATTTTCAAAAAGTGAAAATATAGAAATATTTGGGAAGATACCTTTTGATAAAACTGTTGTAAATGCTGTTGTAAATGGAGAACCAGTTGTAAAATATGATTGTCCTGCAACAGATGCAATAAAAGAAATATATAAAAAAATTTTAAAAGTATAGGAGTGATAACTATGAAAATAGGACTTTCAGCAAAATCATCTTCTGCAAATGCTATGGTTGACGATAGATTTGCAAGAGGTGCAGTTTATGTAATCTATGATACTGAAACAAAACAATATGAATTTATAACTCCAGAAGAACTTGGAGCTCATGGTGCTGGTCCAAAAGCTATTCAATTATTTGCAGAAAAAGGAGTAAAGGTTATTGTAGCTCCTGCACTTGGTCAAAATGCTTATGGTGCAGCTCAAGTTGCACAAATTGAAACTTATACACAAAAAAATGGAACAGTTGAAGAAAATATAAATGCTTATCTTAATGGAACTTTAGAAAAGATAACTACACCAAAAGGATGATAAGATTGAAAATTGTAATTGGATTAAATGAAAATGGATTTATAAATAAAGGTCATTTTGGTCATTCAAATGAATATATAATTTTTGAATATGAAAATGGAAATTTTACTGAAATAGAAAGAAGAATAAATCCTTTAGTAAAAGAACACAAACATGCAAAAGTTGAAGAAATATTAGAAATAGTTGGTGATTGTGAAGTGTGGGTTGCTAAAAATATGGGAAAGATGTCTATGTTAAAATTAAAAGAAAAAAACTACAAACCTATACTTGTTGATACCGATATCATAGAAAAAGCCTTAAATAAAATTAAGGAGATGTTATAATGCCTTGGATAAATGAAATAGAATGTTCAAAATGTTTAGCTTGTGTTAAAAGTTGTCCTGAAAATGCTATAAAAATAAAAGACAATGGATTCCCTTATATTGATCAAAATATCTGTATAAAATGTGGAAAATGTTTTGATGCATGTCCTAAAGAAGTTATAAGACCAAACTCTGAAAATCCATCTTTAAGATCTGGATCTGGAAGAGGTAGAGGAATGGGTCGTAATGCAAAAGGTTTTGGAAAAAATAATTTTTAAAAAATACATAAAAAAGAAATAAAAAAATAAAATATAATGAAAGATATTGAAACTAAACCTGCCATATGTATGGTATAATCTATATGGTGGGTTGTAAACAATAAAGTTATTAATTTCACATTTGGAGGTGTTTTTATGAAGTACGATATAGTAGTGATTGGTGGAAGTGCCGCAGGATTAATAGCAGCTATGTCTTCAAGAAAATTATACAAAGATAAAAAGATCTTAGTAATTAAAAAAACTGAAATGGAATTAGTACCTTGTGGAATTCCTTATACATTTAGTACACTTGGAACTGTTGAGAATGATGCAATGGGAATAGAAGCAAAGTTTAAAGCACAAAATGTTGATCTATTAATCGATGAAGTAATAGATGGAGATTCAAAAGTAAAAAAAGTTATAACAAAAGGTGGAAAAGAATTTGAATATGATAAATTAATAATAGCAACAGGTTCTACACCATTTGTTCCGCCTATTCCAGGACATGATTTAGAAAACACATTCAATGTACCTAAAAATGCTGAATACTTAAAAGAAATGAAAAAGAAATTAGAAGGATTAAAAGATGTTGTTATCCTTGGTGGTGGATTCATTGGTGTTGAAGTAGCTGATGAAATCAAAAAATCTGGAAAAAATGTTACCTTAATTGAAGCTTTACCTGATTTATTATACTTATCTTTTGATACAGAATTTGGAACAATAGCAAAAGAAGAACTTAAAAAAGATGGTATTAAAGTTTTAACCTCAATGAAAGCAAAAGAAATTGTAGGAAACGGAAAAGTAGAAAAAGTAATTCTTGAAAATGGAGAAGAAATAAAAGCAGATGCTGTCGTATTTTCAACAGGATATAGACCAAATGTATCTCTTGCAGAAAAATTCAATCTTCAATTAACAAAATATGGATTTATAAAAACAGATGCTTATATGAGAACAACAGAACCTGATATTTTTGCTGTTGGAGATTGTGCACAGCATACAGATATGTTTACAGGAAAATCAAGTAAATTAATGCTTGCTTCAGCTGCTGTTTATGATGCAAGAATTGCAGCTTCAAATCTTTGCTGTTTAAGAGCTATTAGAAGAAATAAAGGATCATTAAGCGTTTATTCAACTTTAATAGGCAGCATTGCTTTTGGTGCTGCTGGAGTAAATGAAAAAATAGCTAATCAAGAAGGATTTGTTGTTGATTCAGTTACTGTTGAAACTTTTGATAGACATCCTGGTAAATTTGCAGATGCTACTAAAACAAAGGTAAAATTAATCTTTAGTAAAGATAGTGGAATTGTACTTGGTGCTCAAATGGCTGGTGGTAAAGGTGTTGGTGAAATGATCAACGTTATCAGTCTTGCAATTCAAATGAATGCAACTGTAAATGATTTATTCAATATGCAAATAGGAACTCATCCATTATTAACAGCTGCTCCAACAACTTATCCGATACCTGCTGCTGCAGAATTAGCTTTAATTAAAATGAAAAAATAAATTAATCCCCTTCCATAGAAGGGGATTTTTTTGGAGGAATTTCCTATGATATATAAATATGTATATGGCCCTGTACCTTCAAGAAGAATGGGCATTTCTTTAGGAATTAGTCCAATTCCTAAAGGATATTGTAGTTATTCTTGTATTTATTGCCAACTTGGAAGAACAAAACATATGACTATTGAAAAACAAGAATTTTTCAAAGTAAATGATATAGTAAATGAATTAAAAAATTACTTAAAAGAAGATATAAGTTTTGATGTTATAACAATAGTTGGTGAAGGAGAACCTACACTATATTCAAAATTAGGAGAACTAATAAATAGTATAAAACAACTTACTAAAAAACCTGTGGCGTTAATTACAAATGGGTCTTTACTTTCAGATTATATGAAAAATGCTGATATTATTTTACCTTCTTTTGATGCTTTTGATGAAGAAAGCTTTAAAAAAATAAATAGACCTTTTCAAAAAATCAAATTCAATGAAATGTATGAAACTTTAAAAAATTTTTCAAAAAATTATACTGGTGAATTATGGATAGAATTAATGCTTGTAAAAGGTTTAAATGATTCAAAAGAACAGTTATTAAAAATGAAAGAATTATTAAAAGATATTAAATATGATAAATTATATATAAATGTACCAGTTAGGCCACCTGCAGAAGAATGGGTTAAAATTCCAGATGAAAAAAATATAAAGATGGCTGTTGAACTTTTAAATGGAATTTCTATAGATCAATTAATTTCAAATAATTTTTTTAGTGAGATAAAAGATGATTATGAGGCCATACTGAGTATAATTAAAAGACACCCTATGAATCAACATGAAATTCTTACTTTCTTAAAAACAAGAAACTGTAAAAAAATTGATGAAATATTATCAAAATTATTTAATGATGAAAAAATAGAATCAATATTTTATAAAGGGTATACAACTTTTAGAATAAAATAAATCAATTTGTTTTTTACTGTATATATACATTTTTAAATTAAATAAATTTTGAAATATTTTTTTCTTAAGGTATAATTTATAGAGGTGATTTAAATGAAGAAAGTACCATATGGACTTCAAAATTTTGAAGATTTAATATTAGAAAATTATTATTATGTAGATAAAACTAAGTATATAGAAGTACTTGAAAATATGCCGGAAAAATATATATCATTTTTAAGACCAAGAAAGTTTGGTAAGAGTTTGTGGCTTGACACTATGAGTAAATACTATGATGTTAAGTATTCAGACAAGTTTGATACTATCTTTAAAAACATGTACATACAAAAACATCCAACACCTAAAAAGAGTAGTTATCATATTTTAAAATTTAATTTTTCTGGATTGAATACAGATAGTAAAGAAGAGTTGAAATATGGATTTAAAAATAAGATTTTTAATAGTTTGAATTTTTTTATTAAACATTATAATTTAAAAATAAAATTAAATATAGATTTAAAAGAACCTGCTGATTTATTGAATAATTTTATAAATCAATACAAAGAACTAAATTTAAAAACAAAAATCTACTTATTAATAGACGAATACGATCACTTTGCAAATGAACTTTTGAGTTTTAAACTCGATGAATTCAAAAATATCGTCAGTAAAACAGGTTTTGTTAGAAAATTTTATGAAGTAATAAAAGAAGGAACAGAAAGCGTAATAGATAAACTATTCATAACGGGAGTAGCACCAATAACCTTAGATAGTTTAACTAGTGGATTCAACATCTCAAAAAATATGTCAACAACCTTAGAATTAAATGAAATGATGGGATTCACTGAAAGTGAAGTCAAAGATATTCTCAAAGAGTATCAAATAAATGATGATATTTTACAAGATATGAAGTTTAGCTACAATGGATACATGTTCAATGAACGTGCAAGTGAAAAGGTTTACAACAGCGATATGGTCTTATACTTCATTTCTGAATACAACAGAGAGAAGAGAAAACCAAAAGATGTAATAGATATGAACATAGCAAGTGATTATAAAAAGATTCAAAATTTATTTAAACTTGGTGAAATCGTTGGAATAAATAATATAGACAATGAAAAAGAAGCAATAGGAAACCTTTTAAATGAAATATTGATGACAGATAAAACAGAAATAGAAGAGTTGACAAGAGCCTTTAACCTTGAAAGAAAAATGAAAGTAGACGATGTTAAAACCTTACTCTTTTATTTAGGCTTTTTAACAATAGAATCAAAAGGATTTGTAATGAACTTAAAAATACCAAACTATTCAATAAAAAAGATATACTCAGAATACTTCTTAGAAATGATAGAAACAAGAGCAAAAAACTATATAGATACAGGAAAGATAAAGATAGCAATAAGAAAGTTGTTAGTAGATGGAAATATAAATTCGTTGGCAAGTGAAATAGAAAATGTATTAAAAAAACTATCAGACAGAGACTTTCAAAGCTTTAGTGAAAAGCACATAAAGATGCTACTGTTTAGTTATTTAATCTTAACCCCCTGGGCATACGTTAAAAGTGAGTATCCAGTAGAAGGAGGATACATAGACTTAGCAATGTTTAAAAGATATGAAGAAGTACCCTACAATGCAATAATAGAATTAAAATACATAAAAAAGAAAGACTATACAGAAAAAGTATATCAAGAAAAGATAAAAGAAGCAGTAAATCAAATAAAAAGATATGAAAAAACTATAAACAAAGAGTTCAATGGACCATTAAAAAAAGTAGTGATGGTTTTTGTTGGCAGAGAGTTAAAGTATCTTGATGAAGTTGATTAAAATATAAAATTTAAAACTATAACAATAAAAATGGTGATTTTAAATCACCATTTTTTATTGTTATTGGATTAATTAGAGAGATGTATATAGAAAGTATAATAAAAATTTCCAAAATTTACTTTTAAAGCATATTTTAATACAGTAGATAATTTTTTTATTATTCACTTTAATTTATATAATTTAACTCTACTTTCTTGGAATTTTATCCCAATTAAATAATTTTCATCTTTAGAAATAATTATTTGATCATATAAACTTTCATAATTATTTATTCGTAACTTTTTAATTAATTTTTTATTTTTTTTATCAAAAACTAAAATATCATAATTATTTTGAATATAAATGTTATTATTACTTACAAAGTAAGATGCACAAAAATTATTTTTTGATTTTAAAAGTTTTGTTTTTAAGGTGTATGTTTTTAAATTAAATATATATAAATTATCTTTAGCTAAAATATAAAATTCATCTTTATAAAAATTTATGTAAGGAAATATATTTAATGAATATACAAAATCATTTATAGTTATTTTCTTTATAAAATTTCCATTTTTTAAGTTGTATATATACAAAAAGGTTTTTGATGGATTCGATGAATAATCGGAAAAAATTATAAAATTTTTATCTGGAGAAACTATAAATCTTGGTATTATATTTAAATTTTTAAATGTTTGTACTTTTTTTTGTGTCAAAGTATTTATTATTGAATAATTATTTAATTCTCTTTTTAATAAATATTTTCCAGTTTTAGACATTATTAAATAATTTCCAGTTTTATATTCAAAAGTTTTTAATAACTTTTTATCTATTGAATATAAATATATTCTTGTTAAATTTTTACTACTATATTCTCTAATATAATAATATTTACCATCAAAACTTATATTAGATAAATAATTAAAGGCTATATTAGACTTTAAATTTTTTAAAAAATCAGATATTTTTTTTGTTTTTAAATCAAATATCTTTAAACCATTTGGCGTTGATAATAGACATTTATTATTATTAATTGATACAATTTCTGTTATAACTTCTGAATTATAAATAATTTCTGGTTTTAATACTTCATTTGATAAACTATTTATGGATATAAATAAAAGCATTATAAGTAAATATTTTTTCATTGTAATTCACCTATAAAACCTATTTTTGCTAAATATATTTTATAATTTAATTCAGCTTTTTCTCTAAGTTTTGTTGAATCCCAAAAAATCCCTGAGTTTTCTTCAATTTCCTTTACTGGTTCTGAATACTTTCCAGTTTTTTCTGTATCATATTCTATATTATTTTTATTTATAGAAAAAGTGTACTCTCTATAATTTGTTTTAAATATTTCTTTCCAGTATCTTGTTTCAATTGTATCAGTATAAGGATTACTTGTTTTTATGATTCCATAATTATTTGCCCATATTATTTTTGCGTAAAAAACAGCGATATCTTTTTTTCTTATAATATAATTATCAGCCCAAGATTTTCCTAAATTTTTTATATGCAAACTATTCAATATTTCATCTATTGTTAAACTTATTCCATAACTTAATAAATTATTTTTCAAAGAAAGAGCGGCGGCATTTTTAGCATTTTCTAAAATAGCATTAAAAAATTTAAATTTTCCTGTTTTATGTTTGTCAGAAATTTTTCCGCCATACTTTCGTTTAATAGTTATTGATATATAACCTTTTGCCTCATTACTCTTTGAAAAAAATAAAAGAATTCCAACTTTATTATAATTCATCAATTTAAAATTATTGTCAAAATATTTAATTTTAATAATTTTACCTGTTTCATCATAAATATCGCTTTTTATTGGTTTGAAATTTAAAGTATAAAAAATTTCTTCGGTAAAATATTTTTCTTTAATGTTAGATTCTTTAATCTCTTTTTTTATATTACTTTTAGTACATGAACTAATTAAAAAAATAATTAAAATTAACATAAGTACTATAAAACTCTTTTTCACTTTTATTTCTCCTCTAATTTATATTTATATTTGTGCACACAAACATTTTAATATTATAATTTTTATTTTAATTATATAAATTAATTAATCAATTCTCTTTAATTACATAAATATTATAGCAAAAAAAAAAAGAAAATCAACTATTTTTAGTGTACTAATTAATATTTTTACCTAAATATAATGTTTTTTTGATTAATTTATATCGTTTATTTTGTTTTTTTATGTTATTAATTTCATATTAACTAATAATATTTGTGAATTTAAATTTTATATTTTTTATAATGTTATTATTAATCATTTTCATTATAAGAGTTTGTGAAATTCTATTAAATATTTATTTTTTATAAATATTATGATTTAATTTTTTATTATTGATAAAATATTAAAAAATTTAGATAAATTTCATTTTAATTATATATACGCATAAAAAAACTCAGCATAGCTGAGTTTTTTTAATTATTATATATAAAAAAGTAATAATGATACTTTATTTCTTTTTTTGAGATTTGTTTTTATTTGTTGATTTGGAGGAAAGTTGTTTAAGTCCTTCAGTTACATTATAATAAAAAGAATTTTTAGTAAATTTTTTGGTTTTAGTTTCTTTTCCAGGTTTAAGTCCTGAAAGAATTTCAACTGCTTCATCAATATGTTTTATTGTCCAAATTTTAAATTTTTCATCTTCTAAGTCTTTCATAAGTTCTTCTTTCAATACTAAATCATTTATGTTTTGATAAGGAATAATTACTCCTTGGTTTCCATTAAAACCTAATATTTTACAAATATCATAAAATCCTTCTATTTTTTGAATTAATCCTCCAACTGGTTGGACTTCACCATTTTGATTCATAGATCCAGTTATTGCGATATTTTGTTTTATTGGAATATTACCAATTGCAGACATTAAAGCTATTGTTTCAGCAAGCGTAGCACTATCTCCATCTATCATGGAATATACTTGTTCAAAATTTAATGATGCTGTAAATCCATTTTCTAAGAAGTTGCTAAATTTTGATTTAAAAAAGTTTTCAAAAATGAATGTTGATTTTTTATGAATTTTTCCACTCATTTCAGTTGCTCTATGGATATCAATTATTCTTTCACCATCAGATTTATAAAATTTTGCAGTTATTTTTACTGGATGACCAAAGGTATAATCTACCGTTTGGATTACAGTTAATCCATTTAATTGTCCTATTTTTTCTCCTTGAACATCGAGTTTGTATATATTATCTTTTATCATTTCAAAAAAATGTTTTTTATGAAATGAAAACATTTTTTCTCGATGCTTTATAGCTTCTTTTATATCTTCTGAATTAGTATAAGGTCTATGATCATATTTTTCTGCAAAGTAAGTTGCTTCTATTATTAAATTTTTAATATCTCCATATTTTAATGAAAACTTTTTATTATTAGAATTTATTCTACATGAATATTTTAATAGTTCTATTACAGCTTTTTTTGTCAAATGTTGTATGTTTTTTTCTTTTACAACTTTTGCAACAAAAGTTGAAAATTTATTTATTGAAAATTCATCAATTTTATTTTCATATTCAAATTGAGCTTTTATTGTAAAAAATTTTTTAAAATCATTATCATATACACTCAACATATCATATATCCATTCTTCACCAATTAATATTATTTTAGAATTAAATGAAAGTGGTTCTGGTTCAAGTGTTTGAATATTAGAATAACCTTCGGCACTTTCAACATTTTCAATTTTTATTTGTTCGAGTAAAAGAGTTCTTTTTATTGCATCCCATACAAATGGCTTTCTTAAAACTTTTTCTGCATCTAGAATTAAATAACCACCATTTGCTTTGTAAAAACTTCCGGATTTAATCATACTAAAATCAGTTTGAAGTGCTCCCATATTTGAATAATATTCAACTCTTCCAATTAAGCTTGAGTATGTAGGACTAAGTTCTTCTACAACAGGAGAACCTTGAAGATAATAGTTATCAATAACTATATTTATACTATATTTTTTTTTGAAGTATTTGATTACATCATCATTATCTGAAGTTATTTCTACAAAATTTATAGATATATCATTTTTTAAAGATTTTAAATAATCTATTATATCTGAATATTTTTCATATTCTTTTTCTATATTTTCAAAAATTTTATTTATACTAAATGAAGCCCAATATTTTTGCATATTTTTTAATTGTTCTCTGTATTTTTTATCTAAAGTTGCAATTTTGTTCATTACATTTTCTATTAATATTCTTAATTTGGGTGAATTTTCTTCAAACTCTTTTTGCTTTTCTTTGGAAAGTTTTTCATATTCTTCTGAACTTATTTTTTTCCCATCAATAATTGGAAGGGATACTATTCCACCATTTGTAAATTCAATAACATAATTTAATTCTTTTGCTTTTTCTTTTAATTCTGTCCATAATTGTTTTCTTTTATCCATATATTCTTTTTCTAATTCTGTCATTTTTTCAAGATATTCATTGCTTTGCATACCATTTTTTAAAGCTTGAAAAGAAGATTCTACTAAAAATTCTAACTTTTTTTTAAATTCTTTTGCTTTTCCATGAGGAAATTTTAGCATTTTAGGCTTTTTGGGGTTTTCAAAGTTATAGGAATAAGCAATATCTGGAGGGATTTTTTCTTTTAAAGATATTTTAGTTAAAAGATTTTTTATCATATCACGTCTTCCTGTTCCAACTGGTCCAACAACAAATATATTACTATTTTTTTCTTTGATTTTAAGTGCCATATTCACAATATCATAAGCGTTTTCTTGTATAACACAATCTTCATATGAATTTATGTCTATTTCTGATGTGTTATCAAAAGAAACATCTGGAATTTTTATTTCTATATCTTCAATACTTAATCTCATAAAAACACCTCCTTTTAGTTTTTATTTGTAAAATATTCTTAATTTAATTATAACATAAAATGTTTTATTTTATAAATTAATATATTTCAAAATATATAAAGAAAATAGTTTAAATGAGTATATTTTTTACTTAAAGTAAGTTATTTTTTTAAATCATATAAAAACTTAGCAAATAAAAGATCTTCATTAGTTGTTATTTTTATATTATTTTTTTCTCCTTCAATAGTGTATACCTCATTTTTATTTGCAAAAAAAATGGAAGCATCATCTGTAAAATCACTTAAATTTTTTTCAAATTTTGTATAAGCTTCAAAAAGTTTTTTGAAGTCAAAAGCTTGAGGTGTTTGATGTTGATATACTTGATTCCTATCCAAAAACTTTTCTATTTTATTTTTAGTACTAAGAGAAATAGTTGAATTTTCTTTTAGAATAGGAATAGCACTATTTTTTTCTTTGGCTTTTGTTATTAATTTTTTGATTAATATATTTGAAATAAATGGTCTTGCAACATCGTGAATTAAAACAATTGAAGGATTTAATTGTTTTAAAATTTTTAGGCCTTTAAAAACACTTTCTTGACGTGTTTTTCCTCCAGGAATGATTTTAAATACTTTTTTAAATTTAATAACTTCTAATTCAGTTTTTTTAAAAAATTTTTTATTGGCTACTATTATTATGTTGTCTATTAATTCTGAATTTTCAAATATACTTGTTGTTATTTCTAAAATACTTTTGTTTTTAATTTTTAAAAATTGTTTAGGTATACTTTTATTCATTCTTGAACCAGATCCTGCAGCTACAATAATAGTACTTATCATTATGGCACGCTCCTTAATAATAGTTGAATTAAATTGACAATTAAATTAATGAATGTTATAATTTAAATATATATTTTAATATAATAAATAAAAAAATTAGAGGCGATTTTTTATGAAAAAATGGATTATATTCGTTTTAATTTTTATGATTTTTTTTTATGTTTTATTTGTTTATTTATATGAAAAAAATTCAATAGATGAAAATAATAAAATGGTAAAACAATATGCAAATACTTTAGAACTTTCATTATGGGCTATTGATGATGAAAGCATAAAAAAAATAGTTGATACAATAATAAGTTCAAAAAAAGTTTCTTACATTAAAATATATGATGAATCAACTAATATAATTTATAAAAAACAAAAAAAAGTAAATAAAATTCCATTTATAACAAGAGAAAAAAATTTTATAACCTCAATAAACCACAATGATGTTTTTTTAGGAAAAATAGAAGTAACCTACATTAATACAAATAATTTAATTTATTTATATGTTTTTTTATTATTGTTATTGTTTTATTTTATTATACACTTAAACTTTAAATTTTTCCAAAATAACTTGAAACTTAAATTTGAAATAAAAAAAAGAATAAAAATTGAAAATGAACTTCAAAAAACATATAAAGATTTAAATATAGCTTATAATAATTTAAAAGTAGCCCAGTCACAATTAATTGAAACTGAAAAAATGGCAGCTTTAGGTAATCTTGTTGCTGGAGTAGCCCATGAAATAAATACACCAGTTGGAATTTCACTTACTGCAGTTAGTTTAATAAAAGAAAAGAGTAAAGAAATAAAAAGTGAATATGCTAGTAATAAAATAAAAAAATCTGAGTTTGAAGAATTTTTGAACATAATAGCAGAATCTTCTTTAATAGCAGAATCTAATTTAAATAAGGCAGCTAAATTAGTAAAAAGTTTTAAAAATGTTGCCGTTGATAGGATGAGTGAAGAAAAGAGAAGATTCAATTTAAAATCTTATATTGAAGATGTTCTTTTAAGTTTACATACAAAGTATAAACATAAAAATATAAAAATTAATATTGATATTGATGATAAAATTTTTATTAATAGTTATCCAGGATTGTTTTCTCAAATTATAACTAATTTTGTTATTAATTCAATATTACATGGATTTGAAAAAAGAAATAGTGGAGTTATTAATATCTTTGCGGAAAGAAAAGGCAATAAATTAAAGCTTATTTATGAAGATAATGGAATTGGAATAAAAAAAGAGAATATGAAGAAAATATTTGAACCATTTTATACTACTAAAAGAGGAAAAGGTGGAAGTGGATTAGGTTTGAATATTGTCTATAATATTGTTACTCAAAAATTTAATGGTAATATTACTTGTGAAAGTAATAATGGAACAAAGTTTATAATTTTTATACCGTTGGGAGCTGAAAAAAATGACTGATTTTTTAAAAATTGAAGATGATATAAAAAACGAGGTTGTAAATACAAATAAGTATTGGAAAGTTTTAATAATAGATGATGATGAAGATGTACATACTATAACTAAAATGGTTTTAAAAGATTTGAAATTTGAAAACAAGAAACTAAAATTTTTAGATGCTTACTCTAATGCAGAAGCAAGAAAAATTCTTTTAGATAATGATGATATAGCTGTAGCATTAATAGATGTTGTTATGGAAAAAGAAAATTCAGGATTAGAATTAATAAAGTTTATTAGAGAAACTTTGAAAAATAAATATATTAGATTATTAATTAGAACGGGGCAACCTGGTGAAGCTCCTGAAGAACGTATTATACAAGAATATGATATAAATGATTATAAAGAAAAAACAGAATTAACTTCAAAAAAACTATATACTACTATGATTGCTTCTATAAGAGCTTATAAAGATATTATGGATATAAATTATAATAAAATAGGATTTGAAAATATTATAAATTCTACAAAATTAATATTTGAAGAGAATAAAATAAATGATTTTATAAAAGTTGTTTTTAAAGAAATGAATAAAATACTTTGTATAAAAGATAAAAATTGTTTTAAAGATAATAATGGTTTTTCAGCAATAAGATTAGACAATAATTATATATTAATTGAAGTTATAGGAGAATTTAAAAGTTATTTAGGGAAACCATATACTTTTATTGAAGATAAAAAAGTTATAGAAGTTTTTGAAAATATGAAAAAGAATTTATATATTTATGAAAATAAAATATTTTTTAAATTAAACTATGAATATAGAGATAGTTTTGTTTTTTATATAGAATATTGTTTTCCACTTAAAGAAATTGATAAAAAATTTATTGAAATGTATTATTCTGAAGTAGTAGCTTTATTTAATAATTTAAATCTTGTTCTTGAAATTGAAGAAACACAAAAAGAAATAATATATACTCTGGGTGAAGTTGTTGAAGGAAGATCAAATGAAACGGGGTATCACGTTAGAAGAGTTGCAGAATATTCAAAAATTTTAGCTTTAGGGTGTGGATTAAGTGAAGAAGAGGCAAATAAAATAAAAATGGCAGCACCTATGCATGATGTAGGAAAGGTTGCGATTCCAGATAAAATCCTTTTAAAACCGGGGAAATTAAATGAAGAAGAGTTTAAAATTATGAAAACACATGCTCAACTTGGTTATGAATTATTGAAAAAAAGTAAAAGGAATATTTTGCAAATTTCAGCAACAATAGCACATGAACATCATGAAAGGTGGGATGGAAGTGGTTATCCTTTAGGTTTAAAAGGAGAAGAGATTAGTATATATGGAAGAATTGTTTCAATAGTAGATGTTTTTGATGCTTTGATTTCAGATAGAGTGTATAGAAAGGCAATGGATTTAGAAACAGCAAAAAAAATAATAAGAGATGGAAGTGGGAAAAATTTTGATCCTAAGTTAGTTGAAATATTTTTTAATAATTTTGATAAAATATTAAAAATAAAGGGGAGTTTTAAAGACTAAGGGGGGGTTAAATGAATGATAATTTAATTTTTTCTGATGAAGATGATTTTCCAAAACTTGAAGAAAAACCATGGAAAATTTTAATAGCAGATGATGATCACTCAATTCATGCAATGACTAAATTAGTGGTTAATGATATCATTTTTGAAAATAAAAAAATACAATGTTTTAGTGCTTATAGTGGAAAAGAAACTTTAGATATTTTAAATAATAATGAAGATATAGCCCTTGTTCTTCTTGATGTTATTATGGAAGAAGAAGATACAGGATTAAAAGTAGTAAAACAAATTAGAGAAAATTTAAAAAATAAAAAAGTAAGAATTATTTTAAGAACTGGACAACCAGGTCAAGCACCAGAAAAAATGGTTGTTTCAAAGTATGATATAAATGATTATAAAACAAAAACAGAGTTAACTGTTCAAAAAATGTATACTACTATAATAGCTGCATTAAGAGCTTATAAAGAACTTGAAATAATAGAAAATAGTAAAAAAGCTTTATGTGGAGTTATAGAAGCTTCAATTAGACTTTTTGAATCAAAATCAATAAAAAATTTTGCATCAGAACTTTTAAAAGAATTATCATATCTTTTAGAAATAAATAAAGGTATTATAATAAATACGTCTGGTATGGTTTTTGAAAACAATGAAGATAATTATGAAATTTTGGCTTGTAGTGGAGAATATGAAAAAAATAATGTGTTAGAAATTAAAAAATTAGAAGATGAAGTAAAAGAAAAAATAAAAATGGCATTAAAAAATAATAAAAGTTATTTTTATGATAACGAATATATTGGATATTTTAAAACAGAAACGGGTAAAATTAATTTAGTTTATTTAAATAGTGAATCAGAATTTTCTGAATTAGATAAAAAGGCAATAGAAATATTTTCTAGAAGCGTTGCAGTTGGATATGACAATATTTATTATAATCAAAAAATTATTAAAGAACAAAAAGAAAAAATAAATAAATTAAATGAATATATAGAAAAAAATATAAAAAAGAGCTTATAAAGCTCTTTTTACTTTTAAATATGATAAATTTAAGGTATAATAGGATTATGAATATATGTTTATATAGTTTTTGGAGGTGTTTTTTATAATGAGAATTGCAGGAATAGACTTAGGAGGTACAGAAATAAAGGCGGGACTTGTTAATGAAAGTGGAATATTAAAGAAAGTAAGTACTTCAACGGAAGTTGAAAAAGGATCAGAAAAAATAGTTGAAAATATAGTTAAAACTATAAAAATGTTGGGTGAAAAAGTAGAAGCAATAGGTATAGGTTCTCCGGGTTCAATAGACAGAAAAAATGGAATTGTAAGATATTCACCAAATTTTCCACAGTGGCATGATTTTGAACTGGGTAAAAAAGTATATGAATTAACTGGTAAAAAAGTTTTTATTGAAAATGATGCTAATGCATTTACTTTAGGGGAATGGTATTATGGAAATGCAAAAGGGTGTAATGATTTTATTTGTTTAACTTTTGGAACAGGTGTTGGAAGTGGTGTTGTAATTAATAAAAAAATGTTATTTGGAAAGGATGGTATAGGAGCAGAGCTTGGTCATATAATAGTTTCATCTGATGGGCCAATGTGTGGTTGTGGAAATAGAGGATGTTTAGAATCATATGCTTCTGCTAAATCAGTTGCAAGAATGGCAAAAGAACTTGTACTTAAACATAATAATTCTTCTTTACTAAATAGAGTAAAAGATATAAACGAAATAGAATCAAAACACGTTTTTGAAGAAGCAAAAAATGGAGACTTTATTTCAAAATATGTTGTGGAGAAAATAACAGACTTAATTGCAAAAGCTATTTCTGGATATATACATATTTTTAATCCTGAAAAAATAATATTAGGTGGAGGTATGAGTAAAGCTGGTAATGAATTATTAAATCCAATTATTGAAAAAACTGATATGTATGTTATGAAAAGTTTTAAAAATACATATAAAATAGAACTTTCTAATTTAGTTGAAGATGCAGGAATATTAGGAGCAGCTTCTTGTGCAATATATGGAATGGAGGAATAATAAGTTGAAAAAAACACTTACAAATTATATGATAACAATGAATATAGTAGTTTTTATATTGATGATTATTTTTGGAGGATTTAGTGCATTATGGGGAACAAGTAGTAGAGCTTTACTATTATTTGGTGCACAGTATGGGCCATTAGTTAGTAATGGCCAATGGTTTAGAACAATAACTTCAATGTTTGTTCATGGTGGATTATTACATATATTTTTTAATATGTATGCTCTTTTTTATTTTGGTAATATAGTTGAAAGTGTTTATGGAAAACATAAATATTTTGCAGTATATATTTTATCAGGTGTTATGGGAAATTTATTGACACAATTAATGATGCCTAATGCTGTATCAGTTGGAGCTTCTGGTGCGATTTTTGGTTTAATTGGACTGCTTTTTGGTTCTGGATTTAGACATGATACTCCAAGAATGTTAAAACCAATGGTAGGTACAGCTCTTTTACCAATAATTATAATAAATATTTTTTTAGGTTTTACAGTATCAAGTATAAATAATTTAGCGCATATAGGAGGTCTTGCTGCAGGATTTACATTTGGTTGGCTTACTCCTGTTACTTTTACAAAAACTTCGATAAAAATATGGAAATATGCATATTATGCTGCTTTGGGATTAATAGTGGCTGCATATTCTCTCTTGATATTTTTTACCATAATTATGTTAATATAAGAAAAGGAGAAGATATTTATGGAAAAACTTTATTATAAGGTTTCTCGTGATCCGATACAATCAGAAATATTTTTATATCCTTTAGAAATTGTGATATCTGATACTCAAGCAATGCAAAGATTAAGGTATTTGAGTCAGCTTGCTGGTGCAGAGTATGTTTATCCAAGTGCTACTCATACGAGATTTTCGCATTCTTTGGGAGTTATGCATTTATCTGGAGTATATTCTCAACATATATATCCAGAAAATCATTCAAAATTTAGAATTCTAAGATTGGCAGGATTACTTCATGATATAGGTCATGGCCCATACTCACATCAATTTGATGATGCAGTTTATAAAAAAATGGGTTATAAAGATGGTCATGACGAATATAGAGAAAAGATATTAAAAACAAAATTAATTGAAGAAATAATAGAAGAGTATAAAAATTTAAATGATCCAAGAACAAAAAATGATTTCTTTAAAGATTTAGCTTTAACTATAAACAAAGAAGTTAATGAAGAAAATCTTAAAGAATCTATTGAACAATTAATAAACATGGTACTTGAAGTATATGAAGGAGAATACACAGGAAGTATAGATTTTAATATAGTTCAAGGACCTTTAGGTGCTGATAGACTTGATTTTGTTTTGAGAGATTCTTATTATGCGGGAACAAGACATTTTGGAACGGGTGCAGTAGATAGATTAATAAGAAACACAGAAATTTTTGAAGATGGAAAAATATGTTATTCAATAAAGGTAATAGATGATATATATTCTTCATTATTTGCAAGATTTATGATGTATAAAAATGTTTATTTTCATAAAACTTCAAGAGCAGCAGATCAAATGCTTCAAGAAATATTAAAATATGCTTATGATATATTACATTTAAAAGAAAGAGTGGAAAATTTAGATACTTTTATTACGCTTACAGATGAAAAAATAATTAATGAAATAGAATTAATTTATGATATATTGTATGGAGAAAATTTGATGTCTTTACCAGTATCTCCAGAATGGGTTGAAAATAGTGAAAAAATTGCAAATGCACACAATCTTATCAATAGATTAAAAAAGAGAGATTTATGGAAGATTATTGTAGAAATTCCATTCTCAATGACAGGTGTTGATCCTTCGGTTGTGAGCGTTTCTGTAGCTCAAAATATTTTAAATAAAATAAAAGAGAATTTACAAAATAAAATGAAAGAAGATATAAAAAAAGAAGACAAAGAAGAAATTACATATATTTTAAATAATTTTGATTATTTGTTTAAAATAGATACACCTTATAAACTTTCAGTAGTACATCCAAGTGAATTTTTAGCAAGTGATGTATTTATTAAAGATACAAATGGAGATATACTTGGATTTGATGAAGTTTATGAAAGATATCCAGCATTAAAACTTCTTGAAAGTAATTTAATACAAATAGTAAGAATATATATAAAAGAAGATAAAAGAGAGTTATTAAAAAAATACAATATAGTACCTCAATTTTCTAATACTAAAACAACAACAAGGTGGTAAATATGGGAAAAGTATATCAAACTTCGGTTTACAATGGAAGAGTTAGATTAGTTGCACTTGATACAACAGATATTGTTAAATATCTACAAAAAATTCATGATCTTTCACCATTATCCTCTGTGGTTTTAGGAAGAGTAGCAACTGCTTCATTACTTTTAGGAAGTTATATGAGTGAAAATGAAAAAGTAACAGTTGTTTTTAATGGTGATGGGCCAGCAGGAAGTGTTGCGGCTGAATCTGGTTCTGATTTTAAGGTAAGAGCTTATATTGATAATAAACATTTAAATACTTTTATTAATGAAAAAGGAAAATTTGATGTAGCAAAAGCTATAGGTAAAGGAATGTTATATGTAACTAGAGATTTAAGGTTACGTGAACCAGTAACTTCAAATATTGAAATTATAAGTGGTGAAATTGCCGAAGATATAGCAATGTATTTAAATCATTCAGAACAAGTTCCATCTGCAGTATCTTTGGGAGTTTTAACGGATAAAGATGGAATAAAGTCAGCGGGTGGTTTTATGTTACAAATACTTGATCAAACATTAGAAGAAGAAAAAATTAAAAAAATAGAAAATATTTTCTTATCTTTACCATCAATTTCAACTTATATAGCTGAAAATAATAAATTAGAGTATTTATTAGATGCTTTTGGTGAAAAAGATTATTTAAATGTATATGAATCAAAATTTGAATGTTCATGTAATAAAGAAATAACTTCTAAAGCTTTATTACATTTGAATGTAGAAGAATTAGAAGAATTAAAAGAAAAAGGACAAGCAGAGGTTACTTGTAATTGGTGTTCAAAAAGATATATCTTTAATAAGGAAGAAATTCAAAAAATAATCTCGGAAAAATTGGAGGGATAAAATGTTAAAAAGTTTAATAGGGAAAAATACTATTCAAGAGTATGTTGGAAAAATAGAAGAAAAAAACAAAGAATTAAA